>DASXKD010000590.1:0-21803 GCA_036497045.1 Streptosporangiaceae bacterium | reverse complement strand
CGCTGGCTTTCTTGGCAGCCATCTGGCCGATCGTTTCTCCGATAGCGGCTGGCGTGTATGCGGAATCGACAACCTGTCTGGCGCCACTGAGCGCAACGTCCCAGCCGGGGCCGATCTCCTCGCCGCCGACTGCTGCGACCGTGGATCATACGCGCATCTGCTATCAGGTGCCGACCTGGTCTATCACTGTGCTTCGGCTGCCTATGACGGCCTGAGCATCTTCTCCCCCTCATTTGTGTTCAAGAACACCGCGCAGGCTACGGTGGACCTGGCCACCGCCAGTATCTCGGCTGGCGCCGGCCGCTTCGTCCATTGCTCGTCCATGGCACGATACGGCGCCCTGGCGCCTCCCTTCACCGAGGACATGAAACCGGACCCCGTAACGCCATATGGCCTTGCCAAGCCCGAACAGGGAACCGACGACCCTTCGCTGGTGAAAAAGATTTACGCGATCTGCAACGAAGCACACCGGTGGAGATGTCACACGGTTGCCAATGGGTGGTTCTTCAAGTGCCCGCAGAGCTACATGATCCCGAAGGGAATGTCGCTCGGCCCGGGGGCCACATACCGCAACGGCATCAAGATCGACGATTCGCCGGAATTCCGCGACCGGCTGCTGTCCTATCTCACGTCGCCCGAGCCACTCCCTGCGTGCCACAACTGCCTCGGATCAGCGGGCAAGTGGTTCGAGCACCAGCAGGTCCGGCGGGAGGAGTTCCGGCCGGCCCAGTGCCATACCACCGAGGATCTCATCCATCCCCGCCTCGTGGGGACGACGCGGCTGGCCCTGGCAAGAGTGGAAAGCCTCCTCCCAAGGACGGTCGTGGACACAGCGGAGCACGTGATGAGGTCCTCCGACCCGCTCATCGGGCTCCTCCGGAAGGTGCAGGCCTTCAACATCAGCCGGTTCAGAGGCTGACGGGCAACGTGCAGCTGGCCTGGCCCATCGCTATTTGCGCCGTGCCGCGCTTACCGGTGCGCCACCCTGACCGGGCCCCGCTGCACCGTCCCGGCAGGGTACGGCCGGTGCGGGAGGTGCGGTGATACCTGCTGGCCTCGGGGGGTCAGGGCCTTGTTCGGGGTGGCCGCCGTGCGGTCCCGCCAGACGGGGTGGCTGTCGGCGTGGAAGACCATCACGATCCACGCACCGAGGCTGAACATCACGACGATCGGAATGACGATGGCTGCCAGGTTAGAACCGGTCATGATAATCATCTCCTCCGAGTGCGCCTGCCGCCTTCCGCGGCGGGGATGAGCGCTGCTCCTGGTTCCAGGCTGTGCCGCGCCGCTGCCATTGGGTAGCCCCTAGTCACTGATGCACCCCTCAGCCACGCTTATAGCCGCAGATAGCCAGTCCTGCCCGGCGGCTGACAGTCGGCCGGATTAGCCTGAAAAGAGGCCATTCCCAGCGGTCGAATCTCCTCCACGATCAACGCCCGCAGGCGGATGACCAGCGGCCCGCCGAGGCGTCACGATGGGTGACGCAGGCCGCGGTTATGCGCACCCGAGGCCATCGGCAGCTGCCAATCCTGGCTTATGATGCGGCGATGCTGAGCAGGTGCCTGGCCAGGGGCGGCATTGGCCGGTCTGTGGGCCATACCGCCCGCAGCGACCTGGTCAGCCTGATCCCCTCGGTCGGCACAGCGACCAGGCGGCCGGTGTCGAGGTCGTCGGCGACGGCCAGGGCGCTGAGCACCGCGGGTCCTTCGCCGCGGCGGGCGGCAGCCAAGATCGCCGCGGTCGAGCCCAGCTCCAGGTGGGAACGCAGACCGCCGAAGGCGCCAAGGGTGTTTTCAAGAACCTGCCGAGTGCCCGATCCCGGCTCGCGGACGATCAGTTCGGCCGCCGCCAACTCGGCCCCGGTCACCGGGGACCGCCGGTGCGCCCACGGGTGTGATGGGTCCACCACCATCACCAGGTGATCGGTGCGCACCACCGTAGTCTTCATCCCCTCCAGCCGGGGCTGGTGGCCCTCCACGAATCCCACATCGGCGTGATGCTCGCGCACCCTCACAGTGACCTGCGCCGAGTTCGTCACCTCCACGGCCAGGATCGCGTCCGGGGATTGACGGTGCAGTGTCGCCAGCCAACCGGGGAGCAGGTACTCGGCCACCGTCAGCGAGGCCGCGACCCGCAGATGTGAGTTCTCCTCGGCCACCAGGGCCTCCACCCCGGCCATCAGCTCCCTGGTTTCGCTGAGTACCCGCCGGCCCAGCGCCACCACCCGCTCACCAGCCGGGGTAAGCCGCGCACCCGCCGAGCTGCGCTGAAGCAAGGTGAGGCCAAGCCTGCGTTCCAGCTGGCTCATCCGCATGCTGACCGCAGGCTGGGACATGCGGTGACGGCTGGCCGCCCGGCCCAGGCTGCCGAGCTCGGCGATGGAATCCAGCAGATCCAGCGCGATCAGGTCCGGCGTGGACGGCGGCAGCACTCTCCCAGGCTAACCCGCCCAGCGCCGGTGGTCGCGAAGCGCAAGGCATCACCTCGCCGGGGTTCTTGCAGGTGCTGGGGCCCCCCAGATCAGTCACAAGGCGGCAGGCGTCAGCTGCGCCTAGCTGCCGCTGCCCTGGCGGCGAGCACGGGTATGGCGGCGATTTTCGCAGGCGTCAGGTTGTTCCAGTACAGGCCGGTCGGACGCCGCTGTGGTTCGCATTCGATGACTTCGTCGGGAGTGACGATGAGGTCGACGCTGAAGTCGTGCTCGGTCTCGGGAATGGGCTCGTCTATCACCTGGAGCGGGTGGACGGTTGTCACGATCACCGTGCTGGGACCGATCCGTCCGGCCTCCTGGAGCAGTGCTACCTCGATATCGGAATATCCCCCGCCCTTCCCTAGCCGAGTGCCCCGCCGGTTCACCGCGACGCTGCCGCAGACCACCATGTCGACGCGGCGCATGTCCTGGACGCCCACCTTGCGAGCATGGCGGGCGGCATGCTGGTGCGATGCGGCCCTGGCGGGTGCCGTGGTGACGTCTGCCGGGTCAAGGACGAAGAACGGCAATTCGGCGGCCAGTCTGGGAACTGCGACGTAGAGGAGCTTGCCGTCGCGGAGGGCCCGTTCCCGGACAGGCTGCTGCGCGCGGTCCGGGACAGCCTTGACGACCTGGGCAGCCCGCCACTCGGGAAGTCCGGCGAGCCGGTCGGCGGCTGCCTCGGCTCCCACGAACGCCGGAATGTATCCGTGGACGCCGCGCTCAGCGACACGTTCCTGTACCAGCAGATCCCAGACCCGGCTGCGGATCGCCTTCTTGGCTTCATCAATGCGCGCGCTCATTGCTGACTACTTTAAGCGGGCATCAGCGCCATGATCCGGTCGTACCGATCCGTGCACTGGTCTTGCCGTAGATCATGTGGCCTGATTCCCTGAGTCAGGACCCCTCCCGGGGGAAGGACGCCCCGCGCGGGAAAGTCGGCACGACCGGAGGTAAGCATGGCTGCAGATCCGGCCTCCGCGGGACCCGCCATGGCTGACACGGCCGGGGCACGGACCCCGCCGTTTGCGTCGACGTGGCGGCGAGCGCACCTGACGGTGGATCAGCGGGTTGCCCGGGGGCGGGCCGCCCGAACCGAGGCGCCACGGTCGGCCCACGGCAGATGGGCACCCGCGCCGGACCGCCCGGATCCGGTTGCCTTGCTTGAAGAGCAGGCGGCGTCACGGGTGCCGCAACTGGTTCCGATCCGGTACGGCCGCATGCTGGTCTCGCCATTTACCTTCTACCGGGGCGCCGCGCTGATCATGGCATCCGACTTGGTGGCCACACCCGTGTCCGGGATTACGGTGCAGCTTTGCGGCGATGCTCACCTGTCCAACTTCGGTCTGTTCGGCACTCCCGAGCGGCAGATGATCTTCGACATCAACGATTTCGACGAGACCCTGCCCGGCCCGTGGGAATGGGATGTCAAGCGCCTGGCGGCCAGTTTCGAGATCATGGGCCGCGACCGGGGCTTCTCCCCCGCTGACCGCCGTGCCGTGGTCATGGCCGGGGTGGCCGAGTACCGGGACCGCATGCGTCAGGCCGCCGGGATGGGGGCCCTGGACGCCTGGTATGACCACCTGGAAGCCGGGATGCTGCTCAAGCTGGTCCGCCAGGAGGCCCGCGTCAAAAGAGTCACCAAGGCGGAGGCTCAGACTTTCGAGCGGGACGTGAACAAGGCACATAGCCGGGACAACACCCGGGTGTTCACCAAGCGCGCAGCCGAGGTCGACGGTGAGCTACGGATCGTCGCCGACCCGCCCCTGATCATCCCGATCGAGGACATCGTCACACCGGGGTCAGAGTGGGAGGACCCGGTTCCTCTGATCAAAAAGCTGCTCAGCAGCTACCGGCGCACGCTCGGCCAGCACCATCACCCGGTGGAGGAGTACCGCTACGTCCACACGGCCTACAAGATGGTCGGCGTGGGCAGTGTGGGGACCCGCTGCTACATCATGCTGATGCTCGGCCGCGACCACGACGACCCGTTGTTCTTGCAGACCAAAGAAGCGCAGGCCTCCGTACTGGAACGGTTCGTCGGCAAGAGCACCTATCGACACCACGGCCAGCGCGTGGTGGCCGGCCAGCGGCTGATGCAGGCGGCGACCGACATCTTCCTGGGCTGGATCCGCATCAAGGGACTAGACGGGGTGCCCCGCGACTACTACGTGCGCCAGTTCCACGACTGGAAGGGCAGCGCCGACGTCGATAGCCTGCTCGTTCCTGGCGCCACGCTGTACGCGCGCGTCTGCGCCGCGACCCTGGCCCGCGCCCACGCCCGGTGGGGCGACCGGATCGCCATCGCCTCCTACCTGGGCAAAAGAGATGCCTTCGACCGCGCGATAGCCGACTTCTCCGCCGCGTACGCCGACCAGAACGAAAGGGACTATGCGGCATTCGCAGCAGCCGTGAAGTCGGGACGGCTCACCGCCCGGACCGGCCTCTAGCGCCCCGTCATCCGCCAGTCCTGCCTCTACAGCCGTTGCCCTGCGTCCAAGCCCACGCTGCGGGAACAGGCACTGGCTACACTTGCTTTGCCCTGCGGGCACCTGACTAACGTGGACGAACCCGCCCGGCTCGCAGCAGGACTTTCGGCCTTGGGAGCCTTTGGGCAATTGCGCGACGAAGGAAGTAGCAGTCTTGACGGTTGGCGATCAGGCAAGATGTGATCCAGCAACGAGCTTGGCGGCAAGCGAAGCCAAGGCTGTAGCAATTGTTGGCACAAACGCATCTGGTAAGAGCGCGCTAGGCGTGGCTGTAGCCCTACGGTTCAGCGGCGAGATCATATCGGCGGACTCGCGGCAAGTGTATCGCGGCCTCGACATTGGCACGGGAAAGCTCACCCGCGAGGAGATGCAAGGAATACGGCACCACCTGATCGATGTGATGGATCTGGGCAGGCGATATTCCGTGGCTGACTTCCAGAAGAGCGCCTATACTCTCATCGATGAAATCACGGCCCGCGGCAACCTCCCTATCATAGTCGGCGGCACAGGACTATATGTACGGTCAGTGGTGGACGGATATCAGCTAACCAGGGCACAGCCCGATCTTGCGCTGCGCGACCGGCTTGAGCGCCTGAGCGACGAGGAATTGCACGGTCTTCTGAACGAGCTGGCCCCGGATGCCGCAAAGACTATTGACCCACGGAATAGGCGGCGCATAATTCGTGCAGTGGAGATCAGGGAACAAGGGTTTACCTTCAATACGTCGCATGTCAATGCCCCGCAGTACAAGTTCTGTCAACTGGGCCTGACCTGGCCACGGGATGTCCTGCGCGAGAGAATTAAATCCAGGCTCCGCAAGCGCCTTGACGAAGGCATGGTCCAAGAGGTCAGGAATCTGCTGAGCGAAGGCGTCTCGTTTGAAAGACTCGAGGCGCTCGGGCTCGAGTATCGATTTATAGCTCGCTTCTTGCAAGGCGAATATGCCGACGAGGAAGAGCTATCCGAAGAGCTCGGCCGCGCTATATACCGGTTTGCAATACGGCAGCTTGCATGGTTCCGGCGCGATAAGTCCATCACCTGGCTTGATCACTCCACGGACTATGAAGAGCAGGCATTTGAGCTGATAGACGGTTTCATCAGACAGCCATAGCGCGCGCCCTGGCTGTTCGCGGACGTGCGCCCGCGAACAGCCAGGGGCAAAGGCGCGCTTGGCTCAGGCGCTGATCTTGGCCAGTTCGGCCTCGACCATCGCCTCGTGCTCCTGCTCGTCCCGGCGGGCGTCAGACGGCTTCCAGCGTCCCCGCAGGACCGGGATGCTGAGCAGGAAGATGATCACCCCGGCGAAACAGATCCAGTACCAGGTCTGCCACTGGCCGGGAGATTCGGCGGCGGCGCTCTGCACCGAGGCAGCGTGCGCCTTCAAGTACGCGAACACCCCCGGCGGCACCTTGGACAGCGCGGTGAGCTGAGCCGCGAACGGCACAACACGGGGCCGTTGCGCTCTCATGACGGGCCTTCTCGGCTTGGCTCTGGCCGCCTGGTTCCCGTGCCTCACATAAGTACGATGACGTACTTATGTGCGTTAGATAAGTTTAGGAGCGTGCCTGCCACCAGACAAGAGGGCTTGCTCGCGCGCACCCACGAGGGTGAGCCTGGGCTCCCCCGCGGCAGGAACGGCCTGCCGCCCGAGACGGTACGCGCGGCGCAGCGCGAGCGGCTGCTGCGGTCGGTGATCGCCGCGGTTGCGGCGACCGGTTTCAGCGACGTCACGGTGGCGGACATCGTCCGCGGCGCCCGGGTGTCGAGGGCCGCGTTCTATGCCCACTTCGCGGACAAGGAGGACTGTTTCCTCGCCGCCACGCGCGAGGGGGGCAGGCTGATGACCGAACGGGTGGCCGCCGCGGGACGGCACCAGCCCGCGCACATGAGTGCCGAAGCGGCGCTGCGCGCGAGCATCGCCGCGTTCCTGGGTTTTCTGGCGGCCGAGCCCGCGTTCGCCCGCGCCTTCTACATCGACATGCCGGGCGCCGGGGCCCGGGCGGTCCAGCGGCTCGAGGTGGCGCAGCACAGCTTCGCCCGGATGACCCGCAAGTGGCACGAACGTGCGCGGCGCGACAACCCGTCCTGGCCAGCCGTTCCCTACGAGGCCTACCTTGCGCTGGCCGGCGCGACGGCCGAACTCGTGCGCGCCGAGGTCCGCGGCGACCGGATTCGCGACATCCCCGCCCTGGAGGACTCACTCGTCGCGTTCCACCTCGCCGTTCTCGCAGCCCGGCCGTGGCACGGCGCCCAGCCACCCGTCGCGCTCTGATCCCCTCGCCCGGTAACCACCGGGCTCCCGGCAACCTGGACTCCTAGCTGCCCCCGGCCAGGTTGCGCAGCAACAGCGCCTCGGCCAGGCAGGCCCGCTCGAACACCGCCAGGTCCAGGCTCTCGTTCGCGCCGTGCGCCCGGGTACCGGGGTCCTCGACCCCGGTGATGAGGATCTCGGCGTCAGGAAAGGCCGCCGCGTAGGCGGTGACGAACCCGATGGAGCCGCCGACGCCGATGTCCACGGCTGGCCTCCCCCACGCGCTGGCCAGGGCCGCGTGCGCGGCCCGGTACGCGCGCCCCCCGGCGCGGGCGGAATAGGGCGCGACCGTGCCGCCGGGCTCGGCGGTCACGTGCGCGCCCCATGGCGCCGATGTTTTCAGGTGCGTTACGAGGGCCTCGCGTGCCCTGGCTGCGTCGTCGCCGGGGGCTACCCGCAGGCTCACCCTGGCACGGGCGACCGGAATGAGCGTGTTCGAGGCCGCGCCGACCGCCGGGGCGTCGACGCCGATGACCGCGATCGCTGGGTGGGCCCAGAGCCGCTGCGTGAGGCTGCCGGTGCCGATCAGGTGCACCCCGTCCAGCAGCCCGGCGTCGGCCCGCAGCCGTTCCTCGGTCAGGTCGAGCGGGTCGGCGCGGCCGCGGGCCAGGCCTTCGACCGCCACGTCGCCGCGGGAGTCGTGCAGGGTCGCCAGCAGCCGGCACAGCGCGGTGAGCGCGTCGGGGACCGGGCCGCCATATGCCCCGCTGTGCACGCCGTGCTTCAGGGTGCGCACCTCCACGGTGACGTTGGCCCCGCCACGCAGCGAGGTGGTCAGCGCCGGGACACCGGCCGCCCAGTTGATCGAGTCGGCGAGCACAAGCACGTCGGCCCGGATCCGGCCGGAGTAGGCGGCGAGGAACTGTGGCAGCGCGGGCGAGCCGATCTCCTCCTCGCCCTCCACCAGCACGGTGACCCCGACCGGGAGCCGGTCGCCGTGGGCGCGCAGCGCGGCCAGGTGCACCGCAACGCCGGCCTTGTCGTCGGCGGCGCCGCGTCCGTACAGGCGGCCGTCCCGTTCGGCCGGCCCGAACGGGTCGCTGTCCCAGGCCGCGGCGTCGCCGGGCGGCTGCACGTCGTGGTGCGCGTACAGCAGGACGGTGGGGACGCCGGGGGGCCCGGGCCGGTGCCCGAGCACGGCGGGCTGGCCGGCGCCGGCGGTGACCACCTCGACCTCGGGCAGCCCGGCGGCGCGCAGCAGTGCCGCCACCGCCCTGGCGCTGGCCGCCAGATGCGGCGCTGCCGCCGGATCCGCCGACACCGACGGGATCCGGACCAGCCGCTCAAGGTCGGCGCGCACCGATGGCAGCACCCGCGCGACCGCCGCCGCGAGCCGCTCTTCTCCGGGGTGCCCCGCACCGCCCGGTGCCTGCCCAACGGTCATAACCAGCGACGCTACCCGGCCCCGGCCCGGTGACGGAGGAACCGGGCCGGGGGCCAGCGGGGGTTCCGGGGGTCGTCCCCCGGGCTAGCAGTGCCGGGTCAGCCCGCGTACAGGTGCAGGTCCGCGGCGAACCGTTCGGTCATCTCGACGGTCCTGGCCAGTTCCGGGTGGCGGACCACGACCATCCCGTCGGAGATGGTGACGGCCCGCCAGTCCCGCCGGGGGGTGCCGACGGGCAGCAGGTCGATGGCCGCCACATGCTCGCCGAACTCCGCCATCAGGTGATCCAGGCCCGCGTACCCGGTGATCCGGCCCGCACCCTCGGCGCGCTTGAAAATGATGCCGGCGTTGTAGCGCCGCTCGACCGGCTGCGAGATCCGCCCGTGCGTGATCGCTTGCGCCCAGCCGACGAACAAGTCGGCGTCGGTGGCGTAGTTCATCGCGTCGACCATCCGCCCGCCGGGCGGCCTGGCGCCGATCTCGCCGAACACCACCTCGCCGTCGGCCTTGCGGTACCACTCCATGTGGGTGAACCCGTCGCGGAACCCGAGCGCCTTCACCGCGGCGGCGCCGAGCGCGCGGCCGGCCTGCAGGTCCGGCGCGTCCAGGTCGCGCAGGGACACGATGACCGGGCTGATCCACTCGTGCAGCTTGGTGAGCAGCGGTCGCGGGCGGTACCAGCAGATGTTCTCGAACAGCACCGCGCCACCGGCGCAGATGGTGTCGTAGGTGAACTCCTCGCCGTCGATGAACTCCTCGACGATGACCTGTGGCACGTGCCGGACCATCGGCAGGATGGCGTCGAGGTCAGCGGGTGAGTCGGCCCGGTAGGTGTCCGCCGACCCGGCGCCGGCGATCGGCTTGACGATGAGCGGGTACCCGAGGCGCTCCGCGGCCGCCCACACGCCCGCGACCGTCTCCGTGCTCTGGTGCCCGGGCGTGCGCAGGCCCGCCTCGTCCAGGACCGCCTTCATCAGCTCCTTGTCCCGGAACGGAACGGTCTGCCGCATGGTCAGCCCGGGCAGGCCGAGTTCCTCGCGCAGCCGCGCGGCGAGCATCATGTACGGCTCCCACAGGCACTCGATCCGGTCGAGGGTCACGTGCCTGGCCAGGTCCCGCACGGAGGCGGCTACCTCGTCCCCCGCGGCCAGCGAGCCGACCTGCACGTAGTGCGCCAGCGCCTCCCGTGCCGGGCCCGGCACGGCGTGCGGCGGCTGATCGCCCACGCCGATGACCGTGGCCCCGGCGGATGCGAGCCCACGGGCGAAGAAGGCCATCTCGGCCGGGTATCCCGGGGAGATCATGACAATGTTCATCGTGGTCAGCCCAGCTCGACGCGCACGGTGGTGACCAGCCGCCGCAGCGCGTCGGTGACGACGGCGGTGTCGGGGTGCCTGACGATCACGAACCCGTCGCCCTCATAGCTGGCCGAGGACAGCTGGCCGGCCTGCGGCAGGCGGGATTCGACGACGAGGGCGCGGATCTCGGGCGGCAGCTCCGCGAGGCCGTGTACCCCCCGGATGTGCCCCGTCCCCTGGCCGCGCAGGAACACCGTGCCGACCGACCAGGCACGTTCGGGCGGCGTGAAGTCGCCGTACACCATGAGCTGCACCCAGGCGCGGTACAGGTCGAAGTCGTGCGCGTAGCACAGCATCGAGCTGATCTGGGCGCCCGGCGGCCGCACCGCGACCTCGGAGACGGCGACGGTGCCGTCGGGCCGCCGGAACCATTCCATGTGGGTCAGCCCGGTGCGCAGCCCGAGCGCGCGCAGCGCCGTCGGCGCGATCGCCCTGATGTCGTCGTACTCGGGGCCGCCGATGTCCCTGGGCATGAGCACCGCCCACTGGATCCACGGGTTGCGCAGCACCTCGAGCGGCGTGGGCAGGTAGCAGGACACCGAGTCCCAGACGAGCTGCCCGTCGGTCATCACGCTGTCGTAGGAGCCCTCGTCGCCGCTGAGGAACTCCTCGAGCAGCGCGGGGCTGCCCGGCGTCGGCGGGGCGGCGTCGAGCCACACCTTCAGGTCGCCGGCGTCGTCGAGCCGGAACGTGCTCTTGGCACCTGCCCCGGCGGGCGGCTTGACCACCAGCGGGTAGCCGGCCTCGTCGGCGAAGCCGGCCGCCGCGGTCGCGGATTCGGCCAGCCGGTACCTGGCGCACGGCACCCCCGCGGCGCGCAGCACGGACTTCATCTGCGCCTTGTCCCGGAAGTTACGCGCGGTCGCCGCGTCCATGCCGGGGATGCCGAACTGCTCCCGCACCTGGGCGAGGGGCACCTGCAGGTGCTCGAACACCCCGATGAGCCGCCGCACCGGGCCGACGTGCTCGCTGATCGCCGCGACGCCCCGGGCGATCTGCCCGGTGTCGAGCGGGTCGTCGATCCGCCAGTGCGCGGCCAGCGAGCCGCGCAGCGGCTCAGGGACGCGGTCGGCCGGTTCGCAGGTGATCAGCGCCAGTTCGACGCCGGGCAGAGCGGCGGCGGATTCGGCGAACCGCGTGGTCGCGTCGAGCAAGTAAGGCGCGGCAAAGGCGACAACCGTCATGCCAGGGGGCTTACCCTGCCGGACCGGCGCCAGTCAAGCAGGGGGGCGGCACCAGCCCCCACCCCCGGGCTGGCACTAGCATTCCAGGCATGAACGTGGTCTTCGTCGAGCCGTTCTTCCCGTCCAGCCAGCGGCACTTCGCCCGCGCGCTGGCCGGGGCCGGGGCGACCGTGATCGGCATCGGCGAGTATCCCGCCGACGCTCTGGACGGTGAGCTGAAGGGCTGGCTGCACCATTACGAGCAGGTGCGTTCCGTCACCGATGTGGCAGCCATGGCGGCGGCGGTCCGCTGGGTGCAGGACAAGCTATGGGTGGACAGGCTCGAGGCGACGATCGAGGCGCACACCATGGCCGCCGCGCAGGTCAGGGAGGCCTGCACGATCCCGGGCACGTCGGTGCGGACGGCCTGGCTGTGCAGGGACAAGCCGTCGATGAAGCAGGCGCTGCGCGAGGCCGGTGTGCCCACGGCCGCCTCGGCCGGGGCGGGCACCGCGGCCGAGGTGGTCGCGTTCGCCGAGCGGGTGGGCTACCCGCTGATCCTCAAGCCGCGCAGCGGGGCCGGTGCCCTGGACACCATGCGGGCCGACGACCCGGCCGGCCTGGAGCACGCCCTGGGCGTGTTCGGTGGCCAGGGCGTGGAGTCGATCGCCGTGGAGGAGTTCGTGGAGGGCCACGAGGGCTTCTACGACACCATCACGATCGACGGCCAGGTGGCCGTCGACTTCGTCTCGCACTACTACCCGAACGTGCTCGAGGCGATGCGGACCCGGTGGATATCGCCGCAGTTCATCTCCACCAACCGGATCGACACCGCCCCGGAGTACGCGGAACTGCGGGACATGGGCCGCCGGGTCATCGCCGCCCTCGGGATCGGGACGTCGGCGACACACATGGAGTGGTTCTTCGGCCCGAAAGGACTGAAGTTCTCCGAGATCGGCTGCAGGCCGCCGGGCGTGGGCGCGTGGGACCTGTACTCCGCGGGCAACGAGATGGACATCTACACCGCATGGGCGAACGCGATCATCCGCGGTGAGACCGCCGCGGCGCCGTCGCGGCGGTACGCAAGCGGGATGGTCGCGCTGCGGCCCGAGCGGGACGGCAGCATCACCGGCTACTCGGGCGCCGGGGAACTGCAGCAGCAGTTCGGCGAGTGGGTGATCGACTCGCACCTGCCCCCACCGGGCACCGCGACGCAGCCGGTGGCGGCCGGGTACATGGCCAACGCCTACGTGCGGATGCGCCACCCCGACTACGACACGCTGCGCGGGATGCTCGACACGGTGGGCCGCTCGCTGCACGTCTACGCCTCGTGAGAGTTACCCTGCTAGGCCCGCAGCGCAGGCCCACCCTGGAGGCGGTCGCCTGGTCGCTGTACCCGGAGGGGCCGATCGCCACGGTCACCGCCGGGTGGCAGGAACGCGAGAGCGACGACGGCGAACTGGGCAAGGTGCTTGGCTCCCGCGATGTGAACCTCGGTCTGTACCGGCGCTGGCTCGATGTGACCGAGCGGGATGCGCTGTTCGCCGCGGGCGAGCGCAGGCTGGCCGAGGTGCTCGACGAGGTCGCCGACAGCTACCTGCTCCGCCTCGACCATGCGCTGCAGGCGGTCTACGCTGTGCAGCGCCGCAGCGGCAACGGCCGGCTGCGCGCCGACATCCTGGCCGAGGCGATCGGCGCGGTACGCGACCTGGACGCCGCGCACCTGCGCCGGGTCGGCGCAGTCCGTGGTGAGTTCTACGCCGAACTGCCGCCGCACGAGCGCCCGGTGATCGCCGAGCACCGCGCTGAGGTGGCCGCACTGCTCGGTGACGCCGCCGCCCTGGTGGTGGCCGGTGGGCATGTGGGCGTGCTGGCCGACGTGCTGCACCTGTTCAACGTCGCGGCGTCGCTGCGCTCACCGGTGATCGCCTGGTCCGCGGGGGCGATGGCACTGGCCGAGCGGATCGTGCTGTTCCACGACCGCTCGGCACGCGGGCCCGGCCACCCGGAGATCCACGGCAGCGGCCTGTCGGTGCTGCGGGGCGTGGTGCCGCTGCCGCATGCCCGCGCCCGGCTGCTGCTCGACGACGCGCCGCGGATGTCCGTCTTCGCCCGCAGGTTCGCTCCGGCCCGCTGCGTCCTGCTGGAAACCGGGACCAGGATCGACACCGGCAGCGACGGCATCTGGCCGCCGGGCATGCGGGTGCTCGCGCCGGACGGGCACGTCACCACCGGGGAGGCAGCCTGACCACCGTCGACGGCCCTCCCGCCGTCCGCCGCAAGCTCGCGATCAACCGGCTCAGGGAGCGCAGGCCCCTCGATCCGGTCGCCGTGAGCAGGTTCCTTGCGCGCTACCAGGTGCCCATCGTCGAGGGCGCCCGGTGCACGTTCCTGTACCAGGGCGAGGCCGACGGGGTCCATCTGGTGCACCGGATCTTCGGGCTGCCCGAGCGCATCCCGCTTCGCCGGCTGCGCGGCACCGACCTGTGGTACCTGGTGCTGGAACTGCCCGACGGCTCCAGGGTCGAGTACCAGCTCGAGATCTCCCGCGACGGGCGCGGCGAGCGCATCAACGACCCGCTGAACTCCCGCCTCGCGCACAGTCCGCTGGGCAGCACCTCGGTCTGCTATGCCCGGGGATACCAGGTGCCCGAGTGGACCAGGCCCGACCCGGAATCGCGTCCCGGCTCCCTGGTCGAGCTGACCGTGCCCAGCCGGGCGCTGCGGCGCGGCTGCCAGGTGACGCTCTACCTGCCGGCCCGGTTCCGGCGGATCGCCCGCTACCCGCTGCTGATCGTCCACGACGGTGGTGACTACCTGAAGTACGCGGCGGCCCAGACGGTGCTCGACAACCTCATCCACCAGCTGGACGTGGCGGAGACCGTGGTGGCGTTCGTGCACCCGGGCGACCGGCTGGCCGAGTACGCGAACTCCGCGGCGCACGCGCGCTACCTGACCGCCGAGCTGGTACCGCGGCTGGAGGAGGAGTTCCCGCTCGCGGGCGGGCCGTCGGCGCGGTGCCTGATGGGCGCGAGCTTCGGCGCGGTCGCGGCGCTGTCCGCCGCGTACCGCTACCCCGGCGTGTACGGCTCGCTGTTGCTGCAGTCCGGCTCGTTCGTGTTCACCGACATCGGGAACGACCACGGCGGCGGGCCGGCGTTCGAGCCGGTAGTACGGTTCGTCAACCGGTACCGTGCCGCGCCCCGGCGGGTCGCCGACCGGGTCTTCGTGAGCTGCGGCGTGTACGAGCCGCTGATCATACGGAACCGGTCCATGGTTCCCACGTTCGAGGCGGCCGGCATGGCCGTGCGTTACGTCGAAGCACGGGACGGGCACAGTTGGGAAAACTGGCGCGACCGGCTACGGGAAGGGCTGTCATGGATATTCCCCGGCCCACAGAAGTTCTTCTACGAGTGACCGCGTGAAGACTGTGCAGCGGTGGTTCTCCAGCCGCCTCAACCAGGAGATCACCATCGCCCGGTGGGGCATGTTCGGCCGGCCGGTGCTGGTGTTCCCTTCGGCCGGCGGCGACGCGGAGGAGATCGAGCGGTTCGGCCTGGTCGACGCGTGCGGGCCGTTGCTCGCCGAGGGCCGGGTCAAGCTGTACTCGCTCGACAGCGTGGCCGGGCGGGCGATGATCGCGAAGACCAGCCCGGCCGGGCACCGGCTGTGGCTGCTCAACCAGTTCCACGAATGCGTCCGGTGGGAGGTGGTGCCGGCCATCCACGCGGACCTCGGCGGCCAGCCCATGGACGTGATCACCACCGGAGCGTCGATCGGCGCGTTCAACGCGGTGGCCGCCCTGTGCCGCTACCCCGATGTCTTCGCCGCGGCCATCGGCATGAGCGGCAGCTATCGGATCGAACGCTTCTACGAGGGAGCCTGGACCGAGGACCTGTACTTCGCCGCGCCCCTGCAGTTCCTGCCCGGCCTTCAGGGCCCGCGACTGGACCGGCTCAGGCAGCGGTTCGCCGTGCTGGCGTCCGGCGCGGGCGACTGGGAGGACCCCGGCGAGTCGTGGCGGATGGCGGAGGCGCTCGGGGCGAAAGGGATCCCCAACCGGGTGGACAACTGGGGCCCGGAATACAAGCACGACTGGCCCACCTGGCACCGGATGCTCCCGCAGTATCTGCGCGAGCTCACCTGATATCTCGTGACATGTCGCCGGTCTACAAAATCGGTGCCCACTCCGGCGAGCGAGCAAGGCCGGCCGCTCTGATGCCGATAGGTGCTCTTCGTGACTGACGCGACCTACCGCCAATCGCGCCCGATTCGCCCGGTCACGGCAGCGAGGCCGCCCCCGGCGGGAGCGGCCTCGCTGCCGTTTGGCTGACCGGCTGTTAGGCGGCCGGGCAGGGGTTACTGACGGTGTTGCTCCGGAAGTCGTTGGAGCGCTTGGTGATGGTGCCGAACGGTGCCGTCGGGTAGTCGATCACCCGCAGCGGGCCGAATTCGGCGTGTGCGTTCCCGCCAAACCGGTTGGTGGTGCCCGGAATGTAGGGCCCGCCCTCCTGCCAGAAGCAACCACTGGAGTTCTTCCCGGTCGTGTAGAAGGGGTAGAACACCGAGTTCGGCGGCGGGTTCACGCAGCCCAGACCCGGGTTCGGGTCCGCCGGGTTGGCGAAGTGCCGCTCGCATGGCGTGGACACCCGGAACGCGGTGTCGCTGGACTCGTCCCGGGAGATGTCCGACTCGAACGCCATCTGGCTGAAGTTTTTCCCGCCGACCGTGGTCGGGCTGGTGAACGTCTCCGAGGTCGGGTGGAGCAGCCGGTCCGCGGTCACGTTGCTGATCGAGCCCGGCCAGCTGTCGGTGTAGGAGATTCCGTCGAAGTCGCCGTCGATGTCCAGGCACCCGTTGACCTTGACCGCCAGGGACGCGGACGAGGGCAGGCAGAAGTCGTCGTCGCCCGCCGGGTCCGGACCGAGGTCACGGTCGTTGGTGTCCGGGCCAAGCGGCACCGCACAGGCACCGATCGGGCTCTTGGTGTCGACCCGGCCGCACTCCTCGAAGTGCCCGATCTCGTCGGAGAACGCGATGTTGTAGGTGTGCGCCGCGTTGACGTTGCGGGTCTGCGGCGTGGAGGTGCTGAACTCCGCGTGGTAGGTCCACGGCTTGATCGTGCACTTGCTCGCGCTCGGGTTGAACACCACGGTGCCGAACCCGTTGGCCTTGCTGGCGGTCATCGAGCCGGTGGCACCAGTGGTGCGGTCAACGATGGTGACCTTGAGCCCGTTCGCGGTGTCGAACAGGTGCACCGCGAGCCTGTCACCGGAGTTCATCAGCAGGTTGGCCTTGTTGTTCGGCACGAAGTGCTGTGGGGCCCCCGGGTTGGCTGGCGCGGTCGACTTGCCGTTCTTGGTAACGAACGCGAAGTTCACCGGCTCCGGGCCGACGGTGTTCAGGCACGCGGTGTTGTTGAGCGCGCCGGTGTTCTCGTTGTCCGCGAACGTGTCGATGTTCATGGCGGCGCACCACTGCTTGGCGGTGCAGCCGATGCCAGACGGCCACGGCACCCAGCCCGGCGGGTAGAACTGCATCTCCTCGTAAGCCTGGCCCGGGCCGAGCCCGAAGTACCGCGGGCTGCCGGGGTTCTCGCTGGCGTAGATGTTGGAGTTGCTGTCCGGCTTGCAGGGCGGCGTCGCATGGCCGGTGAGCGCCTGCCCGTCCGGGTTCGGCGAACCGTTGGGGTCACACATCACCATGCCGAGCCAGAAGGTCGGGTGCAACTGGAAGCCGTAGGTTCCGCCGCTGCCATTGTTCCTGGGCAGCGTCGGCGGGTCCTTGGGCAGCGTCATCTGATAGGTGACGTTGTTCCCCGAGCCGGGCACGTTGGAGTAGAACAGCGTGGCGGGCTCGTCGTGGCCGATGTAGCCGAAGATGTGCGCGCCGGCCTTCACTGCTGACTTGTAGCCGTGCAGTTCCGACCACGTGGTCGCCGGTTCCGCGCAGGTGATGCCGTTGGTACCGCAAAAGTGCTGCAGCCCGGCGATCTTGATCGTCGCGTTGTGCGGCGTGTAGTGCTCCTTAGCGGCAGTCGGTGCGGCTACCGAGGAGCCGAACTGACTGGCCACCAGCACCATCGGCGCAGCGACGACTACGGCTGAAAGGGCAGCTTTCAGCAAACGTCTCATTCAAACTCCTTGCTCTTTGATGGAGCCATCCCGACCGCCTCACCGTTATAACGACTAGCCATAGGACACTGCAACCCCCCGCGCCGCATGCCTCACAGGGTGACAGGATCGGAATAATGACACAGTCAGAGCCGCCGGATCCGCCGGGTCAGGAGCGCCCCGGGCCAGCCTCGCCTGGGCCGGGCACACCGGATCCGCCAAGTGGTATTCCCGGCATATCCGGAATACCGGGCGCACCGGGCCGGTTCCGGCCGGGATTCCGCCGCGCCGCGGACCCCTGGCAGCTGTGGATCCACCGGGCCGAGCAGATCGCCGCCAGCCGGGCGCAGCACATGCCCATTCCCGCGTGGGTGCGCAAGACACCAGGTGAGCGGCGCTGGCCGGTGACGGCGTCCGTGGTCGTGGCGATCACCCTGCAACTTCTGCTGCCGCCGCACCTGACCGAGCCACTGCCGCGTGCGCTGCTGCCGGTGCTGGAGGGGGCCCTGCTGGTCGGGCTGAGCATCGCCAACCCGGTCCGGATCGAGCGGCGCGGCAAGCCAGTCCGCGCGGCGAGTATTGCGCTGATCGTGCTGATGACGATCGCGAACGCGGCCTCCGCGGTGCTGCTGATCCACGCGATCGTGCGCGGCAAGCCGGTCACCTCGGCCGGGCCGCTGCTGGCCAGCGGGGCCTCGATCTGGACGACCAACGTCATCGCGTTCGCGCTGTGGTACTGGGAGTTCGACCGGGGCGGCCCGGTCAACCGCGCGCTCGGCACCTCGCAGCTTCCGGACCTGCTGTTCACCCAGATGGCAGTACCCGAACTGGCGCCGCCGGACTGGGAGCCGCGGTTCGTGGATTACCTCTACCTGTCGTTCACCAACGCCACCGCGTTCAGCCCGACCGACGTAATGCCGATGGCCCGGTGGGCGAAGCTCACCATGCTCGTCCAGTCCGCGGTGTCGCTGGCCGTCGGCGTGCTGGTGATCGCCCGGGCGGTGAACATCCTTCCTCTCTGATTACTGGCCGGCCGCCCGGGGGCCATAACCTTGCTCGGGTCGGCACCGGGCAGGCGCCCGCGGCCGGTCGGCCCCGTAGCCGACCCTGCGACCAGATGAGTGAGGGACGTGACACACTCTCAGCCCACCAGGCCTGGGAACCGGCCCAGGTTCCGGGTCGGCATCTTTGCCACCATCTTCATCGTCGCCGCCGCGGGCATCGGCGCCCTCGGCACCTACCTGCTGACCGGGTCGCACTCGGCGGCCCCGCCGCCCAGCTCCCCGCCGCCCGGCTCCCCGCCGCACAGCTCAGGGAACTGCGCCCCGAGCGCCATGCTGGTCAACCCGTGCCGGCCCTGGTTCGGGGCCGCCGCCAACGGCAACCCGGGGGCGTCTGCCTCGAAGGTCGCCCAGTTCATCTACCTCGAGAGGCTGATCGGGCAGCGGCTGGACGTCTTCCGTGACTACCACAGCCCGCCGGGCAGCAACTCCCTTGGCGACCTGCCGCTCAACAGCGACGAGATGCAGCTTGCCCGCCGGCCGGGCACCTACATCGATGTCAACTGGAAGCCGGCCGCCACCTTCGCCCAGGCGGGCGGCGGCGACCCCGTGGTCAACAGGGAAATCGACCGTGTCGCGGCCAGCATCAAGTCGATCGCCCCGCACAAGATCTTCATGACCATCTGGTGGGAGCCGCAGAACGACATCACCAGCGACCCCGGCGCCAACTGCTACCTGAACCCGAATGCCACCGGCGGCACCCCGGCCCAGTACATCGCCATGTGGCGGAACGTGGAAAACCGCTTCCGTGCCGCCGGTGTGACCAACGTCGTCTGGGCCATGGACTACCAGGCTCCGGCGAACGGCCGGTACGACTGCCTGGTGCCGCTGCTGTGGCCCGGCAATAGCCTGGTCGACTGGGTCATTTACGACACCTACAGCCGGAACGGCCACGCGACCTGGGATAACACGGTCGGCCGGTTCTACCATGTGCTGGCCAGCGACAGCAGCCCCAGCGTCGACTTCAATTCCAAGCCCTGGGGCCTCGGGGAGTTCGGCACCTGCGCGAATGCCAACACGGCTGCGGCCAATGATTTCTACGTGCAGGCGAAGAACGCTTTCGACGCCGGCACCTACCCCAAGCTCAAGATGTACCTGGCATACGCCGACACCGGCGGGCACCAGGCCGGCCCCGGTTGCCTGAGCAACTACAACAACTACGGCCAGCCCGACACCGCCAAGCAGGCCAACTTCAACCAGTTCGCCAAGGCCGTGCTGTCACGGCAGTAACGGCGCGGCGCCGGCGGTCAGCCCTCGACCTGGCTTGCCAGAATCCTGAGCACGTCGCCCACGGACGGCACCTCGCCGTGGCGGCGGCGGATCAGGTCGGCGATCACGCCGGTCCAGCCGGTCTGGTGCGACGCGCCGAGGCCTGCCCCGTTGTCGCCGTGGAAATACTCGCTGAAGACGATGTTGTCCTTCCAGGCCGGGTCACTCTGCAGCCGGTCAACCTGCCCGAAGCAGGGCCGGCGGCCGTCCGGGCCGGCCAGGAACAGCGAGATGAGCCGGTCGGACAGATCGGCCGCGACCGCGTCAAGGGCGAGCCGCCGCCCGGAGCCGGCCGGGTACTCGACCGTCAGCTCGTCCCCGAAGAACCGGTGATAGCGCTCCAGGGAGCTGATCACCAGGTAGTTGAGCGGCATCCAGAGCGGCCCCCTCCAGTTGGAGTTCCCGCCGAACATGGAGGTGGTGGACTCGGCCGGCTCGTAGTCGATGCTCGCGTGCACCCCGTCGGCCGAGAAGGCGTACGGATGGTCGCGATGGTAGGCGGACAGCGCGCGCAGCCCGTACGGGGACAGGAACTCGGCCTCGTCGAACAGCCGGGCGAACAGCCGCTCGATGCGGTCGATGCCGACCACGGAAAGCAGCAGCCGCTGGTGGCCGGGCTGACCGCGCAGCACGCCGAGTTGCTTGAGCTTGTCCCGGTCGCTGAGGCCCTGGCGGTCAAGGAAGTCCGCGAAATGCTTGCCGACCGTCAGTGACCGGTCCAGCGTCACCTCGTCGACGACCGCCACGGCCAGGGCCGGGATCATGGCCACCATGGACCGGACCTGCACCGGCGCCTGGGATCCGTCCGGGGTGAGCAGCCTGTCGTAGTAGAGCCCGTCGGTGTCGTCCCACAGGCCCTGGCCTTCCATGGCCTCGCTGATGGCCGCGAAGTGCTCGAGGAACTTCATCACGAGGTCGCCGGCGGGCCGCCGGCCGACGCGGTTCAGGACAGCAGCGATGCCCGCCATGGCCACCGCGTAGAACGCCATCCAGCCGGTCGCGTCGGACTGCTCGAGCACGGCGCCGGGCGGCAGGTGCGACCGGTCGATCGGGCCGATGTTGTCCAGCCCGAGGAAACCGCCCTCGAACAGGTTGTTGCCCTCGGCATCCTCGCGGTTCACCCACCAGGTGAAGTTGATCAGGAACTTGTCGAAGATCCGGCTCAGGAAGTCGAGGTCCCGGCCGCCGTCGATGGCGAACACCTCCAGGGCGGCCCATGCCTGCACCGGCGGGTTCACGTCGCCGAAGTCCCACTCGTAGGCGGGCAGGGCCCCGTTGGGGTGCTGGAACCACTCCCGGCAGAGCAGGATGAGCTGGTACTTCGCGAACCCCGGATCCACGTGCGCCAGCGCTACGCAGTGGAAGGCCATATCCCAGGCGGCGAACCAGGGGTACTCCCACTTGTCGGGCATCGACATGATGTCGAAGGCGTTCATGTTGCGCCAGCGCGCGTTGCGGCCACCGCGCCGGCCGGGCGGCGGGGCTGGCTGGGCTGGGTCCCCGTCAAGCCAGCGGGCCACGTCGTAGTAGTAGAACTGCTTGCTCCACAACATGCCAGCGAAGGCCTGCCGCATGACCGCCGCCTCGTCGGCGGTGGCCCGCTGCGGCGTCAGCTCGGCGTAGAACTCGTCGGCCTCGGCCCGGCGTGCGGCGACGACCCGGTCGAAGTCCGCGCCGAGGGCCACCGCCGCATCCGGTGCCGCGGTGGTGCCGCCCGGCGCGGCGGCTGGCCGCAACCGGAGCCGGACCTGCGCGGTGCCGCCCGGCGGAACCGTCAGCCGGTACCAGGCGGCGCACTTGGTGCCGCGGCGGTCCGGGTTCACCGTGGCCGCCCCGTGGATCACATGGTCGCCGATGCCGTCCTTGGGGTAAGGCGTGTCCGAGAGCACGCCGAACAGGCGGGCGCTGTTGGTCTCGTTCTCACAGAACAGCAGTTCGGGCGCGGTGCCGTCCGGCGCGCTGCCCACGAGCAGTTCGAGGGTGCCGAGGAAGGGATGCTCGATCTGGGCCGACGTTTCCCCGGCCGCCTCGATGACCGGCTTGGGCGCATCCTGGTCCCAGGACCAGGTGTTGCGGAACCAGGCGGTGGGCAGCACGTGCAGGGTGTCGGTGCTAGGCCCGGCGTTGGTCACGGTGATGGCCACCAGCACGTCGCCCGGGTCTGCCTTGGCGTAGCAGACTTCGG
>DASXKD010000589.1:0-7312 GCA_036497045.1 Streptosporangiaceae bacterium | reverse complement strand
CCGCGCGGCGCCTCGGCGGCTGTCCTCCATGGCCTTGAGTGCCACAAAGCGGTAACCCACATTGCGCACGGTACCGATCAGCGCCTCATGCTCGGGGCCCAGCTTGGCCCGCAGTCGCCGCACATGCACGTCCACCGTGCGTGTGCCGCCGAAGTAGTCGTAGCCCCACACCTCCTGCAGCAGGTGCGCCCGGGAGAACACCCGGCCAGGGTGCTGGGCAAGGAACTTCAGCAGCTCGAACTCCTTGAAGGTCAGGTCGAGCACCCGGGTGCGCAGCCTGGCGGTGTAGGTGGCCTCGTCGATGGACAGTTCACCCGAGCGGATCTCGTCCGGCGCCACGGGCACCGCGCTCGCCTGGCGCCCGATGGCAAGGCGGAGCCGCGCCTCAAGCTCGGCGGGCCCGGCCGTGGGGAGCATCACGTCGTCGGTACCCCAGTCGGCGGTGACCGCGGCCAGGCCGCCCTCGGTCAGCACGGCCAGGATGGGGGCCTGTGGCGCGGCACGCCGCAGTAGCTGGCAGAGTTGCCTGGCGGAGATCAGGTCCTGGCGCGCGTCGACCAGTATCGCGTCGGCCGCCGAGGCGTCCTCGAATGCGATCATGTCGGCCGGGCCGGTCCGCACGGTGTGCAAAAGCAGGCCGAGCGCGGGCATGATGTCCGCAGGCGGCTCGGCAGCGCTGGTGAGCAGGAACAGCTCACTCATTCTGCTGCCACCTCCGCCTTACCGTGTGTGGAGTAACCCCCTCCACCATGGATCTGCCGAAGCGCCCGAGGCAGCACCGCCCGGAGCCGATGGGAGCGAGGATATCTGACGTGCCAATGGTAACTGTGCGCTACTGGGCCGCGGCGAAGCATGCCGCCGGGGTGGCCGAGGAGACGTTCGATGCCGCCACGCTGGCCGAAGCGCTGGCGGCGGCGGTGGCGCGGCGCCCGGCGGCCGCCGAGTTCCGCACCGTGCTGGCCAGGTCCTCGTTCCTGGTGGACGGGGAACAGGCGGGCGGGCGCGGCGCCGAGGCGGTCCCCCTGGCCGAGGGGGCCGTCATCGAGGTGCTGCCACCGTTCGCGGGGGGCTGAGCCGGCCCACCGCCATCGCGGGGCAGGTTGCGGCGGGGCGGGGCAGCCAGCGGCAACCGGTGGGTAGTGTGGCACCGCCATGCGAAAGCTGCTGATCGGCGTCGCCGTCACCCTGCCGCTGCACCTGCGCCTCACGTCGGTGCATGTCACCCCGGATGGTCTACGGATCGCCGCGTCCGCCAGGCATGTGCAGTCCGCCCGTGGCTAAGCCCCGCTTGCCGCATCGGCCGGGGGAGGGCCAGTGAAAGCCCGCCGTGAACCGATCACGTCCCGCCTGCGTGGTAAGGGTGTGGCGCACAACAGGGCAGCCGGGGACTCTGCGCCGGCCCACAAGGTTAGCGACGAGGAACTCGTGCGCGCACTCTATGCAGAGCACGCGGCAGCATTGCTGCGATTCACCTTGCGTATGACTGACGGCGACAGGCAAAGGGCGGAGGACATCGTGCAGGAGACCTTGCTGCGCGCCTGGCTCCACCCAGAGGCGATCGCGGAGCGGCCGGCCCGGCCGTGGCTGTTCGCGGTGGCGCGTAACCTGGCAGTCGATGCGCACAGGGCAAGAAAGGCACGCCCGATGGAAGTCGGCGAGGGCGCTCTCAACCTCGTCCCCGTCCCCGATGAGGCCGATCGCGTGCTCGAATCATGGGCGGTCGCGGACGCGCTGGCAGCGCTGCGTCCCGACCACAGGCAGGTTCTGCTCGAGACGTACTACCGGGGCAGATCGGTGGCCGAGGCGGCCATCGTGCTCGGCGTTCCCGCTGGAACGGTCAAGTCCCGCGCGTTCTACGCGCTCCGGGCGCTCAAGCTGGCCTTGGAAGAACGGGGGCTAGCACCGTGACCGGCATGGCTGGATGCCGCGAGATCAGGCAGGCGCTCGGCGTCTATGTACTTGGTGCCATCGATCCCGCCGAGCGGGCCCTGGTGGACGAGCACCTCTCGTCCTGCCAGGAGTGCCGCGAGGAACTGGCGAACCTGGCCGGGCTTCCGGCCATGCTGCGCAAGGTCCCGATCGTCGAGGCCGAGCGCCTCACCGCACCGGAGCAGGACCCCGAACTCGCCGGGGTGCCCTCCGCGGAACTGCTCACTTCGCTGATCGCCCGCACCTCCAACGTGCGGCGGATCCACCGGTGGCGCACCGTGGCCGCGGCTGCCGCCGTGGCAGTTGTGGCCCTCGGCGGCGGCGCCTTCGTGGCCAACGCGCTACAGCCCTCCGGCGCCCCGGCGCGCCCCGGGCACGCGCGGACCGTGGCCTGGCACCAGACCAGCGGCAGCGGCCGGGCCGGCGCGCACCTCACGGTGCGCTACCGGCACGAGCCCTGGGGCACGCAGATGGAAGTCAACGTCACCGGCCTGCAGCCGGGCAGCGTATGTCAGTTCCAGGTCACCGACGCCACCGGCGGGAGGTCGATGGTCGGTAGCTGGAAGGTGTGGCAGGGAACCTCCTGGTACTCCGCCTCGACCTGGCTCAGCGAGAAGGAACTGCGCAGTTTCCAGGTGACCATCGACGGCAAGGTGGCCGCCACCGCGCCGGCGGACTGACGACAAGCACCCGGGAATGCGACGCGGCCGCGTGGCGCTGTAGACAGGCGTGCTTGCCGGAGTGATCGTGGTAGCCGCCGTGCTGGTGCTCGCCACCGCGGGCGGGCTCACGCTGCGGCGGCGTGAGGGGCGGCTTGGCACCTCGCCGCGCTCAGGGGCGAGGCACCAGTCGCTGACCGGGACCGAGCTAGGGCAGCCGCTCGGGTCGCGGGCCACCCTGCTCCAGTTCTCCTCATCCTTCTGCGCGCCCTGCCGTGCGGCCCGGCAACTGCTCGCCGACGTGGCCGCCCGCGACACCGGTGTCACCCACGTGGAGATCGACGTGGCCGACCGGCTGGACCTGGTCCGGTTGCTCGACGTCCGGCGGACCCCCACGGTGTTCGTGCTGGGCCCGCAGGGCCAGGTCACCCGCCGGGCGAGCGGCCTGCCGCGCCGCGAGGACGTGGTGGCGGCGGTGGCCCTGGCCACCGCCGGGCCAGCGGCGGGGGCGAGGGAGTGACACGCCGCATGGCCCCGCATAGCATCGGACCCATGCTTGCTCCCGCGATCGCCGGTAGGCCAGCGGGCACGCCGCCACGACCGACGGGGTCGGTCATGCTCACGATCCGCCGCCAGGTGGACTACTGCCGGGTGGCGGCGTCCCTGTGTCGCCGGGGCCACGCCGGGTCCCGCATTGCCTGACTAGCGGGCCCGGCCGCCGCTACCAGCCCCCGGCTCCGCCCATTCGCCGCAGTCTTGGCGCGCCGGCCGGCCGGGGCGCTTCGAGAAGAATCGGAATTTCCCTGCAATCGCGGCAGTGCGGAGCGAAGCGGAAAGGGCGGTGCGGCCATGAAGGTCGATCCAAGAGGCCAGCGGTTCGCTGCGGCGCTGTCGGCCCTGGTCCTGGCGCTGGTGCTCATCACCGGCAGCGCCTGGCTGCTGGGCGCCCAGGCGGTTGTGTTCGGCGTCGGCGCCGTGTTCGGCCTGAAGTACGCGCCCTACGGGCTCATCTTCCGCTGGCTGGTCCGCCCGCGGCTCGGCCCGCCCCGAGAGCTTGAGGACGAGGCACCACCCCGGTTCTCCCAGTGGGTCGGCCTGGTCATCAGCGTCATCGGGGTGATCGGCTATGCCACGGGCGTGACCCCGCTTGGCATCGCCGCGGCCGCGCTCGCGCTCGCGGCGGCTTTTCTCAACGCGGCCTTCGTCCTGTGCCTGGGCTGCGAGATGTATGTGATGATCCGACGGTTCTGGCCGGCCAGCCACGACACGGGGCAGCCAGAGCATGACAAGGAGGTACCCGCATGACCCGCTCCGATGTCCTGGTAGACGCCGACTGGGTGGAGGCCCACCTCGGCGATCCCGGCGTGGTGCTCGTCGAGGTGGACGAGGACACCAGCGCTTATGACAAGGGCCACATCGCCAACGCGGTGAAGATCGACTGGAAGAAGGATCTACAGGACCCGGTGCGCCGCGATTTCGTGGACCGTCACGGCTTCGAGGAACTGCTGTCGGCGCGCGGCATCTCCAACGACGACCTGGTGATTCTCTACGGCGGGAACAACAACTGGTTCGCCGCGTACGCGTACTGGTACTTCCGGCTGTACGGGCACGCCAACGTCAAGCTGCTCGACGGTGGCCGCAAGAAGTGGGAACTCGACTCGCGCGACCTGGTCACCGAGGTCCCCGAGCGGGCCAAGACCTCCTACCGGGCCAAGGAGCAGGACGCCTCGCTCCGCGCGTTCCGCGACGAGGTGGTCGCCGCCATCGGCCAGCGCAATCTGGTGGACGTGCGCTCGCCCGACGAGTTCAGCGGCAAGCTCCTGGCGCCGGCGCACCTGCCGCAGGAGCAGGCCCAGCGGGCCGGGCACATCCCCACGGCCAAGAACGTGCCGTGGTCCAAGGCCGCTAACGACGACGGCACCTTCAAGTCAGACGATGACCTGCGCAAGCTCTATGACGACGAGGCCGGCCTGGACTTCGGCAAGGACACCATCGCCTACTGCCGTATCGGTGAGAGGTCCGCGCACACCTGGTTCGTCCTGCACGAACTGCTCGGACAGGCCAACGTCAAGAACTACGACGGGTCCTGGACCGAGTACGGCTCCCTGGTCGGGGTGCCGATCGAGCTGGGTGCGGGCCGATGAGCGGGGGACCGCAAGGCTGCGGCGCGCCAGCGGGCGGCGTCGCGGTGACCGAGAACTCCTCCGGTGAGGCCATCATCGAGGGCACGGTGACCGCCGGGGGTGCCCCGGCGCGCGTCGGGTACGCCCGGCTGCTGAACTCCGATGGCGAGTTCGTCGCCGAGGTGCCGCTGGGCGAGGACGGCGGGTTCCGCTTCTTCGCCGCACCGGGCAACTGGACCGTCCGGGTGCTCGCGCCCGGCGGCGCGCGGGCCGAGGAGACGGTCGCCGCCGACCGCGGTCATACCACGACGCTGGCGGTCAGCGTCGCGGCTCCGGTGGGCTGAGCCCGCGGCGTCCGGGGTGCCAGGAGAACCACGCCGGAGGGGGCAGGCACCAGTGCCTGCCCCTCCGGCGTATCCGGCAAACCGGCTTTCAGGGGGCAGATAGCGGGGGTCGTTTCACAACTCGACCCCTGCTCGTCGCCTTCATATACATCCGTCGTTCAACTTCCCATAACCTGCGCCCCCTATCACTGGAGTGAACGGGGCGAAAACCCCGGAATGAGAAGTTCTGGTGACGATCAATTGGCGAGGCGCATCGTGTCTATGCAGGCGGAGCCCGGAGGCTTGGGGTCCGGCCTGGCAAGCGGTGCGGCCCCGCCGCGGTTCGCCCTCATCCTCGCGCTGGCACAGGTGGTCGCCGCGATCTCGCGGCACCGTGCGGAGTGAGCGCCGTGCTCCGTGACGAGGAGGGCCGGAGCCGCCCGCGCCGCCGGCCCGCTGCCGCCGCGGTCCTCGCTGACCGGCTTGCCGCCGCGCTCGTGCATCACGAACCTGGCTGGCGGCTGCCCCGGCTCACCGCGCTGGCCAGGCGGTACAGCGTGAGCTCAGCGGAGATCGACGTGGCCATCGACGAACTGGCCGCACGGCACCTGGTGCGGCGCCTCCCCGATGGGCAGGTGTACCGGGCCAGCCCGGCGGAGTACTGGGTGCCGCTGGAGGGCGTGTTCGGGCTGGTCTCCCGCGTCGATCCGATGGGCGGACAGCTTGTGTGCACGAGCCGGCACACGTCCGTGCGCCGGCCGCCTGAGGACATCGGGCGCTCGCTCGGCGTCGCCCCCGGCGAGCCGGTGCTGTCCGTCCGGTGCGTGTGGACGGTCGGCGGAGAGCCCGGCGCGCTCGCCGCCAGCTACCTGCCTGAGCAGGCCGCCGCCAAACTCGGGATGATCCCGGCCGGCAAGCCCGGCGAGGAGGAGGTCGCGGCCGGTCCGCAGGAACTGGCCGGAGTGCCGTCACCGTTGTCATTCCCGCTCCCCTGGCGCTCCGCGGGCGCGGAGGGCCTGCGCCCGGGAGCGGTGCAGATCGAGATGGGCCTGCCGCCCCCCTCCGCGGCACGGACCCTGCGGTTGTCGGCGGGGGAACCGGTGGCCACCGTGACGGTGAGCTTCGCCATGCCTGCTACTGGTGCCCCGGTCGCGCTGACCATGGTGATGCTGCGCCCGGAACTGTTCCGCATCGTGGTCGAGGCCGTCCCGCCGGATTCGGGTGCCGAAGGCGCCGGCGCTTTGGCAAGTGGCTGGACACACACCGTGGATGGCTGGGAACCTTAACCGCGAAATGCCTTCCGCCGTTCCTCTCGCCCCGGTGCGCTCGCCGCGGCGGGCACGCTACGTCGTCCCGCTCGGCACGCCGCGCCGCGGTGAACTGCTCGCTGCGGTCGCCGTCGCCGCGGTGGTGGCTGGCGTCTTATTCGCGCCGCTGACGCTCCTCCTCGCGGTGGCGTTCGGCGCGGTGAGCAGGGCCAGCCGGTGGCGCCCGCTGTGGCTGGCCGGGCCGGCGGCCTGCGGCGCCATCTGGGCGCTCGCGATCGGCCCTGGCGAGGCAGCGGCGGGCTTGCGCCGCGGCCCGGCCGCTGCGGTGCGCGCCATAACCACCGGTCCCGCTGCCACCGGTCCCGCTGCCGTGAGCCGGCTCCCCACGGCGATCGCGCACGGGCTGCCCGGCCAGGTCCCGCTGGCCCTGAGCCTGGCGGCGGGGGTGGCCACCGTGGCGTGGTGGGTGCGCCGGCTGCACACCGATGAGTGGGACATGCCCCCGGCCCGCCCCGGTCTGGTCAGCATCTGGCACCGCAGGCAGGCCACCGCCTCGCTGCGGGCCGGGCGCATGCTCACCAGGGAAGGGGTGCGCCTCGGTATCGAGGAGGCCACCGGGCGGGCGGCGGTGCTGTGCTGGCGTGACGCTGGCGGCGGCGTGCTGGTGACCGGCGCGGCGGCCCCGGCAGTGCTGGCGTCGGGCTTGCTGCTTGCCGACGCGGCCATCCGGCGGCGCAAGCCGGTGATCGTGGTGGACCTCACCGGGGACCACGACCTGCCCGGCGCGCTCGCCGCCCGCTGCGGGGCGGCGCGTGCCCCACTGCACGTGTTCGGGGCGGCAGGCGGGCCACGGTACGAGCCACGGGTGCGGCCAGGCGCGGAGCAGCAAGCCGCCCTGTCCGCCGTGCCGTGGGGACCCGGGGGCGGCAGCCCGCGGACCGGCACCGGCGCCAGCCTCGCCGACGTGGTACGGCAGCGTGGCGTGGCGCTGTTTACGCTGGGCGGCTCCG
>DASXKD010000588.1:0-3069 GCA_036497045.1 Streptosporangiaceae bacterium | reverse complement strand
CGCCCTGATCCGTGAGCTGATCATCACCGGGGAACTCGCCGCGGGCGAGCAGTTGCGCCAGCGGGACCTGGCCCAGCGGTTCGGAGTCAGCCAGACCCCGGTGCGCGAGGCGATGCGCCGGCTCGAATCCGAGGGCCTGGTGGTCGGGGATACCCATCGTGGCTTCACCGTGGTGGAGCCGGACGACGGCCCGGTCGAGGAGAACTTCCAGATCCGCGCCGCCCTGGAATCGCTGGGCGCCTCGCTGGCCGCGCGCAAGATCGACGAGCAGGGCCTGGCCACGCTGCAGGCGCTGAACGACCGGATGCGCGCACTGGCCGACGACGACCCGCGTTACGCCGACCTCAACCGGGAGTTCCACTTCACCTTGTACTCCTGCGCGGGAATCCCGCTGCTGCTCACCCTGATGCGGCTGCTCTGGGCGTCGCTGCACGGCGGGCCCCGGGTGCAGCGCAGCCACGCGGAGTCGGCCCGCCAGCACGACGCCATCCTCGACGCACTGCGGTCCGGGGACGCCGCCGCCGCGTCCGCCCGGACCTATCAGCACATCATGGGTGCCGCGCACTGACTCATGGCACGCCCTGGACACGAAAGAAAGGCCCAGATGGCTACGATCATGACCGGCGACGGCGTGCCGCTCCACGTGGAGAGTACCGGGACCGGAACGCCGCTGCTGTTCATCCACGAGTTCGCCGGCGACCACCGGAGCTGGGAGCCGCAAGTGCGGTTCTTCGGCCGCGGCTACCAGTGCGTGACGTACGCGGCCAGGGGGTACCCGCCGTCCGGGGTGCCCGAGGACCCGGCTGCCTACTCCCAGCAGCGGGCGGTCGAGGATGCCGTGGCCGTCCTTGACGGGCTGGGCATCGGCCGGGCGCACGTGGTGGGCCTGTCCATGGGCGGGTTCGCGGCGCTGCACCTCACGCTTGGCCATCCGGGCCGGGTGATCTCGGCGGTGGTCGCGGGTGCCGGGTACGGGGCACCGCCGGAGCGGGCCGAGGCGTTCAGCGCCGAGTGCGCGGCGACCGCGGCGGCGTTCGAGGCGGAGGGCGCCGCGCGTGTCGCGGAGCGGTACGCCGTCGGCCCGGCACGGGTGCAGTTCCAGAACAAGAACCCGCGCGGCTGGGCGGAGTTCGCCGCGGCGCTGGCGCAGCACTCGGCGCTGGGCTCGGCGCTGACCATGCGCGGCGTGCAGGCGGCCCGCCCGTCGCTGTACGCGCTGCGGGACGAGCTTGCCGCGATTCGCACCCCGATGCTGCTGCTGGTGGGCGACGAGGACGAGGGATGCCTGGAGACCGTGCTGATGCTCAAGCGGACCATCCTCTCGGCCGGGCTGGCCATCCTGCCGCAGACCGGGCACACCGCCAACCTGGAGGAGCCGGGGGGCTTCAACGCGGCCGTGGACCGGTTCCTCGCCGCCGTGGATCGCGGCGCCTGGCGGCTGCGCGACCCCCGATCCCTGTCGTCCTCCACCACGGGAATGAAGTAGCGCCGCGGGATGGGCGGCGCAGACGGGTGAGGCTGCCGCAGGGCGAGTGGGGTCATCCCAGGGCGGGGCATCGCAGGGCAGGCGGGGCATCGCAGGGCAGCGGGGGCGTCGCACGGCAGCGGGCCCTGGGTGAGCCCGGCGTCACGGTGATGCCCATGTCCGCACCGGTCAGTACGCTGCGGTCATGGCCAACTTCGCAGTTCGGACGATCCACGGGCCAGGCTGGGACTCCTCGCGCCCGATCCGGGAACAGGACGACTGGGATGCGCACGCCGCCTTCATGGACGGCCTGGTCGACGCCGGGTTCCTCATACTCGGCGGCCCGGTCGGCGACGGTGCGCAGACCCTGCACGCCGTCGAGGCCGCGGATGAGAACGCAGTCAGGGCACGCTTCGCCGCGGATCCCTGGGCATCGGCCGGCCTGCTCCGGATCGGCTCAATAGAGCGCTGGGCCCTCTGGCTCGACAGCCGCACCGACATCCCCGCGCAATGACCACCGCTACCGGCCTGGGCCGAGCAGCTATCACGGCAGCGGCGGAGGGGAAGGACTTTCTAGTCCACTTGCCGCTTGTTCTTCTAGCCGACTAGAATTACGATCGTGGTCAACCGGAGAATGAAGCCGGCGCAGGCCCTTACCGCTGTCCGCAAACTTGCCCGGGTGCACCACCTGACCGTGCGCCGGTTACCCGATCGAGGCAGGGGCTCGCACCAGATCTACGCGCTGGTGGATTCATCCGGCGCGGAGGTCGGGCGCTTCGGGCTGACCGGGCACCCGAGGGAACTGTCATGGACGGTGCTGACCCGGCTCGAGGAGCGGCTCGCACCGCTCTTCGGTGAGAAGTGGATGGAGCGATGAGCAGCTATCAGGTTGAGGTGACTCGGGAAGACGGCCTGTGGGTTGCCGACATATGGGCCCCCGAACTTGGCCCGGCTGCCACCGACACGGTGCATTTCGCAGATCTTGAGGCTGAAGTGCGGGACCTCATCGCTGGCCTGACCGACAGCGGACCGGATGACTTCGAGCTCACGTGGCATTACAACATCGGCGGGGCCGATATGACCGAGACGATCAGCCGCCTTCTCAAGGCCGAGGCAGGCCTGCAAAGGGCTACGCAGGCTCATGAGGAAGCACGTCGTGCGGCCCTGCAGGCACTCGCCGACATTGGGCTTTCCCAGGCTGCGATCGGTGACGTACTCGGTGTCTCACATCAGCGGGTGCATCAGCTTCTCAAAGCTTCCTAGCGTTGCAGGCGGTCAAGGTCCGCGGCTCGCCCGGTGCCCAGATAGGAACCGGTCATCGCGGCGCGCCTGGCTTGACGTTCCTGGCTGGCGGGACCACATGATCGGGGATCTGTCGTGGGCTGGATGGGCGGTCTGGGCCGGGACGCGCTGTGGGATGCCGCTGCGTAAGGCATGAACTCGTCCGCGATCATGGAGGAGACGCGAGGAGGGCTGATGGACACCGGCATGGACGCGGCAGAGAGCGTGAGCCTGGCGGACCGGGAGGACCTGGTCGCCTACGCGCGCCGGATGGCCCCCGACGATCTCGCGCCGGGCACGTCGGGCAACCTCAGCGTGCGGCG
>DASXKD010000587.1:0-2587 GCA_036497045.1 Streptosporangiaceae bacterium | reverse complement strand
AGGCATCGGGCCCCCGCCCCAGCGGCCGGCTGACTGGCCTGGTCGTAGACGCGTCCGGCAGCGGGTACTGGCTGGCAGCCAGGTCCGGGCGTGTTTTCGGCTTCGGTGACGCCACGGTGCCGGCCCGGACGGCGCGGCCGTCGCCGCTCGCCGCGATGGCCTCCTACCGGGCGGTCGTCTCCACGCTGACCAAGGTGATACCGGCAGCAGCGACGACAAAGATCAGCCGCAAGCCCGGCGGCACTACCACGCTGACCCTGGCGCAGGGCGCCGCGCCGGTTAAGCCCGGCCAGATCCTGGTGTCTGGACCGACGTCGCAGGCGCCGGACGGCTACCTGCTCAAGGCGACCGCAGTCACCTCGCGCGGCGGCGTGCAGACGGTGACCGCCACCCCGGCCACGCTGTACCAGGCCCTGCCCGCCGGGTCGTTTGACTACCGCGGCCGGCTCACGCCGGTGACAAAGGGCGCGGCGCTCACTAACCCGTCGGCCTGGCGCTGGCAGCAAGGCTCAGGCGCCTCATCGCCGCATGGCGCCATGCTTAGGGCACCGTTCAGCGGCGTCTCCTGGAGTTGCGGCGGCGGCGCGAAGCTCGTGTCAGTGTCCGGCTCGGTGAGCTTCAGCCCCTACATCAACTTTTCCTCCCAGTGGGGCTGGCAATGGCTCCCGCCCTTCTACTGGATCCAGTCCGCCACGCTGGGCATCGGCTTCACCGAAGCAGCCTCGGTCCAGCTCACCGGCGGAGCGGAAGCGCAGTGCGGCACCAAGACCCCGCTCACGGTAGCCTCGATCCCGCTGCCGACCATCGCGTTTTCCATCGGCCCGGTCCCCGTGGTCATCACCCTGACGCTGAACATCAACTTGAGCGCCAAGGCGTCCCTCACCATGGCCGGCACCATCTCGATGAAGCAGCAGGCCAGTGCCTTCGCGGGCGTCACCGACCAGGGCGGGAACATTTCCGGCACCAGCTGGTGGAACGGCTCGTCCGTCTCGGACATGGAGCAGATCAAGGGCACGCTGTCCGCTGAGGCGGACATCATGCCCACCCTCGTGACAGCGCTGTACGGCGCAGCCGGGCCCTCGATCGACGTGGGAGCCGGCGTGGTCGGAAGCGCGAGCGTCGGCAACCCGCAGCCCGAACCCTGGTGGACGGTGCAGGGGTGCTTGTTCGCCGGCGCCACCGGGCTGGTGGTCCCCGTGCTCGGCTGGAAACTCGGTGACTTCCCGCAGCTGATCAAGAAATGCTGGACCGTCGCTCAAGGCGGCAGCGCCACCGTGCCGAAGCCACCGGTCATCAGCACCGCGTCGCTGCCCGGCGCCACGGAGGGCGGCGCGTACTCGACCCAGCTTTCCGCGCAGAACGGCACCGCGCCGCTCACCTGGACGGCCACCGGCCTGCCGGCGGGCATGTCGGTCAACCTCGGCAGCGGAGTGATCAGCGGCACCCCCCTGCAATCCGGCAGCTTCTCCGTGAAGGTCACGCTGACCGACAGCCAGATCCCCAACCGCAGCGTCTCGCGCAGCTACACGCTCACCGTCAAGGCGGCGCCGCCGCTGAAGCTCGCCTCGGCGACACTAAGCGGCTCGGTCGGCCTGCCGTTCTCCGGCTCGCTGATCGCGACCGGCGGGCTTGCCCCGTACTCCTGGACCGCGACCGGCCTGCCGTCCGGCTGGTCGATCAACTCAGGCACGGGCCAGATCACCGGCACGTTCCCCGCCGCCCCCACGGTGATCGACATCAGGGTCGGGGTATCAGACCACGGCATTCCGCCGCTGACGGCCACCGGGACCATGGTCATCGACGTGGCGGCGGGCGTGGGGGTGACCACGACGTCACTCGCCGCGGGAACCCAGGGCATCGCCTACGCCGGCGGAGTGGCAGCAGCCGGCGGTACTGCGCCCTACACCTGGTCGGCGACCGGACTGCCCGCGGGACTGTCCATCAACCCGGGGACGGGCGATATCACCGGAACGCCGACGGCGGGAGGCACTTTCAGCGTCACGGTCAGCGTGCACGACAGCGCCGCCACGCCGACCACGGCCAAGGCCACCCTGCCCCTGACCATCTACGGGGGCATCACGGTCACCCCCGGCCCCTCCAACGTGGCCGGCGGTGCCGTGCCGAGCTGGTACATCACCGAACTCCCGTGCAGCAGTTGCTGGACGCTCCCGATGAACGCCTCCGGAGGGTCCGGCTCCTACACCTGGACGCTCAGCAATGCGAGGTACGGAGTCTCGATCGACCCGGTCAGCGGAGTGGTCACCGACGACCAGCTCAACGTCGGTCCTGGCCCCTACAACACGGTCACCATGACCATCACCGCGACGGACAACGCCGACCCGCAGGACTCTGCCAGCTACAGCATCACGCTGGCACCGGCCACCGGCATCCCCACCTGACCAGGAAGCAGCTACCCCGATGAAGGTCAAGAATGGCCTCGGCCGCAAGTTCCTGATCGGCGGCCTGACCGGGCTGGCGGCGTCTGTTCCCGCCGCCAGCCTGCTGACTCTGCTGTCCCCCGCCTCGGCCGCCACCAGCGGCCAGGCGGGGGCAGCCCCCGCCTACTGCCTGCCGCTGGCGTGCAACC
>DASXKD010000586.1:0-2283 GCA_036497045.1 Streptosporangiaceae bacterium | reverse complement strand
TTGACCGCGTATATCGCTGTATCGGCAGGAGACGACCAATCGAGCATGGTCGATGAGTGCGTAGTCGCAAAGAACAATCTAGGAGGCTTATTCATAAGGGTCGTAGTAGTTGCTGAAGAAGAACAGCCCGGTGACCGCTGTGAGCATTTCGGCGTATTTGCTGATCGGGGCGCGGTAGCGACCGCCTTCTCCGGACAGCATGCGCCAGGTCTTGACGCTGGCCACGGCGCGTTCAGCGGCGGCGCGGATGCCGCTGAGGTCTTTGTTGAACGCGGCCTGGGAATCGTGGAGCCGCCCGCCGCGCGGGGTCCGGAACGGGACGATGGCGATGCCCTGCACGCCCAGGTAGCCCAGGTCGGCGGCGGCCGGCAGGCCGGACAGCAGGGCCTTCAGGCCGGAGGCTTCGAAGGCGTGCGCGTCGTGCCGGGCGCCGTGCACCGGGACCGGGCCGATCGCGGCGACCTGCCCGCCGAGGGTGGCGGCGATCTGCAGGTTCATGCCAGGGTAGCCGGCCTTGCCGGAGAACAGGTCCGGGATGGCGTTCCAGTCCCAGGTCGGCGCGATGGTCCCATCGACCAGGGCGGTGCCGCCGCGGAGGATCTGCCGCGGGTCCGGCACGCAACTGGCCAGCACCTGGCCGATGGCCGGGCGTAGCAGGTCCCACCGCCGGGACACGGTGGCCTGGGAGCAGCCGAAGATGTCCCCGGCGATCTCCTGGGTGATGTTGGTGCGCATCAGCGCGACCACCATGGCTACCGACTTGTACAGGCCGGTCACCGCGGGGGCGCCGCCCGGCTTGACCACGTCCCCGATGGCGGCCTCGACACGCGCGGCCAGCTCGGTCAGTTGCCCTTGGCGCAGCCCTGTCATAGCCTCAAGCCGCAACGGCTTCTCCCTAGGTATCCCGCTTGTGTGACAGCACGGGATTCAAGAGAGAAGCCGTTCTGATTTCGAGCCTGACACGCCGGCAGGGTGCTAATTCTCGGGCAGATCTGTGGATATGTCGAAAACTCCACCGGATTACGGCCTCAACCGGAACTTATCAATTAGCCTCCGAGAACCATCTTCAGCGTCGCGACGACCTGCTGCGACTGCTGCAGGGCGCGGGTTCCTGCCGCGCCGCCACCGTAGGAGACGAACCCGGCTAGCCGGTCTTGCCACTTCCTGTGCAGGTAGTCGATTGCGTTCTTGATGGTCGCCGGTAGCCGTGGCGATACTCCGGGCGACGAATACGATCGCGTCGGCGCGTTGGATCCGGCCGCTCCACTTGCCGCTACGGACTCGAAGTACTGCGATTTCAGTACAGCGAAGCCTGCAACCGCACGACGACAGGCAGGACACGGCTCAGGCAGCCTGGCAACGTCCCTCAGACCATAGATCGGAGACCTTGCTGTGGCTGCCATCTTGTACCGGCTGGGCCAGACGGCGTTCCGGCGGCGCTGGTATGTCGTGTTCATCTGGGTGGCGCTGCTGGCCGGCGTCGGCGTGGCCGCGACCCGCGCGCCCGCCGCGCCGCCGGATAGCGCCACCATCCCCGGCACCGAGTCGCAGGCCGCCAACGACCTGTTGCAAAGCGCCTTCCACACCAATCCCGGCGGCGCGACCGCACAGGTCGTCTTCGTCGCCCCGCACGGGCAGAAGGTCACCGCCCAGCACGACCAGGCGGTGATCGACAACGTGGTCGCCGAGGCGGCCCGCTCCCCGCAGGTGGCCAGCGCCGTGGACCCGTTCACGGCCCACGAGGTGAGCCGGGACGGCTCGACCGCGATCGCGACCATCACCTACAAGGTGCCGTACACGAACCTGACCAGCGCGAGCGTGAGCACCTTGAAGGACGCCGCGCAGCAGGGCCGGGACGCGGGCCTGACGGTGGAGATCGGCGGCAACGCGCTGACCGCCACGGCCTCGAATAAGAGCGTGGTGGTCAGCGTCGGCATCGCCTTCGTGGTGCTGCTGATCACCTTCGGGGCGCTGGCCGCCGCCGGGCTGCCGCTGCTGACCGCGGGCACTGGGGTGGGGCTGAGCATCTCGGGCATCATCGCCCTGGGCAGCGCGCTGGGCCTGTCCGCTACGACCAAGGCGCTGGCGCTGATGCTCGGGCTCGCGGTCGGCATCGACTATGCGCTGTTCATCGTCTCGCGCTACCGCGAGCAGCGCGCCAGCGGCCAGGAACCGCGGGACGCCGCGGCGCTCGCGGTCGGCACCGCGGGATCGGCGGTCGTGTTCGCGGGCACGACCGTCATCATCGCGCTAGTCAGCCTGACCGTGGTCGGCGTCCCCGTG
>DASXKD010000585.1:0-13044 GCA_036497045.1 Streptosporangiaceae bacterium | reverse complement strand
TGCAGCCGCGGGTCGGCGATCATCGCGGCGACCTGCTCGTGGGTCGCGAAGAGGTTGACGTACACGCCGTCCGGCACGCCCGCGTCCTTCATGATCTGCGCGATCGCCAGGGCCGAGGTAGGGCAGTTTTCTGCGTGCTTGAGTATGACGGTGTTGCCGACGATCAGGTTGGGCGCGGCGAACCTGGCCACCTGGTAATACGGGTAGTTCCACGGCATCACTCCGAGCACTGGGCCGACAGGCCGGTACTCGACGCGCGCGGTGTCACGGCCGGGCAGCGGCTTGTCGGCGATGAGCCGGGGGCCGTTGTCGGCATAGTAGTTGAAGATGTCGGTGCAGAACTCGGCCTCGCCGACAGCCTGCGCGGGCCGCTTGCCCATCTCCGTGGTGATCAGCGCGGCCAGGTCGGCGGCGCGCTCGGTGAACAGCTCGGCGATCCGCTTCACGACCGCGGCGCGCTCGGCGACCGGGCGTAGCCTCCATGCCGCGAACGCCTCGGTCGCGGCGGCGAGCGCCTCCGCTACCTCCGCGTCCGTGGCGAAGGGGAAAGTCTCGGTCACCTCGCCGGTCGCCGGGTCGGTTACCTGATAAGGCGGGGTCTGCGTCATGCCTGCTCCCGGTCTCACTACGGGTAAGGGTCCAGTGAGACAACGCTACGGGAGCAAGGTACCCAGCCCAAGACCCCATCCCCCCTTCCCCGGGCCGGTGCACGACCGGGGCCACGGCACCGCATGGACATGGAAGTCTGTCGCGCCGCCTGAGCGGGGTCGTGGGTCGCCTGTCCCGTGTTACTTCTGCGGGGCGTCAGTCAGTGGTGCCAGGTCCGGCGGCCAGGGGCGGATCGGCTTGCCGATCTCCCACTCGTGCCCGAACGGATCGACGATCCGGCCAAGACGCCATCCGTGCTCATCGCGCGGCGGGGACTTCTCGGTGGCGCCCGCCTCGACCGCTCGTTGCACCATGGCGTCGGGGTCATCGGTCACCAGAAGGATCCGGCTCGTCGCGCCGCCGATCGCCTGCGGGCTGAACCGTCCCGCGCCCGGGCCGGCCGCCGCCACCCAGAACGCCGCCTCGCCGACAGCGAGCTGGGCAACGATGTCGTCCCCCTCGCCGACGCGGTGCAGCAGGCGCGCACCGAACGCGGCCGCGTAGAACGCGACGGCCTGGCCAGCGCGATCAATCCACAGCTCTGGCTGGATGCTTGTCATTCGCCCACTGTCGCAGTCCGGGGCCGACCGTGCAGGCATGATCCCGTGCCCTGCCAGATCGTGTCGTATAGCAAGCCCGTTTACCGGATGGTGACTGCGCGGCTGGTCCGGCCATGCTTTTCGAGGTAGCGCTGGTGGTACTCCTCGGCCCGGTAAAACGCAGACGCAGGAGTGATCTGCGTGACGATCTGCCGCCTTACCGATTGTTGCTCGGCGTCGCGTGATGCGATCGCGGCTTCCTGCTGGCCGGCGTCATGGCAGAAGATCGCCGAGCGGTACTGGCTGCCGAAATCGAAGCCTTGGCGGTTGCGGGTGGCCGGATTGTGGATCCGCCAGAACGTCTGGAGCAGCTCCGCGTAACTGACCTGGACCGGGTCGAACCACACCTCGACCGCCTCGGCGTGGCCGGTACGGCCCCTGCAGACCCGCTCGTAGGTGGGATCGGGCACATGCCCGCCGGTATAGCCGACAGCAGTCTGCAGCACCCCGTTGATCTGGCGGAAGGCCGCCTCGACGCCCCAGAAGCATCCTGCGGCGAAGGTCGCGCGCTCGGCCCCATCCGGGCCGTGGCCCTCGAACGGCGGTGCCGGCAGCGGGCGGGCGGCGGCGTTTCGGTTCCTGAGCTTGAGCAAGTCCTAACTCCCTCGGACTTTCACGCTAACGCGGGGCCGGTGCCGGGGATTCCCTCCCCCGGCGGTGCCGGAGCGCGGCCATCCGAACCTAACCCGCCTACGGCTGGCCGGTTCAAACTGAGATCGGCGGCGGGCGGCAGCCGAGGTAGAGAGGCTTTATGGACCACATCATCTCGTGGCTCCTGACAGTTACCTGAGAGGAGAGCGCGATGACCGCGCAAGATTCCGGCGCCCGCGTTGACGAAGTGGTGGAAGAGGTAATCGTGGCCGAAGTGCCCGCGACCGGGCCACTGGCCGGTGATCCAGCCATGCTGGGGCTGCCGAGTTTCATCGTGGGCTCCATCGCCCTGGGCCTGGCGTTGGTCGGTGTCACCCCCGCCAGCGCCGTCGGCGCCCCGCTGGCCATCATCATGGCGGCCACAGCAGCCGGCCTGACCATAGCGGCGATCTGGGCCGCGGCTGTTGGCGCCAGCGCGGTGGCGGCCATCTTCGGTATCTTCGCCGGCTTTTGGCTGAGCTACGCGGTGCTGGTGATCGGGCTGCTCCACAACTGGTTCGGGATCGGCCCGGCCGCGGTGGTGGCCACCGAGAAGCTCTTCCTGCTCACCTGGCTGGTGCTCATCGTGATGCTCACCCTGGCGACGCTGCGGCTGCCGCTGGCCTTCACGGCGGTATTCGCGCTCATCGACGTCGCGCTGCTGCTGCTGTTCATCAACACCATTCACCCGTCGGCTGGCCTGTCGAAAACAGCCGGCTATGTCGTGCTGGCCTTTGCCGCGCTGGGTGTGTACGTGTTCTTCGGCTCGGCCTCGACGGCCACCGGTGGCAAGCCGCTCCCGCTCGGCCGACCGGTCCTGCACAGTGCTGGATGATCTGGAGTACGACGACAGCGAGTCGCCTGCCATCGGCTTGGTGCCCGCCGGCGTGCCATGGCAGGACATCCAGGACCACATAAAGATCGCGCACCACCCACTGGTGACGCTCCCGGAAGGCAGCCCTCAGTATGCGGGTGCCTACTGGACCGGCACGGCCATGGCGGTGATCGAGGATCTGGGGTCAGATCACGATCAGGCGATCGCCGAATTCCGGGAACTTTTGCGCGATCGCGGAGAAGCATAAGGTGCCGCCCGAGCCGGCGAGCTAATGATGATGGCTGGCTGCGTCGCCGGCGTCAGGTCTTGGGGCGGGCCGGATGATGCGGGCGGTCGCAGTCGCGGTCGCGAGCACTTCGCCGGACTCGTCTCGCAGTTCCCCGGCGAGGAAGGAGTATGGGCGCATGGCTGATAGTCCTGCGCACCGGACCGTGACCGTCGAGCGGGCGGCTCAAGGGGTGTTCACGGTAACCAACACCCGCGGCGGCCGGATCACGTTCGGCACCGGCAGCGGTACGGATTTCACCCCGACTGAGCTGCTGCTGGCTGCCATCGGTGGTTGTACCGCGATCGACGTCGACATCCTGACATCGCGCCGAGCCGAACCGGACCGTTTTCGCGTGCGGGTCGACGCCAGCAAGGTCCGCGACACTGGTGGTAACCGGCTGTCTGATGTCGAGGTCACCTTCCAGATCAAGTTTCCGGCTGGCGAACACGGCGACGATGCCAGGGGCATCTTGCCGGACGCGGTCAAGAAATCCCATGACCGGCTCTGCACGGTCGGCCGCACGGTTGAGCTTGGCACGCCTATTGCCACCAAGATCGAGTAAAGACAACCCCTCGCCGCATACCCGGCAGCCAGCCCTCACGCCGCAGGGCGCCGTGGTTGTCCGCCGTTCAGCCGGGCCGGAAGGAACGTCAGCCTGCTGGCCTGCGTCGGTCTGAGCCACCGGGCAGTGCCAGGATCACGGCGTAGCAGAGGGGTGTTATTGCGTTGTCGCGGCGGGATGGCTTGGCCTGCCGGCGATGGCGAAGCCGGCGACGAGTGCGGTGAGGGCATCACGCCAGATCCGCGTTTCCTCGCCGGGCGTCATCACCCCGCGCAGTTCTATCGCGGCGAGTCCCTCGCAGAGCGCATGAAACTGGCAGGCGGCCTCTCGTACTGGGCGACCACCGAGCAGGCCAGCGGCCTTGACGCGTGTCACCCTCGCCTCCAGGCCGGCGAATGCCTGTGTCGCGGCCTGGGCGAAGTCGCTTGCCAGTTCGGGCGGGCCGACCGTTCGCTGCACGCCGATCCTGAATAGCGATGGATGCCCGATAGCGAAATGCCGGAACACCGCGACCCCAGCCTCGACGAGGTCGGCAGCTGGGTCAGCTGTTGCCGGCAGTTCTGCGATGGCAGCTCCGAGCATGGTGAACGCCCGGATCCCAAGGGCGACGAGCAGGCCGTCCTTGGAGCCGAACAAGGTGTACACGGCGCGGGTGGTGGTTCCCACATCATCGGCGACCCTCCGGATGGACAGCGCTTCCAGGCCGGCCGCCTGAACGGTTCGCTCGGCTGCTTCGAGCAGTGCGGTGGCGGTTGCCTGGTTGTGCTCCCTGGGCCTTCCCATCTTGACATAATATCGCAACACCGTTACGTTACGATGTATCGTAACAATGTCCTCCGCAAGAAGATGGGAACGTCATGGAGATGGCGAGAGCACCGGCGGCCGGGCTGGGGACAGCACAAGGGCGCATTGCCACCAGGACCCTGGCCGGGCTGGCTGCCGACGACTACGGCCACTCCGATGACCGGGCGCCGCTGGTACTGCTCCACGGCCTGACCTTCGATCGCAGCATGTGGCGGCCCTCGCTCGCCGAGTTGTCCCACATCGACCCCGGCCGGCGGGTCCTCGCGCTGGATCTTCCCGGTCACGGCGCATCTCCAGGGTGGCCGTCCTACGACATCCAAAGCCTCGCCCACGGTGTCCACCGCGCTGCCGACGAGGCGGGGCTGCAATCGCCGGTCGTCGTCGGGCACTCCATGTCGGCGATTGTCGCGACCGCCTATGCCGCCCAGCACCCGACGCGCGGCATCATCAACGTCGACCAGTCGCTGCAGGTAGCCCCCTTCGCCGGCCTGGTGCAGTCTCTCGCCGGCAAGCTCCGCGGGCCTGCCTTCCCCGCCGTCTGGCAGATGTTCGCCGCGAGCATGCACATCGAGCTTCTGCCCGAGGCGGCACAACAGCTCGTGCGGTCCAGTTGCCAGCCCCGGCAAGACCTCGTCCTCGCATACTGGCGCCAGGTCCTCGACCGGCCCGTCAGCGAGATCGCCGCCTTCGCCGCCGCCACGCTTGAAGCAGTGCGAGGCGCCGGCGTGCCGTACCTCTACGTGGCCGGTGCTGACCTAGAGCCCGAGTATCAGAAGTGGCTGAGCACGGTGCTTCCGCAAGCGGCCGTCACCGTCTGGCCGGGAAGCGGCCACTTCCCGCACCTCGCACACCCCGGCCGCTTCGCTGAGTGCCTCGCCGCCACCGCTCACCCGTCCGGCCAGACACAGGGCAGCGAACAGCGAGCATGACCAACTGGCCCGGCAGCACGGGCCACCTGCCAGACGGCCCGGGGGTTCGGCGCGGATGAGATGCTGCGCACTTCGGTAGGCCTATGGATCGCCAGCGACAACTTCGAACGCTCGGTTACCTGCGGCGATGTCACCGGCCACGCCGGGATGTGTTTCCTGCCCAACTCCTAACGGGCCTGTGGGGCAGCTGATAGGACTTTGGCGGCTCGCGCCTGCCCGGGCGAGACTGGCGGCATCGCCGATGAGCGGAGGCCCGGGTGACGAGCGAGGTCTGGGTAGGAGCAGGGATAGGACGGCGCCCACACGGCGAACGGGCCCGGTGGCGGGTCATGTACGGCTATGTGCGGCCGCACCGGCTCGCGCTGCTGGCAGGCGGCGTCCTCAGCCTGTTCACCGCCGCCGCCGGCCTGGCCCTTCCGCTGGTCGTCCGGGCCCTGATCGGCGACCTAAGCCACCACCGCGCCGTGGCCGCTGTCCTGCTGCTGATGATGGCTCTGGTGATAGCCAACGCTGCGCTGGGTGCGGTGGGCAGCTACGTGCTGCGCCGGACCGCCGAATCCGTGGTGCTGGCCGCGCGGAGCCGGCTGGTGGACCGACTGCTCGGGCTCACGGTCGGCGGCCTGGATCGGGCTGAGCCGGGTGACTTGATGTCCCGCGTCACCTCGGACACGACGTTGCTGCGTGATGTCACCACTAACTCGGTTGTGGGCGTAGTCACCGGCAGCCTCACCCTCGTCGCGACGCTGGTCCTGATGGGCCTGATGGACGTCGTGCTGCTCGGCGTCACGATAGGCGTGTTCAGCGTGACGGCCCTGGTCATCGGCATCGTGGTGCCCAGGATCGGCCGCGCCGCGCGCCGGGGGCAGAACTCGGTGGGCGTGATGGGCGCGGCGCTGGAACGGATGCTGGGTGCATTTCGCACCATCAAGGCGTCCGGCGCCGAAGGCCGCGAGGGCGAACGCATCCACGCCGCCGCCCGTGACGCGTGGCGGGCCGACGTCCAGGCCGCCAAATGGCAGGCGATTGCCGGGAACACTGCGGGCCTGTCGGTGCAGTGCGCATTCCTGGCCATCCTCGCCGTGGGGGGCGCGCGGGTTACCTCTGGCGCGATCAGCGTGGGCACCTTGGTCGCGTTCCTGCTGTACATCTTCTACCTGATGATGCCCATCCAGCTGCTGGAGGAAGCCGCGAGCCAGTATCAGGTCGCGGCCGCCGCGGTCGCCAGAATTCATGAGGCCGAACGGCTGCCAGTAGAACCCGCACACCCTCCGGCCAGCCCGCCTCGGCCTGGCCACGCCGCCGCTGCCCGGCCCGCTGACCCGCCCGGCCCGGCCGGGTCCGCCAGCGAGGTACCCGTTCCGGCATCCGTCACATTCGAGCGGGTGCGGTTCGGGTACCGGCCGGAGCTGCCCGAGGTCCATCATGGTGTCAGCTTCACCATCCCTCCACTCGGGATGACCGCGTTCGTCGGCCCATCCGGGGCAGGAAAGACCACGGTCTTCTCGCTCATCGAACGTTTCTACGAACCGCAGGCCGGCCGGGTCTTGGTTGACGGCACCGAGGTGCGCGACTGGCCGATCTCCCAGTTGCGGGCCGCGATCGGCTACGTGGAGCAGGATGCCCCCGTGCTGTCCGGCTCGCTGCGGGAGAACCTCCTGCTCGGTGCGCCAGAGGCGAGCGAGGCGGAGATCGCCGAGATGCTGCGGATCACCAGGCTCACTGGCCTGGTGGCGCGTCTGCCCGACGGGCTGGAGACGGCGGTCGGGCACCGGGGCACGAGGCTGTCGGGGGGCGAGCGCCAGCGGGTGGCCATCGCGCGGGCGCTTCTGCGCCGCCCGCGGCTGCTGCTCTTGGACGAGGCCACGTCGCAACTGGACGCGCTCAACGAGGCGGCCCTGCGCGAGACGGTCGCGGAGACGGCGCTGATGACCACCGTGCTGGTCGTCGCGCACCGGCTGTCCACGGTGACCATGGCCGACCGCATCATCGTCATGGACGCGGGCCAGGTCAAGGCCGTGGGCACGCACGCCGAACTCGTGGCCAGCGACCCGCTCTACGCCGAGCTTGCCGCGACCCAGTTCCTGGTCAGCGCGGACGCCTAGCGGCACCGCCAGGGCCGCCTCTTGCGCGCAAGGGGACGGTGAGGTTCTGGGTTTCCCCTCGTCGCGTGGAGACATCGCCTTGAGGAGGACGGCGATGGGTGAGCGGCGAGCCCGGCGCGGGGGCGCGGTCATGACCGGCGGGCGGTACTGGGGTTTGACATCAAACTCACACACAGATCACGCACAGGCCCGAGGGCCGCACGACAAGATGTGACTCGTGCCGGGATTCAGGGCCTTCCGGCTTCTTCGAAAGCCCCGGTGGTACACGCGGTACAGGGAGGATCTCGTGACACAGCTTGGCTCCCCGGCAACGGAGAGCGGTCCCGGCGACCACGGCCGGCAGGCGGTTCGTGGATCGCGGCTCGCCCGGCGGCGCCGTGCCCTGTTCTGGGTGGCTGGCGGGTCGCGATCGCGCGGGCGCTGGTCAACCGGCCGAGCCTGCTGCTGTGCGACGAGCCGACGGGAAATCTGGACTCGCGCAACGCCGCCACGCTCATGGAACTGCTCGACCAGCTTAACTCCGGCGGCCTCACGATCGTGATCATCACGCACGACGCAGCGGTGGCGGCCCACGCGGGCCGGACCGTGGCGATCAGTGACGGGATGCAGGCGCTGGTCACCGCTGGGCAGCAGTCGCCGGTCCGGGGGCAGAACCCCACCGGCCCGCCCGGCCCACCGACCGCCGCGCAGAACCAGGCGCAGATCGCGATGGCCATGGCCGACGCGAACTGCACGCTGAGCAGCGACCTGGCCGGGATCTACTTCGCCGTCCAGGCAAACTACGAGCAGCAGTTCGTCAGCGCCAACCAGCAGGCACTCGATGCCGGGGTCCGGGAGTACAAGGCCGCGTTCGCCAAGGCACTCAAGACGATGCCCACCCTGCTCCAGACCACATCGGCCACACCCAACCTGCCCGGACCGCCCCCGTCCGGCCACCATGGCAGGCACGGCCAGTCGGCCAGCCCCTCACCCAGTCCCTCCTGACGGCCGTCGGCTGGCCCGCGCGTCGCGGGGCCCGTGCCCGGTCTTGCCATCGGCACCTGCGCAGGCTCGACGATCACCCGGCGACTTCGGCCGCCAGCAGCGCGCCCAGCTCCCAGCAGGCCAGCAGGTCCTGTTTGCCCGGGGCTCCCGTGACGCAGACCGGCGGCCGGACCGCCCGCCACCGCAGCCCGGTGGCGATCGCCTGCACCGCGCGCACGGCACCGGTGGTGTCCATACCGCCGTGCACGTACAGGCCGTAGGGCCGCCGCTGGGTGGCCTCCAGGCACGGGTAGTAGATGCCATCGAAGAAATGCTTCAGCGCGCCGGACATATAGCCAATGTTGGCCGGCGTTCCGAGAAGATAACCATCGGCCTGCAGCACGTCGGCGGCCGCCGCGGTCAGGGCGGGCCGCAAGACCACCTCGACGCCCTCGATCTCATCGGTCCGCGCTCCGCTGACCACTGCCTCGAGCATCTCTTGCAGCACTGGCGAAGGCGTGTGATGTACGACCAGGAGCCTGGGCATCAGCGCTGAGCTTAGACGACTCATCCAGGACGCTGCCACGGCCGGCCACCCGGGACACCCCACCGGGGCTGGCGCCAGGTGTCCCCAAAGTGATCTGCAATTCTCGTCTCGGCGAGGTCTTCGAGGACGGCGAGGTAGTCGCCGGGACTAGCGATGGCGATGCCGCACAGTGATGACCGGTGTACGGAAGGGGATGGGCGCATACTGTCGCCATGGCAGCGTGGAAGGACGTGGAGCAGGCGGAGCCCGAGTTCGCGGCGCGGGTGCGGCGGCTGTTCGACGCGGGCAGGCACAAGACGATCGCGACGTTGCGGGTCGACGGTTCGCCGCGGATCTCGGGCATCGAGTGCGAGTTCGCTGATGGTGAGCTCAGGTTCGGGTCGATGCCGGGGGCGCGCAAGGGCGCGGATCTACGGCGGGATCCGAGGTTCGCCCTGCATGGCCCGACGTTTCACCCACAGGAGGGCAAGGAGGCCGAGTGGCCGGGCGAGGCGAAGATCGCCGGGCGGGTGGTTCTCGCCGGACCGATCGGCGAAGGGCCCGCCGGAGATCTGTTTCTTGCCGACATTTCCGAGGTCGTCATCACTCGGCTGAACCCGGAGGCGACGTTGCTGGTCATCGAGTCGTGGACGCCGCAACGGGGGCTTCGCCTCGTGGAACGCGAATGACGAGGACATCTGCGCAGGGAGATTAAGTCGTGGTTGTCAGCCGACGCCCGCTGGCTGGGCCGTCACGACGAGAAGATCCGGCGCCGGTTGTACGTACCTGCGGACGCCGCGTTTTTGCCAGTTCCAGACGGGTGCGAGCGACGGCTCAGGGCGTGCCGGCTGCTCGCTCGAGGGCGTCGAGGATCAGGTCGAGGCCAATCTCGAACTCGTTGCCATAGTGGTAGCCGGGCTGGAGGACGTGCCCGACTGCCAGCGCGGTGAGGTGGGGGTAGTCACCAGCGGGGAGCTGCCCGGCGAAGTCCTGCGCGACCTGCACCGTCTCCTCCGCGGTGCCAAATGGCAGGCTGGCCTCCTGCAGCGCGAACCCGTAGATGTAGCTGTCGAGCACCGAATACGCGTGAGCGGTCATTTCGATCGAGAAGCCCGCTGCCCGGAGGCAGCCGAGCACGGCGTCGTGGTGCCGCAGCGTCGCCGGCCCAGGTGAACTCCGCGACTCCATCAACCCGATCGCCCAGCGATGGCGTGCCAGCGCCGCGCGCGCCGAGATCGCTCGCTGACGCATGGCCGGCTTCCACCCGGCGTCACCGGACGGCAGGCCGATCTCGCTGAACACGACGTCGACCATGCCGTCGAGCAGGTCGCCCTTGCCAGCGACGTGGTTATACAGCGACATCGCCTCCACCCCGAGGGCCTGGCCGAGCTTGCGCATGCTGAGCGCCCCGATGCCGCTCTCATCGGCCAGGGCGACCGCGGCCCGCAGCACCTGGTCGCGGTTCAACGGTGCTCTGCGGACTGCGGCGTGCTCGGCCGACGGCATATCGGGGCTCCTTCCGCCACGGTTGACAGGACTTACACTGTAAATGTACAGTACTTACATCGTAAGCCTAAGGAGAAAAAGTGATGAGGACAGCAAAGCTCAGCCAGCCGGCCGAACCGGCCACGGTGACATCCGGCCAGGTGACAATGCAGGCAATCGTGCAGGACAGGTACGGCACCGCACCGGAGGATGTGCTCCGGCTGACGCAGATTGCCAAGCCTGTCATCGCGGCCAATGAGGTCCTTGTCCGGGTGCGCGCGGCCGGGGTGGACCGGGGCACCTGGCATCTCATGGCGGGCCAGCCTTACCTGATGCGGATCCTGGGCTTTGGGGTCCGCAGGCCGACGACCCCCATCCCCGGGCTGGACGTGGCGGGCACGGTCGTCGCGGCCGGCGCCGATGTCACCAGGTTCCGGGCCGGCGACGAGGTGTTCGGCATCGCCCGGGGCTCGTTCGCCGAGTACGCGGCCGCGCGGGAAGACAAGCTGGCCCTCAAGCCAGCCGGGCTGAGCTTCGAACAGGCCGCCGTCGTTACGGTTTCCGGGCTCGCCGCCATCCAGGGACTGCGCGACGCCGGGCGCATCCGGGCAGGGCAGAAGGTTCTGGTCATCGGTGCCTCGGGGGGCGTCGGCACCTACGCCGTGCAACTCGGCAAGGCCTTCGGAGCTGAGGTCACCGGGGTATGCAGCACCGCCAAAACCGATCTCGTCCGGTCGATCGGCGCCGACCATGTCATCGACTACACCCGCGAGGACTTCGCTGGCGGCGGCCAGCACTATGACCTGATCCTCGACATCGGCGGGAACAGCACTCTCGCACGGCTGCGGCGGGCACTCACCCCCAAGGGGACGCTGGTTATCGCTGGTGGCGAAGGCGCCAAGTGGACCGGGGTCGGCCGGCAACTCCGCGCGCTAGCACTATCGCCGCTGATCCGCCAGCGGCTGACCATCTATGTCTCCAAACACCGGCAGGCCGATCTCGAAGCGCTGCGCCAGCTGCTCGAAACCGGCCAGATCAGACCAGTCACCGGCCAGACCTACCCACTCAGCGATGCCCCGGCAGCCATCCGCTGCCTGGCAGACGGCCACGCCCAAGGCAAGATCGCCATCACCGTCTGAGGGCCACCACCGTGCATCCCACACCGCCGGCAAGGCGCCGAATATCCCGGCCTCGCAACGGGGCCCGGCACATGCGACCCGAATGACGTGCGAGCGACCCGCAGCTGGGCGTTCACATTGTGGCCCGGGCGCGGCAGTCGTAGCCTTGGGCAAGCCGCGCCGTTGGCCCCACGGGCATGGGTGGCTGGTCAGGTAGAGATGGCGATCGCGCCGCGGTTGGCGGGAATTACCCGCCGTCGGCTGGCCTCCCCGAGGCCTGGCGTAGCGGCGCTTCCAGCGTGGGAGGTGAGGCTTGGTGGCGGACGATGCGGTCACGCGGCCGGGCCTGAAGCTCGACACAACGGTGTCGCATTCGGCCCGTATCTGGAATTACTGGCTGGGCGGCAAGGACAACTACGCCGTCGACCGGGAGGCGGGCGACAAGGTGGCTGCAATGCTGCCGAGCATCGTGACCCAGGCCCGGGCAGACCGGGCTTTCTTGGGCCGGGCGATCCGGTATCTGGCAGGCGAAGAAGGCATCCGCCAGTTCCTCGACATCGGTACCGGGTTGCCGACCGCGGACAATACCCACGAGGTGGCCCAGCGAGTGGCACCGCAGTCGCGGATCGTGTACGCCGACAATGACCCGCTGGTGCTGGCGCACGCCCGCGCGCTGCTGACCAGCGCCCCCGAGGGTGCCTGTGACTATGTGGACGGGGACCTGCGTGAGCCGGACAAGATCCTGGCCAAGGCGGCGCGCACCCTGGACTTCACCAAGCCAGTGGCGCTGATGCTGCTGGGCATCGTGCACCACATCCCCGATACAGAACAGGCGTATTCGATCGTCCGGCACTTGGTGGCCGCGCTAGCGCCGGGCAGCTTTCTTACCGTCAACCACTCCACCAGCGCCATCCACGGTGCAGCAATGGAAGAAGCGGTAGCGCACTGGAACCGGGTCGGCACACCGTCGATGACCTTGCGCACCCCACAGCAGATCGCCCGGTTCTTCGACGGGCTTGACCTGCTGCCCCCAGGGGTGGTGTCGTGCTCCCAGTGGCGCCCCGGCCCCAGCCCTACCGGCGACCAGCCCGCTGCGGTGGATGAATTCTGCGGCGTCGCCCGCAAACCGCACGCGCCCCCAGTTTGACCACGCCCCACCTGACAGCCCGCGCATCGCTGCTGACGGGGCTCGTGTACAGCAGGCGGATCCAGTAACGCCCTTCATCTGGCCGGATCAGGCCGACCTCCAGGCGGGGCCATCGATGATCCCCTATCGCGTCAAGCTATTCGATTATATAATCGATTTATGGGCCAGAAACTGGTCTCTCCTGCTACCTACTGGCGTCGCCGAGTGGTCGTTCTTGCGGTCGGCGTGACGGTGCTCGGCCTCCCCATCTGGGCGGTGAACAAGGCGCTCGGCGGCAGCCAGGCCCCGGCCCAGGGATCGCCGCGGTCCTACGCCGGCCACGTGGCCGGTCCCAGCGCACGCTCGCGGGCCGAGCGCGGGCGCCGGCAGGCCCCTACCCGGGAGATCGCGGACCTGGGCTCCCGGCCGCGGGCGCGGCCGTCCGCTGT
>DASXKD010000584.1:0-6468 GCA_036497045.1 Streptosporangiaceae bacterium | reverse complement strand
GCAAGGTATCCGGGATCGTGTACGCGCGCGGCCACCGGCCCAAGGCCACGGTGAATGCGGCGGCGACGTGCACCGAGCCAGCCTGCCCGGTCGCCTGGCAGGGCGGCACGGTCCAGCACACCCCGCACGTGTACCTGCTCTTCTGGGGCCCGAACTGGCAAACTGACCCGAACCAGGAGGCCAGCGCCACCTACCTGGAGAACTTCTTCTCCGGGCTCGGCAACGGCCAGGCGGACGACAACTGGTCCACGATCACTTCCCAGTACGCGGACGCCACCGGCGTGCCCGCGTTCAAAGGGCTGGTGTACGAGGGCGCCTTCAACGACCTCACCACGCCACCGAGCAACACCAGCCTGGACCAGATCGGCGCCGAGGCGGACTCGTTCGCCACGAGCCATGGCATCACCGACCTCAACGACGCCCAGATCATCGTGGCCACCCAGTCGGGCACCTGCCCGCAGGGCTTCGCCGGGTCCACTTGCACCGGCGGCACTCGCAACAACTGCGGCTACCACAGTTCGTCCAACCAGCCGTTCATCAACCTGCCGTACGAGCTCGACGCGGGCACGACATGCGGCGAGAACTCCGTCAACCCGACGACCGGAACCAACGACGGGTGGAGCCTTGCCGGTGGCGCCCTGTACGCCAGCACGATCACCGACCCCTTCCCGCGCACCGGCTGGGTCGATCCGGCCGACGGAAGTGAAATCGCCAACAAGTGCACCACCGGCTTCGACCTGACGCTTTCCACCTCCACCACGCCCTTCGCGGTGCGGACGCTGTGGAGCAACGCGGCGAACGGGTGCGTGCAGACCGGCGCCATCCAGGACTCGATCAAGATCACCAGCCCGGGCACCCAGACCAGCAATGTCGGCGCCAACGTCAACCTGCCGATCCAGGGAAGCTCCACCGCGGGCAACCCGCTCACCTGGACCGCCAGTGCGCTGCCGAACGGCCTGTCCATCAACCCTTCGACCGGAACGGTCACCGGGACCCCCACCACCCCGGGCACGTCCGGTGTCACTGTCAGTGCCACGGACGTGCCGCAAGCGCACCATTCGGTGTCGTTCAACTGGACGATCAACCCGGCGGTCACCGGCGGCCCGATCAAGGGTGACCACGGGAAGTGCCTGGACGACTTCGGCGGCGGCACGGCCAGCGGCACCAAGGTGGACATCTGGACCTGCAACAACACCGTGTCCCAGCAGTGGTCGTTCTCCGGCGGCCATCTGACGGTGCAGGGCAAGTGCGTGAACGATGCGAGCTATACCGGCGCCGGAACCAATCTGGTGCTCTGGAATTGCAACACTCACAAGGGCCAGCTCTGGACGCACCGTTCCAACGGCGAATACGTGCTCCAGTTCAACGGCCTGTGCCTCACCGACCCGAGCGCCTCCTCGGTGAACGGCACCCAGGTGCAGATCCGGACGTGCCAGAACTTCGCCGACCAGCACTGGAGCGTGCCGTAAGAATTCAGGCCCGCTTGCGCGGCGGGGGTGCCGCCGCAGACCGCAACAGGCACCCCCGTCGCGTCCTTGCTGGCACACTGTGAGGTCATGGACGCTCCGGCGGAAGCACAGGTCGATCTCGACGTGGTCCGTGACAATGTCACGGGCCTGCGCAAACACGTCGGTACGGCCGATCTCATGGCCGTGGTCAAGTCGGACGCCTACGGCCATGGCATGATCCCCGTCGCCAAGGCGGCGCTGGCCGGCGGCGCCGGGTGGCTCGGGGTGGCCCGGGTGCAGGAAGCGCTCGCGCTCCGCGGCGCCGGGCTGACGGCGCCGGTGCTCTGCCTGATGAGCGTGCCTGGCGGCCCGCACGAGGACGCCATCCGCCAGGACGTGGACCTTGCCGCCGGCTCGGCGGGGATGGTCGCCGAACTGGCGGCCGCGGCGCGGCGCGCCGGGCGGCCTGCCCGGGTGCATCTCAAGGTGGACACCGGGATGTCGCGGGGCGGCGCCACCATGTCCGACTGGCCAGGGGTGGTGGCGGCGGCGCTGGCGGCGGAGGCAGCCGGCCACGTGGCCGTCGTTGGCATCTGGTCCCACCTGGCCTGCGCCGACATGCCGGGGCACGGATCCCTCGACACACAGCTCAAGGCGTTCCGCGAGGCCATTGCCGTCGCCGAGGCGGCGGGGGCCAGGCCACAGATCCGCCACCTCGCCAACACTCCCGCCGCGCTGACGCTGCCGCAGGCCTGGTTCGACCTGGTGCGGTGTGGCGGCGGCATCGTCGGCCTGCCCACGCTGCCCGGCCCGATGCCGGGCTGGCTGCGGCCGGCGATGACCGTGCGGGCCCGGCTGGTGCAGGTCAAGCAGGTGCCGCCCGGCGCGGGGGTTTCCTCCGGGCACCGGTACTTCACCAGCAGCCCGAGCATGCTTGGCCTGGTCCCGCTTGGCTACGCGGAGGGCGTGCCGCGGGACGCGTCCGGCCTCGTGCAGGTCTACGCCCGGGGCCGGCGGTGGTTCATTGCCGGCACGGTGTCCATGAACCAGTTCGTGATGGACTTCGGGGCCGAGCCCGCCGCGGAAGGCGACGAGGTACTGCTGTTCGGACCCGGTGATGACGGCGAGCCGACCGCGCAGGACTGGGCCGACGTCCTGAACACCGTCAGCTATGAGATCGCCACCAGGTTCGGCGGCCGGCTCCCACGAAGCTACCTGGGAGTAGCATAGAGCGGCATTTTGCGCATGCCGCGGGCAACCGGGGGAAGTCATGGGGAGGCGGAGCGCCGTCGGCCGGTGGGCCCGGCAGGCAGCGGGAGGACTGATGGCCAACTGGCGGCGGATCACCGGCGCGGCCGGCCTGGTGGTGGGCGCCACCGCTGCGGGCGCGGGCGCGGTCGTCGCCGCGGAACGGATCGCGCTGAACCGCCTTCGCGGCCGTGTCGACCCCGGCGACGAACCGTTCGGCTCGCTCCGTGGCATGGAACTGACCGTCCTCGCCGAGGACGGCGTGCCGCTGCACGTGGAGATCAACGGTCCCGACACCGCGCCGATCACGATCATCTTCTGCCACGGGTACACGCTGAACCAGGACGGCTGGCACTTCCAGCGCCGCGACCTCAGCGACCACCGGCTGGTCTTCTGGGACCAGCGCGACCACGGCCGGTCCGGGCGGTCGGCGGAGGGCAGCGGCAGTATCGGCCAGCTCGGCGCCGATCTCAAGGCGGTGATCGACGCCGCGGCCCCTGGCCCCGGCCCCGTCGTCCTGGTGGGCCACTCCATGGGCGGGATGACCATCATGGCCCTCGCCGACGCCCACCCGGACCTGTTCGGCACCAAGGTGGCCGGCGCGGTGCTCATCGCCACCGCGGCCCGTGGGCTGGAGGGCGGCAGCCCGTGGATGCCGGCCCCGATCCGGCCCGCGCTGGCTCGCGCCCTGCCTGCCGTGCTGAACGGCGCGGCCAAGGGCAAGCGGGCGATCCTTGTGGAGCGCGGCCGCAGGGTCTCGGCCGACCTGGCGTTCCTCACCACGCGGCTGATCGGGTTCGGCGACGGCGACGTCAGCCCGGCTACGGTCGCCTTCCTCGAGCAGATGATCAGGGCCACGCCCATCGAGGTGGTGGCGAGGTTCGGCCAGGCGCTGCTTGGCTGCGACATGCGCAGCTCGCTGGCCACCCTCGGCCGGATCCCTGTGACGGTGATCGTGGGCGAGAAAGACCGCCTGATCGCCGCCAGGCTCGGCCTCGAGCTCGCCGCCCAGATCCCCGGGGCCCAGCTCGTCTGGGTGCCCGGCGCCGGGCATGCGCTCATCCTTGAGCAGCCGGAACGGGTCAACCGGGCGATCATCGACCTGCTGGCCCGGGTGGCCGGCGGCGACTTGCCGCGGTCGGCATGACCGGCCCGGGTCAGGTCGCGGGCCCGGCAGCCACCGTCACCGTCCCGACCGCGGCGGCGATGCGGGCGCTCGGCACCCGGCTGGCCGGCCTGCTCCGGGCTGGCGACCTGGTCATCCTGATCGGCGGCCTCGGGGCGGGCAAGACCACCCTGGTGCAGGGCATCGGGGCAGGCCTGGAGGTGCGCGGGCCGGTCACGTCGCCGACGTTCGTGATCGCCCGGGTTCATCCTTCCCTGTCCGGCGGGCCTGACCTGGTCCACGCCGACGCCTACCGGCTCGCCAGCCCCGCCGAGGTCGACGACCTCGATCTTGACGAGAGCGTGGACTCCTCGGTGACCGTGGTCGAGTGGGGCGGCGGCCTCGCCGAAGCGCTGGCCGCGGACCGGCTTGAGGTGACCATCACCCCTGCTGGGCAGGGGCGGGATGTCCAGATCACCGGCCACGGCGAGCGGTGGTCCGGGCTTGCTGATTCGGCGTTTCTGGCCCTGTCCGGTGGTCTTGAGGGCCTATAGTTTCGTCCCGTCCCAACATTGCATACCGCCGTCGTCTGGTTGCGCGCTGCGGCGGGCAAGAGCGCCGCTTTGTGTGGCTCGACCAGATCCTATCCCCGGAGGCGCCGTGGCTGAGCAGGGATCCCCGCCACCCCGGTCCGGCAGGCTGCCCACGGCAGGGCGGCGGGATGATTCCCGCCCTGCGGGCCGGCACTCCTGGGACGAACCGGCCGGCGCCGACGAGGAGAACCCGCCCTGGGCCGGGCCCAGCGTGACCCCGCGCCGGGCCGATCAGGATGGCCGCCGGCGCCGGGTGCCCGCCCAGCAGGGCGCCGGGAGCCAGGACGGCCCCGCCCGCGGCGGTGCCCGGGCCGCGGCTGGCACCTGGCAGGATGACGAGCCCAGCCGCACGGACTGGGAGCCCGGATCCCGCAGCCGCAAGGCGGCGGCCCGCTCCCGGCGCAGGTCCCGGGTCACCTGGGTCTGGGCCGGTGCGGCCGTGGCCGTGGTGCTGATCGTGGCCGCCGTGGTGGTCAGGCTGAGCGGGAACCAGGCGGCGCCGGTGTCCCACAACGGCTTCGTCACCACGTTCCAGCGCGGTGAGTTCAAGACCGTGCCGAACTCCTGCACGGCGGTGACCAGTGCGACCCTGGGCCAGTACCTGCCGGGCAAGCGCCGCATGGTCGCGCCCCGCTCGCTGAACGGCAGCGCGCAGAGCCTGTGTAACTGGACCCTCGACGCGCCACCGATGTACCGGGTGCTTGAGGTGAACGCGCAGGCCTACTCGCCGAGCGGTCTCGCGACCGGCAACGGAAGCGCCACCAACGCCGCGATCGACGCCTACCAGCAGGCCCTCACGACCATGCGCCACCCGCTCCGGGCCACTCACCTGCCCCCGGCGACGGTGACCGAACTGCACGGGCTCGGGACCGCCGCCTTCGCCGCGCTGCAGGTGGTGCTGGCCCGGGGCTACTCCACCGACCTGGAGACCGTGGTGGCAAGGGACCACAACGTGGTGATCACCGTGGTCATGCAGGGCCCGCACGCTCGCAGCGGGAGGTATCGCGCCGCGGCCCAGTCCGAGCTGCAGTCCGGTGCGATAGCGGCGGCCACGGACATCTCCCGCGGCCTGCACTAACGTTCCGCAGGCCGTCGGGGCTAGCACGGCCGACCTGGTCTTACGGGTGTTCTATTCTGGGCAACCATGCTGGTGCTTGCCTTCGATACCGCGACACCCGCGGTGACCGTCGCCGTGGGTGGCGCGGGACAGGTGCTGGCGCAGCGGACCGTCGTGGACGCACGGCGCCACGGTGAGCTGCTGGCGGTGGGCATCGGGGAGGTGCTTGCCGAGGCGGGCGTGACCCACGGCGACCTGGACGCGATCGTGTCCGGTACCGGGCCGGGACCCTACACCGGGCTCCGGGTGGGGCTGGTCACCGCGCGCGTGCTTGGCAGCGCCCTCGGCGTCAACGCCTACGGGTTCTGCACCCTCGACATCATCGCCGCCGACGCGGTCCCGGGCGCGGCCGGGCGCGAGTTCCTGGTCGCCACCGATGCCCGCCGCAGGGAGCTTTACTGGGCCCGCTATTCGGCCGCCGGGGTGCGGCTGTCCGGGCCGGAGGTCGCGGTCCCGGCGGCGCTGCCCGCCGGGCTGCCGGTCGCCGGCGAGGGCGCGCACGCCTATCCGGAGTTGCTCGGCGAGCCGATCGCGCCGCGCTATCCCAGTGCCGCCACGGCCGTAACGTGGTGCGCCGCCCGCCTGGCGGCGGGCGAGCCGCTCGGTCCCCCGGATCCGCTGTACCTGCGCAAGCCCGATGCCAGGGTGCCAGGTTCGCCCAGGAGCGTCCTGGCGGCGCCGGCCTCCTCCGGCAGGGCCACGGTCCCCGCGACGGAGTCGCAGGGGCCCCAGGCCAGCGGGGGTTCCAGGCCATCCGGGTCCGGGGTGTCCCCGGGGGGTGCTGTGCCCCCCTGGGATAGCACGGTGGCGCCATGAGCATGGTGCTGCGGCCGATGCATAGCGGCGACGTCGACGCGGTGGCCGCCATGGAAGAGATTGTGTTCGGAGCGGAGGCGTGGTCGCCGGAACTGCTCGCCACCGAGGTGACCGCCGACCCGGCGAGCCGGTACTACATCG
>DASXKD010000583.1:0-3935 GCA_036497045.1 Streptosporangiaceae bacterium | reverse complement strand
GATGGTCGACCGCTACCAGGCTTCGAACACCGACGTGCGGGACCTGCTGATCGACTACATCACCCGCCGTGCGGCCGGCATCGACTACACCACCACCGAAGCTCTCGCCCAGGGGCTGGCCGGCCTGTTCTGGTCCGCCATCGAGAGGATCAACCCGGCCCAGCGTGACCTGCGGCTGAGCCAGGCGACCTACCAGCAGTGGAAGGCCGAGATCTCGGTCCTGCCTGACGGGCGGCCCCGGAAGAACTTCGACGGCCTGCAGCTGGCGGTCCGCTCGTTCTATCTTGACCTGCAAAGCTGGGCGGTCACCGAGCCGGAACGGTGGGCGCGCTGGGCCGTGCCCTGCCCGGTCCGCGACATTGAACTCCGTGGCCACAACGGCCGCCGCCGCCGTGTCATTGAGCGCATGGCCGACCGGACCCGTGAACGCCAGCCGCTGCTGCCGGTGCTCGCCGAGTACGTCGACCAGCACCACCGTGATCTTGAAAGCCTCCTCGCCGCGACGCTGGAAGCCTCTCCCGGCCAGGAGTTCACCCATCACGGCCGTCACTACCGGCGGACCAACAGCCAGCACGACCAGGACCGGGCACAAGCCGAGGGCGCAATGCCGGCCCGGGTCATCGACCAGGTTACCGGCGGCATGTTCAACGTCGCCCTTAAAGAGGACCGGGCGTTCTGGGAATGGGCGATCGTGGAAACCCTGCGGCACTCCGGTGTTCGCATCGAGGAACTATCTGAGCTGACCCATCTCAGCATCCGGCAGTACCGGCGTCCGAACGGTGAGGTCGCCGCCCTGCTGGTGATCGCGCCGTCCAAGACCGACCGCGAACGTGTCATCCCCCTGTCGGCCGAGATGTTCGCCGTCATCGCCGCGATCATCCGCCGCCACCTGCGCCGGCAGCCGGCGATCCCGCTCCTGCCGCGCTATGACAAGCATGAGCGGGTCTGGAGCAAGCCCATGCCGTTCTTGTTCCAGCGGAAGCTCGGCACGTCGCGAGCGGTGCTGTCCACCCACACGATCCAGCGCATGCTGCAGCGCCCCTGCCTTGCCCTGGCGCAGACCAGGCCCGAGTTCGCGGGGCTGACCTTCACCGCCCACGACTTCCGGAGGGTCTTTACCACCGAGCTCGTCAACAACGGGCTGCCCATCCACATCGGCGCCGCCGTGCTCGGACATGCCTCATTGCAGACAACCCGCGGCTACGTCGCGGTCTTCAACGAAGACCTCGTGCGCCACTACCAGGCATTTCTCGACCGGCGCCGCCGACTGCGCCCCGTCGATGAGTACCGGCCGCCCACCGACACGGAGTGGACCGAGTTTGAGGACCACTTCGACAAGCGCAGAGTGGAACTCGGCACCTGCGGCCGCCCCTACGGCACCCCCTGCCAGCACGAATTCGCCTGTATCAGATGCCCCGTCCTGCAGGTGGACCCCAAGATGCTGGCCCGGCTGGACGAGATCGAAGCCGACCTGCTCGCCCGCCGGGGACGCGCCCAGGCCGAGGGATGGCACGGTGAGATCGAAGGACTCGACCTCACCCTGTCCTTCCTGCAGGACAAGCGAGCACACACCCGGCGGTTCACCCGCCGGGTCCAGCTGGGCCTGCCCACCGTGCACCAGCCATCAGCCCGGCAAGAAACCCGGTGACCGCACCAGCTCCTGAGACCGTGCGCCTCCGGGCAACCTCAGCAACATGACCGTCCTTGATCGTTTTCTCAGTGCAGAGAACCGCCCTCATGACCCGCCGCCTCGCCCAGCACGCCGATTTATCAAACACTCACTTAGCTTAAGTTTTAACCTTTTCCCTGGTCGGTACCGCTTTCGCTGTGCGTGGCGTGCCTGCTTCGCCCGGGAGCGGGTAGCGGGGAGCTGGGCCTTTGCTGCTGCCTTTGGGCCGGCCGGGTCCGGGGCGGGAGGGTTTCGCGACACGGGCGGGTGTCCCCAGGCCGGAGCGGATGTTGCGAAACCCCCTGCGGACCCGTCCCGGGGCCAGAGGCCGGGCGGGATCGGGCTGTTTCTCCCAGGGGCGGCGGAGATCTGCGGCCAGGGGCCGGGCGAGCAGGAGCTGGGCGTGCGCGGCCATGAGGAGCCGGACCCAGCGGTCTGCCTGCTCAGGGGCCCTGACCTTCGCGGCGGTGAGGCCGAGAATGCCCTTGAGGGTGCGGATTGCGTGCTCGATGTCGAACCTGGCGAGGTAGGCGCGCCAGAGCTCGTCGAGGGACAGCGGGCCGGGGCCGGCGTGCCACAGCCACATGGCCCGGTGCGGGTCGCGGCCGTCGGGCAGGCGCTCGACGGTGACGTGGACGAGGGTGCCGCGCAGGACTGGCAGGCTCTTGCGGCCGGCGAACCAGCCGCGGTCCCCGTGGATGAGGGGATGCACGTCATGCCAGGCCTCGGCGCGGACGGTGCCGTAGAGCGGGGTATCGGGCAAGGTGAGCGTCTCGCCCGGTTCCGGGTTCGGGGGCAGCGGCTTCTTCCGGGCCCGCGGCCCGCGGCCGGCCGCGGCAGCGGCGAAGTCCGCGGGCTCCAGGCAGTGCACCGCCGCCCCGCGGCGGGCGGGGCGGCCGTACCTGCCTTCCCAGGTGACGGGATCGGCATACAGCACCGAGCCGGCGGCGAGCCGGACCAGGACGTGGACCGGGCAGCCGAGAAGCCCGTCGGTGAGCGCGGCAGCGCTGTAGCCGGCGTCGAAGACGAACAGCGGCGCGGCCTTCATTCCGTGCCCGGCGGCGCGCAGGCGGCGCAGCACGCTCTTCACCTGCGCGACCGTCTGCGCTGTCCGGGTCGCGGGCACGGTACGCGCCACGTCGGCCAGGGCGGCCCACGCGGTGCGCAGGTGCCCGATGGCCGCGGTGAGCTGGTATTCCCAGCCGGGCGCGGTCCTGGACGAGCCCTGGCAGTGGCAGGCGCCATGGTGGACGTGCTCCCGGGCCGGGGAGCACCACGCGTCCGGCCGGGGATAGGCGGTCGCGTCGACCGCGAACCGCAGCCGGGCCCACCGGGCGCACGCGTCCCGCACCTGCGCGGCATCCTCCGGGGACAGCCCGGCCAGCGCTTTGTCCAGCAGGCCGTGGTCGATCACGTCGTGCTCCGCGATCCACGCGCGGGCCTCCGGCCCGTCGACGGCCTGCGGCAGTTCCGATGCCAGCAGGGAGAAGAACCGCTCGTCGTCGATTCTCCCGGCGGACAGCGCGTCGTACAGCGCGCCGTGGCCGCGGGTGAACTCCGGCTCCAGGCACAGCTGCACCAGCGACGTCACGGCGTGATCGGCGCACAGGACCGCGTCGGCCAGCTCGAACAGGGCGTCCGCCCGCGCGTCCAGGCATCCATATAGCGACTGCCGGAACCCGCGCAGCCGTTCCACCGCCCGGTAGCGCGCGACCGCGTCCGCGAACACCGCCGGATCCGGCGCGCCCGCGGGCACTGACGGCAGGGCCGGCCCGGTTCCCGGGACGGTTTGCAGCCCGGAACCGGGCCGTGGCAGGGTAGGAAGCACGGCCGTTTCCTTCTTGTGATGCGGGATGTGTGGTAACACCCAGCATCAGGGAAACGGCCGTTCCTTGTACATTGCCCGGACATATGAGCGAATACTCAGCATATGGCCTGATATGAATAGAAATCAGGTTAAAACTTAAGCTGAGGCGGCCAGCACCATGTCACGCCACCACGCCGGGCTCCCCTGACAAAGTGCGGCTGCCGCGATCATGACGGGTTGCAAGACACGGTCAAGACGCGGCAGCCGCGGCAGCCGATGATGCGCGGTCCGCGCTGCTGGCGGACCTGCCGGGCCGGGTGGCCGGGTGCTTTCCCGCCGGGAGACCCGGCAGTGCTGCGGCCAGATGGTCAGCGGGCTGCTGATGGAGCTAGACGATCACAACTGCCAGCCGATCGCCGAGGCGGCCGGGCACCGCGGCCGCACTGGCCGTAGCACCTG
>DASXKD010000582.1:0-14363 GCA_036497045.1 Streptosporangiaceae bacterium | reverse complement strand
GCAAGGTGGGCGGCCGGGTTGGTGATGGGGAAGATCTTCCCCGTGGGCAGCGTCTTGGCCACGGGGTTGCAGTGCAGCGCGACCTTGCCGATCGCCGGCGTGAAGCCGGCCGGGTTGAGCGCGTTCTTCAGCGTGACTGCGGGAGGGACCTTGAACCCGGTGCCGCTGGCCAGATAGCAAAGCTGGTGGCTGAGCGGCGGCGGGGCGAGTTCGGCGGCGGCGGACGCGGCGGCCGCCCCCCCGGCCGTGCCCCCGCCAGCCAGCAGGACGAGCGCGGCGCTGAGGGCCGCCCTCCTGGCGGCAGGCCGGAATGACTGGAGCATGGAGGTCTTCTTTCGTTCCGCGGGCGGTGGGCAGCTGCCCGCACCTGATGGTGGGCGTGGGGCGGGGCTAAATTTCCGGGGCGGGAACACTAACAGCATCGGCCCCGGCCTTGCTCACCGCAAGGGCGCACCGGCGAAATGGCAACCGCCCGTGGCAGGCGGCCTGCCGGTGAGGCGTGACGGGGCTACGGCACTCGGCCTGCCCGGCCGCTGGACCGAGGGCCTTCCCACCACATGCTTGCCCCGTTGCTGCTCACGTGTCATCGGGGGCACGCAACGGGGCAAGGCCACGAGGATTGGCCGACAGACTGACGGCGCGGGAGGCCGCGGCTGCCGGGCCGGTTGCGCCTAGGCTGCTGGGCATGAAGCGAATCTTGGTGATGACCGTCGCTGTCCTTGCTGGGATGGTCGCGGTTAATGCGGCGGTGGACCACACGAAGAACTGCGATTGCCTCGATGACTGTTGGTGCAAGACGACACTAGGACGCCATGCGAGATGGTGGGTGCCCGCGCGCTACCACTCGATGCGATCTTCGAGCGGCTGACCCTCGGTAGGAGCTGGTGGAGCGGGCGAAGGGAATCGAACACTCATGACCAGCTCGGAAGGTCGGTGGTGCGGCAACCGGCCTACCAGGAGGAATGTTCCTGCTGGCCTTCGGGGATGGAGTGCTCGTCAGTGACCGCTTGCAGCCGTGAGCGCTCGTGGCTCGTGGCCCATACGTGGCCCGACCGGAGAGCAGCTGCCCGTGATCCGGCTGGCGTCTTGTCCGTTCAAAGCGGTGGCTCCGTTGCGTGCAGCTCAAGGATGGTGATATCCGCGGTCTTTGGTGATGGGAAGCCAACCGAGGTCAGCACGTCTTCGAACTCCTCGCTGGCCCAGCGCGTACGGACGCGCTCTTCCGACTCCCACACCCCGATGATGTACAGGGCTCGGTCGCCGATCGCGCAGTGGTGGCGCAGTTCCCCGGCACCGGTCGCGCCACCGCGGCTCATGATCAGCGCATGCCCCCTGTCGTAGGCCTGCCGCAATTGGTCCACGTCGCCGTCGAAGCGGGCGATCAGCATGACAGCCATTCCCTGCCTCCAAACGCTTCACGGACACGAGCCAACTGTCGCAGATTGTCGCGTGCGAAGCGCTGCCATCGATCGCGTCGCTTCCCTGCCGTGGTCCGGGGGCGATCGCTCCGCTGCGGGAGCTGTCGGTGTAGGCCCCGCCTGCGGAGCAGTTGCCTGCCGCGGCGCATGACACCGAAATGACCAGCGCACTCCCCCCCGCGTTGAGGGCGGCGGTGCGGGGGACTTCCTGCGCGGTACCCAGGTGCCGCCCGAGGCAGCGGCCGCCGCACTGGCCCCGATCACCACCACCAGGCAGACAGCGGCCATGGCCGCGGCCATCATCGCGGCGGAGCGTCGTGCGTCATGGCCTACCCCGGGTGCTAGCAGCGGACTGGGTAAGGCAAGCGAGTCCACAGTGACCCAGTTTCCTGGCGCTGGCAAGGGATTAATTCGGCGCGAATAACAACCTCGCCTGTCTCCTCGAATTACAACTGCTTGCGCCCACTTTCTTTCGCACTGACAAGATCGCCGTCCTGAGCCCGAGAGACGCTTGTCCTTGTTAGGGCCGCCAGCACCGTGAGCGCCTAGAGGGCGAGCATCGCCGCCGCGACCTCATCGGCGGCTGCATCCGGGATCGCCGTCGCGGCGCGTTCGAGCACGAGCAGTCGCGCACCGGGAATCTCGCGCGTGAGCGCTTCGCCGTTGCCGACAGGAAAGAACGGGTCGCGGCGACCGTGCACCACCAGCGCCGGGATCGCCAGCTCGGACAGGCGCTCGCGCCAGCGCGGCGTGCAGTCGAGCTTGGCGAACACCATGCCCAGCTGGTTGGCCATCTGCACCGTGGGCTCCGTACCCGGCGTGCGGTCCCACTTGCGCTCGGCGATCGCGCGCGCGGCGGCGGGGTCGTCGCCGAGGATCTCCGCGCCTCGGGCGGCAAACTCCGCCACCGCGGAGCGGTCGGACCAGTCGGGCATCGATCGCGAGAACAGCCGGTCCATCGTCGCCGTGTCATGGTCAGGCAGGTCATCGTCGACCGGGCCCGGAGCCACAGGCCGCGTGCCCACGAGGGTGACCGCCGAGAACGCGTCCGCGTGGTCGAGCGCGGCGATCTGGGCGACCATCCCGCCGACGCCGATGCCCGCCAGGTGCGCCGGCCGGTCGTCGAGGTCCCGGGCGAGCGCCGCGGCGTCGGCTGCAAGATCGCGCAGCGTGTACGCCGGAGCCTGGGGATCGACGGTGGTCGACGCGCCGGAATCGCGCAGGTCGTAACGCACGACGTGGCGCCCACCGCGCGCGAGCGCCTCGCAGAGCGTGTCGGGCCAAGAGAGCATGGTCGTGCCGCCCGTGAGCAGAACGAGAGGCGCCGCCGCGTCGCCGAAGTGCTCGACCCCGAGCATGACGCCGTCCGCCGCGACCGTCGTCATCACGCCTCCCCCGTCGAGGCGACGCCGCCGGACGTCCGGAACGAGTGGATCATCGGACACATCGTGACCTCCAGGGCAGCGTCGTAGACCGGTGGCGCGGGGACGGCCGCACAAGCTACGCGTACCCGCCGGTCGTATGCATCGCGTCGAACGTACGCGACTTGGCTCTCAGAGATGGACAACTGCCGGGGCCGAAACTCATCGGAACGCTGTCCGCAGGGGAACCCCCCACGCACACCCGGCGACCAGTCCGGGTGCGCGGTCGAACGCGGGCCCTGACCTAGCCGCAGGACCTCACGGTCGGCTTCTGGCAGGGCGGCGAGCGCCTGGCTGATCGAGTGGCCGAGCACCACGCCCTCACCCGGATCGGCACTGTGGCCTGCCGGGCGGAGGGCGGACAGGCGCCCGGTCAGCCGGCGCTGCCGCTGGGCCGACCGCCACTGGTCGCGAACCGCGTTGCCGGCGATGGCATACAGCCACGGCAACAGCACCTTCGGGCCGGGGCCCCGGTCCCAATGCCGCCACGCGGCGGTGAACGTATCGCTCACCACATCCTGCGCCGCCTCCCGGCTATGAAGCCTGCGCTGGGCATACCGCAAGATGGCCGGGGCGTAGCGGTCAAAGACCTCGCAAAAGCCATCCTCGGAGTCTTGGGCATCCACGCCGGCTCCTTATCTCCTCACACTGCTTAGGGCCAGCACCAGGCCGGGCGTTGCCAGCATCCGTCAACTCACGGAACTGATCAACAGCGGGATCTCGTCACCTGTGAAATCCTGCAAGAGACCTGGCTGATGACTCCGGACCTTCGTCAGGTGCGTAACCGGCCAGGCCCGCACTGCCCGGCAGGTGAGCGCGCCGAGCCGCTGGCGGTGCAGACGTGGCGGCGGGTACACAGCGGCGGGAAACCCCGGTGCTCCCACGGCAGGCAACCCATTGCTAGAGCAGGCCGGCAACGCGGGGGCCGTGATCGTCGTGATGGCTCCTGCCCACAAGGCGAACCGGCTGGGCCCTTTCTCGCAGAACCCGTTAGCATCGTAATGACGCAGCCACGGCGCGAAGGCGCCCGCACGAGCGCCTGGATCATCTGATGGAACAACGGACTGGCGCTTCGTGGCGGCTGCTACTGACCACCAGGTAGAACAGCGGGATGACCCGGTTGTCGGTGGACTACGCAGGGTTGGTGCGTGGCCTCAGGATGCCGCTGACACCTGCCGCTCTTGGCACGGCACTGCTCGACGCGGTGGCGGAGCGTTACGAACATCAGTTCTCGGATAGCTCGCTGCTGCAATTCGTCCAGTCTGGAGCCACCTACTTGTTCGACCTGGCGAGCGCCGTGGGGGCAGAGCAGGAGGATCGCACACTGGCGGCCTGGACCATAACACCAGCTACAGTCGGCAAACGCGACGTTTCCTACCAGCGCGGATTCCCGCTGCCGCCCGATCCCGATGGCACATTGGTGGACCGGGGACATCTCATCCCCCATCTTTCCGGAGGAGAGTTCGGCCCGAACATCTTCCGGCAGCGCCGGGACCTGAACCGCGGCTGGTCGAGCCAAGGCAAACGGTTCCGGGCATTGGAACGAGAAGCAGCCACAACACCCGGCACGTTCTATTTCGGCCACCTGCTATACGAGGACGGCACCACATACCCCACCGAGATCGAGACTGGCCTGCTCCGCGGGGAGACATTGCATGTGGACCGGTTCCGTAACCGGTTCGCACGCTGACAATCGACACGGCGTCGCCAGCCAAGCGAACCTCGTGCCCTTCTGCCGCTGGTGGTGATTTCGCAGATGCGGGGGGCCTGGCGGCTGCTGGGCGCCGCAGGCGTAGCTGTGCTTGGCTGGATGGTTACGCAGCGATCGCGGTGAGCTGCTGTTGTGCGTTCTCGTCGAGCGTGATATCGGCGACCGCCAGGTTTTCTTCCAGGTGCCGCAGTGAGGACGTGCCCGGGATGAGCAAGACGTTGGGTGCCAGGCCCAGCACCCAGGCCAGCGCCACCTGGGCCGGGGTGTGGCCCAGCTGCCGGGCGATGCTGATGACCTGCTGGTTGCCCAGCAGCGGGCTGGGCCTGGCGAAGGCGGAGCCGAGCGGGAAGAACGGCACGAAGGCGATGCCGCGGCGGGTGCATTCGCGCAAGACCGGCATCGAGGCACGATCAACCAGGTTGAGCGGGTTCTGGACACACGCGATGGGAGTCTGGTCCAGCGCGCGCAGCAGGTGCTCGCGGGTGATGTTGCTCAGGCCGATACCCCCGATCAGCCCCTCCTGACGGGCCTGGATCATCGCGGCGAGCTGGTCGTCGAACTGCTGGCCGGGCGGCGCTGCGTCGGTCAGCCGCAGGTTGACCGCGGCCAGCTGCCCCACGTCCAGGGTGCGCAGGTTGTCCTCGATGCCCCGGCGCAGCTGATCGGGCTGGCTATAGGGCAGCCACCCCCCGGACTGGTCGCGGCGTGCCCCGACCTTGCTGACCAGCGCCAGCGAATCCGGGTAGGGGAACAGCGCCTCCCGGATGAGCTCGTTAGCCACGCCGGGACCGTAGTACTGGGCAGTGTCAATATGGTCCACCCCCAGCGCCACCGCGCGCCGCAGCACCGCCAGCGCCTCGTCATGGTCCCGGGGCGGGCCGAACACCCCAGGGCCGGGCAACTGCATCGCCCCGAAGCCGACCCGGCAGACACAGAAACGGCCGAGGGAATACCGCTGCATGCGCCGAGTCTAAAGAACCTCCCCCGCGACGCACCAGACCAGCAAGGTGGGCGGGCTTGCGAGCGTCGCGAATCCGGTCGGGGACGCTTGCTAGAGGTTTCGGGTGCCGGAGCAGTTACCGTGGCAGCTCAAGTTCCGCCCAGGCCGCTTCCCACAACGTGCTCACAGTCACCCGCATGCTCTTGCAGGCCGTGGGCACCGGCGGCCAGAAGAAGAAGCTGCCGCGCCCTCGTTTCCGGGGAAACCGCTCCAGTCACCGGGCATGGCGGTGTACCCGTTCCCGGCATCGTCGGTGGCGCTCACCTGGAAGCACGGGGTGATCATGGGCCAGTAATCCCCCATCACCCAGGGGTGCCCATACAGCCGGACGCCGACCAGCTCTCCCTGGGCGGAGACGCTCTCGATCACCGCCGTGGCATGCTCCAGCGGCAGCCGCACCACCAGCCCGCGATGCTCCCCTGGCTCAAAGCGGGCGGCGAGGTGGGCGCGGCGGCCCCACCGGCTCACCAGGTGAGCTCGCCAGGCCGGTTCGCGGTCGGCGGGGGACTCGCGCAGCAAGGCGCTGGTGACCGGCAGGGCACCCACCGCCATCAAACCGTCCGCTACCTTGGCGACAATCTCCGCAACATCCTCCGGCCCGGCCGTGGACTCACTGCCCGAAGTGCTGATCGAATACCTGGTGACAGTGGCCAGGTCGGCCAGGTAGCACTCGGCCGGGGTCGGCCACGGCGGCTCACCGGTGCCCACCGGCACCTGGGCGGGCGGCGACAAGGTAGCCCGGCCAGATGCGCCGGTGCGCGCGGCGATGAACTCAAGCCAGCGAGGCGATCGGGCCTGGTCCACCAGCAGCTCCCCGTGCCATTCCTGCTCTTGCCGCTCCCGAACCCGGCTCCACCCCACACCCTGAACAGCCACCTCGCAGGAATGGCCGGTGTCATCGATCACCGAAATTTCCGACATCGCCCGCCGGCGGTGAACGAACCCGGACAGGCGCGTGGCGATCATGCCAGCTCGCGGACCGATCCGGACGACGTTGAACGCCTGACAGGTATCTAGGGTTTAGAAGGCCGGGTAGCGCAGACGAGTGGGCCGCCGCGCTAGCCTTGTCGTAGATCGTCCTCGTGCGGAGGTGGTGGCGATGGCGGGGCCCGGAGACGAGATAGCCGCAGGTGCAGGTGGCCGCACTCACATGCGGGCGTCGCATGCCGACCGCGAGCAGGTGATCGACGTGCTCAAGACCGCGTTCGTGCAAGGCCAGCTGGCCAAGGATGAGCTTGACCTGCGGGTCGGCCAGGTGCTGGCGTCGCGGACTTATGCCGACCTCGGCGCCCTCACCGCCGATATCCCCGCCGGGCCGGTACGAGCCCAATCGCCGACCCCGGCCGGGAAACCGGCGAGCGTGCCCAAGCCCACGGCGGTCCGGGCCGCTATCGGGCTCATGTGCGCCGGGGCGGTGCTGACGCTGGCCGACGTGGTCACCGTCCTGGTGACTCTCGGCGGCGTCAGGTGGGCCGCCGCCCACGACATCGGTGCTGGGCAGTGGCCCATTGTCATGCTCACCCAGGCTGACTTCTGGCTAGCCAGTGCACCGATCGGTGCTGGTGTGTGGCTGTGGCTGGCCTGGGCGAACGGCCAGGGTTATCACTGGGCGCGGCCCGCTTTTGCGGCGTTCTTCGGCCTCCTCACGATTGTGCCGTTGTTCGGCCTCGGCGGGGACGCCTTGCCGTATACCTGGCGAGACGTGATCGCCACGACGGTGCTCTGGCTTGTCGGGCTGGCAGCGATGCTGCTCCTCTTCAGCGAGACGGCCAGGTCGTACTCCCAGCGGCGGGCAGCAACACCGGCGAACGGAACCGGACGATAGCCTGGCCTCACGAGCCGCGAACGTGCCCGCTGCGTGCCCGATGTGAGGAGCCCTTGCGGGCAGTCACGGTCGCTCACGGTCAAACTGTCAAGATCCCTCCAGGTCACAGAATCAGCAGGTGGCGGGCGAATAGCGCCACAGACTTCCCAAGCTGATAGTGCGGGTTCGATCCCATCACACGTTCCAGGAGCGAAAGCCAGGGCCACAAGCAGCGTTAGCCGTTGTCTCGTGGCCATATCTGGACGCTGCGTTTGGCGGCATCCAGGATAAGCTGAGCATCGACTTCGGTGCGCTTTTCGGGGATGCCGAGGGCGGCCCACTGGCAGACAAAGGCCAGCGGCCCAGCCGGTGGCAGCGGTCACACCCAGTAGCGCCGGTTCCTTTGCCGCAGCCCGCCGCCGAAGCCCCGGGGGCTCATGATCAGCCCGGCCGCCTCGGACCCGGCTGGCTCCGGCACCCTGCCCACGTTCGCGGCCTTCCTGCCATCGGCGAACTGCAGGCCGATGTGCAGGGATTGCTCGTCCGTCTCGTTCTCAAGCGCAGGGCCCGGATTGCGGAACTGCGCCCACATCCAGAATTCGAACCCCGCCTTGAATGCCCAGATTGCCGTCACAGCGACCGCGACCTGCTCCGTCCGGGCCAGCAGTAGCGCCGACGCGGCGGCGCCGGGGAACTCGCCCCCGGGAGGATCCCACGGACCGCCATGTGGGTACGGCCCATCCCATGGGCCGCCATGCTCACCCGGCGGGCCAGCGCCGATGGGTGACAGGCCGTCGAAGGACCCCACCCATTAAGCGTCGCAAGCCGGGGAGCCGGGAGCAAGGGCGAGCGCACTGCCAACGACGGCCACGGGCGGCCGTGCTCGCGAAGAACTCCTGGCCTGGCCGCCATGCCGCCGCGCTGGGCGGACAAGGCCGCGTGCACGGATTTGTGCACGAACTTCCCGAGACGGGGCATGAAAGCTCAGACGCTCCGCGCCCTCGTCATGACGAGGATCAGCGCGTGGGACCGACGATGTCATGAGCCAACCGGGTGGCCAGCGCCAGCAGCCCGGACAAGGTCTGACCGTGGCCAGGTAACTAACAGATCAGAGCTCCTACCATAAGCAAGATGTTGCAAACTATGACAATTAACCTCACTTGAGCGCCTTTAAGGCAACAATGTGAGCGTTGTGTTGCGCGGCAGCTCCAACGCCTACAGAATCAGTTTGTTCTGTCCATCGGACACCGAAACGGGGAATCTGAGGTAAGACGTGAGTACCCCCTACAGCCCTTACGACCCTGGTCAGCAGCAGGGCGGCAACGCTCCGCAAGGCGGCTACCCACCACCCCAGGGCGGCGGCTACGCCCCCTACCCGCAGCAGCAGGGAGGTTACGCGCCCGCCGACGGCCCGCGCGGTTACCTGCAGGGCGGCCCGGTCGGCTTCACCGACGCGATCAAGCTGGCGTTCCAGAACATCTTCGAGTACAAAGGCCGCGCGTCACGGTCGGCCTACTGGTGGTTCGCCCTGGCGGAACTGATCGGCTGGGTGGGCGTACTAATCCTCGCCGCCATCTTCGCGGCCGTCCACGTCCCGGTCCTCGGCATCCTGCTGTACCTGGCCGCGGCCGTCGCCGCGTTCCTCCTGAGCCTGTCGCTGACCATCCGCCGCCTGCACGACCAGGACAAGTCCGGGTTCTGGTATTTCATAGCCTTCGTGCCGTTCATCGGCGGCATCTGGCTCCTCGTCCTCACCGTAATGGAAGGCACCCCCGGCCCCAACCGCTTCGGGTGATCGCGGCTGGCCAGTCGGTCCGTGCTCGAACATGACATTGACCGACTGGCAGGGCCGGTCTGGTTGCTGCACTTTGGTGCTGCACTGCTTCCGCTTTCAACCGGCGGCCTCTTCGTCCCGAAGCCAAGTTCGCGGGTCTCTGTGCTGGGCGTTTCCATGTCCAACCTGGGCATGAGTGTCCGCTAACGTCCGCTGGTGTGCGTGAGCGTGCGAGGCGATCGTCACCCAGTTGGTCACTCACCTTGTCGGGGCAGTACAGCCCGGCTCGCAGCATGAGAAGGTTTTGGGATCGTCCGGGTCGGTCAGCGCAATCCGGTCGATCGCGACCGCCACCAACACGGCGGCCAGGCCGATCAAGATCGGCCGCGTCCCTAAAGGGATCGCGATCACCCGTTGAGCTGCGGCAACCTGGCCTGACCAGCGCGAAGCGCGTGACAGCCAAAACCTAAGGCGACGTTCTTGAACCCGTACTGCGGCGACGCCAGAGGAGCGATCATCTGTCATCCCGACCGTGACAAGCAGGACCCAGCCTGATAAGGATGCGGTCGCCGGGAGCCAACCTGGGAGCCACCCGGGTGAACGACTTCCCACGGCAGGCGGACGGATGCGGACAAGCGAATGGCGATCATGCCAGCTCGCGGACCGATCGGGACAACTATGAACGCCTGACAGTTATCTACGGATCACATGCTCGGCGCCCAGGACGGCCTGTAGTTCGGGACGAAGAGGCCGCGATCCGAGGGCACGGAGGCACGGCGTGCGATCCGCGTGCGATAGCGAGCGGCCGACCACGGTCACGCACGGGCAGTCATGGTCACTCGGCGGTTGCAAGCACAACAGAAGCGCCGAGTCGGCATTTGCGCTGGTCAGAGCACTAGAAACTAGCCCAAAACTGGTGGTCAGGGGCGGGGTCGAACCGCCGACCTTCCGCTTTTCAGGGACTCTATCGCCCCAACAGGCCAAATTACGAAAGGTCCTTGCTGCCCTGCTCAACGGCATCTCCGCTGGTCACCAGGCATCTCGGCCATTGTATCGACCGTGCCGGGGTATACCGCAGAGTTCCGTTTCGTCTGTGGGATTCCTGTGGGGATCGCTGCCGGATTGTGGATCTGTGGGGATTCTGTGGGGCCTCGGGCAGGACGCAGACGACCAGGCCCGGCCACCGTCCTGACCCACGCCGCGACGTCGACCGCCTTGGCACTCGGTGACGCACCGTGACGAGTACCAAGGCCCATCTTGGCCATATCGCCGAATCGGCGCGGTGGCCGTCTGAGTGGTTAGTGGTGGCGCGAGCGGCCCGATCGCCCGGTTATGTGCTTTCGCAGCTGCGGCGGGCCTTCTGCCTGAGGGCCTGCGCACCTGGTGCCGGGCACGGTGGCCACTGCGGTGGATGCGGCGCTGAACGTGGCGGGAGTTGTGTACCTGGCGGGCGGACCGGCCCGGGCGGGCGGGTCCGCCGCCAGGCCATCGGGCACTGTCGGCGCGCGGGAGCCGCCGTCTGGGTGGCGCGCGCTCAGCGCCTGGCCGCAGCGCGGGGCGGAAGTTCAGCCGCATCGGCGGTCATACAAGCTCTGTGCTTTCGCCGGGGTGGTCGAGCCGGGCGGGGCGGATGCGCTGGCCGCCCAGGGGTTCGGGTGGTCCGGCGGCGACTTCGGCTGCCCGGGCGAGGATTTTGGCGAGCATGCCCAGCAGGCATGCGCGTTCGCCGGGGGTGAGGGCGGACAGGATGGTCCGCTCCACGGTGCGGATGCCGGGCAGCAGCTGGCCGGCGGCGGCGCGGCCGTCGGGGGTGATCTCGATCAGTACGCTGCGCCGGTCGCCGGGGTTGGGGATGCGGCGGATCCAGCCGCGGTATTCCAGCAGGTCCAGGGTGGCCGTCATGGTGGCGGAGGCGACCAGTACCCGGTCGCTGACCTGTGAGGGGGTCAGGGGCTCCCCGGCGCCGTCGATGACGGCCAGCGCCGTGGCGGCGGCCTGCGGCATGCCGAAGGTCGCGGCGATGCGCCGGTCAAGCTCGCCCAGCAGGGCCTCGCCGGTGCGGCACAACGACGCGTACGCCTCGGTGCAGCTCGGATCACCATCCGGGTACTCATCGGTGAAGTCGGCGTCGACCCGGACCACGCCGAGCGAGGCCGGGGAGGGGCGGCTGCCCCTCCCCGGCCGTAGCGGCCGCCTGGGTTCAGGCATCCGTGAAGATCTCGATCCGCGGCGTGCCCTGGATCCCGGCCTGCTGCATGCCGGCGCGCAGGGCCGGGTCGTGCGCGAAGCCGCCGGCCTGCTCGGCGGTGGGGAAGTCATGGGTGATGTACAGGTCATTGGCCTCGCCCGGGACCTGCATCACGCGCTGGGCGGTGCAGCCGTACTGGGCTCGCAGCGGCTGGAGTTCGTCGTAGACCTTGCGCCATGCGGCGTAGTCCTGGACGTTGTGCCGGACGGCAAGTGTTGCGCTCATGTGGTGTCCCCCTCCTGGGAGCGGAGGCTGCCTGCCTCCTGGGGGGTTACGCTACGGACCTCTTGCCTCCGAGTCAAGATTCTCGTCTCGGAATCTTATATCTCGTAACCGAAGCAAATTCTTGGCGATGCCGGATCCCGCGCTCCCGGCGCCGGGCCGGCCAGCCCGGCCGGCCGCACGTGCACGCGCAGACCACCCCTGATCCGGGCGGCCGCCGCCATGCGCGCTCCTGGGTCATAGCCGTGCAGGGTCGCCAAGATCCAGCAGGCCGCCATCCGGGCGAGCCCGGCCCTGCCCATACGCGGTGCGCGTCGTGTCCGGCCCGACCAGTGAGGAGCGGAACGTAACCGCAGCCCATCACCGAACGCGCCTGCTTCGCCGCGGACGAGCGGCTAGAGCGCACGAGCTATCCAGCGGAAGTGACGACGCGCCGCGGGTACCCACCCACCCACCCACCCGCCGCCAGAGTGGAGCCAAGCCGAGTCCGAACATGCCATGGAAGAAGCACATAACGATCCTTCGGGACGAGTCAGCGTCCAGCCGTCGCCGATCGCCAGCCCGTCCAGAACGGCGGTTACACGCGCGCTGGCGCCGACCAGCCCTAATTACCGAGTGTCACCCGGTTCCTGACTTGGCTTCGCACGGATCGCCGACTCGGCGCGTGTGACATTCCTGCCGAGCGGGTAGCTGGCGGCGGCCCGATTATCCGGTTATGTGCCTTTGTTATGTGTCTGGCTGGGGGGTGAGCCCCGCAGCGACCGATCAGGATCGCAGCTTCACGGCTTCGCCGGCGCTTGGCGGTCGAGCAGCTTCTTCAGGGCCTCTCGCACGCTGGTCTCGGGCACGTCGGGGAACTCTCGCCGGACTGGGCCGGGGTCGAAGCTCATGTCGATTGTGTCGAGCACGACGGCGCCGCGGGATTGCCTCGCGAGCTGTGGGTTGAGCGGACGAGCGACGTGCGACATGGCCCGCAGCACAGGCCGGGGGATGTGGCGGACGGCCGCGCGGCGTCCCGCGACGTCCTGCACGATGGCCGCCAGTTGGTTGAATGTGAGGGTGTCCGGCCCGCCGAAGTCGATCTCGCGGTTCCCGGGGCGTTCGCCGGTGACGACGCTTTCGACTAGGGCGGCCACGTCGATTACCGACACGTAGTTCGATGGGTTGTTGCCCCGCCCGAATACCTGGATCCTGCCCGATTTCTGTAGGGACGAGAGCATCATCGCGCCCCACGTTTCGGTGAATGCGGAGGGGCGGATGATCGCGTGCGGGACGCCGCTTTGCCGGAGGTTTTCCTCAGCGGCGTGCTTCGCCCGCATTAGCTCCCAGGGGTGGCCGGGCGCGGTTCCGATGGCCGAGATCAGCAGGAACTCCGCCCCGTTGCGGGCGGCGGCGCTGATCAGGTGGGCGTTGCCGTCCCGGTCCACCGATTCGGGGGTCACGCTCCCGGTCCCGATGAATCCATGAATGGCGGAGATGACCGCAGCTGCGTTTTGAACCGCCTCGGCGACGCGGTCGTGGTCGCGGACGTCGCCGACGAACACTTCGAAGTCGCCTTGGGCCAGGCCCTGCGCTCGTGACGCATCGCGGGTGAAGACCCGGACGGGGAGGCCTCGGTCGACCAGCCGGGGGACCAGCCGTTGTCCTAGTGTGCCGGTGCCTCCGGCTATGACAATCATGCGCTGTAGCCTTTCAGGCTGTTCTCGGCGAGGTCGAGGGCCTGCTCGAACGAGAGGAGGTGGCCCCTTTTTCGCGCCGAACGGTAGGCCTCGGCTTCGGTGTTGGCGGCAATGAGGGGCAGCCAGTCTCGCCAGATGATGCGTTCGTTGGGCCTGGGTTTGTCCGCGGTCTCCTCTCTGATGCGCTCCGCCGTGGCGAGGAGCTCGGCTCCGAGCTCGTGACGCCCTGCGGCTGCCGCCCATGCTGCGCAGGTCTCCAGGATGTGCGCGCCGCAGTTGATCGGTATCTCCCTGAACTGTTGAACAGTGCCGGCCAGTTGCGCGGCCGCCTTGGCGAGTTCCCCCCGCGCGAGGTAGATGACCCCGAGCGCCTCGTCTACGTGACCGTGGGTGAATACCTCCCTCGTCAGGGCCCCGGCCCGGTTGGCCGTCTCTTCGGCCCGGTCCAGATCTCCGCTGTCAATCGCGATAAAAGCGACGGCGAGCAGACCGCGGGCCTCGGCCTCGGGGAGCCCGGCCGCCTGGGCCACCGCCACAGCTTCTGTCGAAAGTCGCCGGCCTTCCTCCTCGGCTCCCAGGGCCCACGCGCATGCGCCCCCGTAGTTGAGGCAAAGAGACAGCCGAAGATCGTCCCCCGCCACGCGGGCGGCCGCCGCGCCCCAAGCCCCCCGTTGCCTTCCGAGCTCCCAGTCCCCCATCATGAAGGCCAGCGCGAGTCCCGCCCATAGCGCCTTTGCCGCCAGCGCAGCTGACACCGCGGGGGAGGGAGGCAGCACCTGGTCGTACAGCGCGACCCGTTCGTTGAAATGACCGAACCACGCGGAGCCGATGATGCGCAGTACCGCCTCCTCGTCCCCTGCATCCAGCGCCCACTCAACGGCAGAACGCAGGTTGTGCTCCTCCGCGATTACCTCGGGCTCCTGTTTGCCCGGTCCGGTTGGGGCTGGATAACTCTCGGCGAAGTTGATCGCCCAATCCAGGTGGCGCCGACGGACGGCCCGGCTCTCACCACGTGCCGCCAGCCGCGCCTGCCCGAACTGACGCAGGGTCTCCAACATCCGGTAGCGGGTCTTTGGTTCGCCGTTC
>DASXKD010000581.1:0-30694 GCA_036497045.1 Streptosporangiaceae bacterium | reverse complement strand
ACCGCCGTCGATGTGCCCACGCTCGTTAGGTCCGCGGCGGCGCCATCCGCATCCGCACCGGCGCCGGCACTGCCAGTCAGGCCGCCACGCGCCCGCACCGTCCCCGCTGCCACCGGGCCGGGGACCTCTCGCAGGCTGCAGTCATGGAGCGCGGCGGCCCTGGCGATCGCCGGCCTGGCCGCCATCATTATCGGCGGGTGGCTGTTCCTTCACATCGCCCATGGTGCCTGCTCACATCGGGCGATCGAGGTCTGCTCGCAGGGGTTCGTGTTACTAACTGGCACCCAGCTTGCCGGTGGCGCCATCGCCGTGGCCGGCATCGGCTCTGTCGTTGTGGCGATCGTCCTCGCCCTGCGCTAGCGGCGCGGAACACGCACGCTGCCGGGCACGCCCGCCGGGGGCACCGCCATCGGGATCGCGGGCAGCGACACCGCCGGTGCGGCCAGATTCAGAGGCAGCCCCACCAGCAACAGCCAGACACCATGGCTGATACCCATCAGAACAGGTCTGGGACCGGCGCGGGCGGTGGATCGCGGTCCAGGTCGGCCTCTGCGAGCAGGCGGACGGCCGCGCCGGGGTCACCCAGCAGGGCGGCGAGCAGATGCCGTGCCGACCAAATGCCCGATGCCCAGGCCAGCCCGCAGGCGAGGCCGCCGGGCCCGGCGGCGTGCACCGCGCCGAGGGTGTGGCGCCATGGCACGGAGCTGCCGTCCACGATGAGCGGGTCGTGTGCGTAGTAGGTCCCGGGAGCGTCGGGCAGCACCGCGCTGATGATCGCCGGGACCGGGCGGCGTACCGGTGACGACTCGACCAGGCCGGCGATTTCCTCCGATACCAGTGGCAGGTCTAGCAGGTCAGCGAGCCGCGTGGCCCGGTCGTGTGGCGCCAGCACTAGCGGCTGGGCGGCCACGAGCGGCCACAGGTCCGCGGCGTCGAGTACCAGCGCGTCCCCGGCGTCGGCCACGACGATCTTGTCCCCGCACACGACGCGCACCCGGTCCGGCGGTGTGGCCTCGGCGACGGCCGCGAGCGCCGTCCACAGCGCCCGCAACTGTGCTCGCGTCACCGGCCGCCCGGGGTCGGCCAGCCGCTCCAGCAGTTCGTCCGCCCCGCCCGGCTCGGCGAGCAGCTCAGCGAGCGAGGTGCGTACTCCCAGCGCACGGGCGACCGCGGGGTCCGCTGGCACGGCGGTCTCGTCGTACAGGCCTGCGAGCAGCGGGTCGGTGCCGGCGGCGCGCACATCGGTGGGCCGGTGGCCGCCGAGGACCGGCTGGCGGCGGAGCCACCAGGCGGTGTAGGACGGCACATCGGCATGTCGGCCGTCCGCAAGCAGCACCCGGGCAGGCTCGACGAGCGCCGCCCGCAAGGACGGCGTGGCGAGCAGCTCGAGTGCCCGCGGCCCGCGCGCCGGGTCCACGAGCTCAAGGTCGCGGACGGCCAGTACCTCGGCCGCCACCGGCGGCACGCTGCCGCCGGGCAGCCGCGCACGTACGTCGGCCGCCCACTCCATCGCACCATCCAGGTCCAGGTCTGGTGCATCAAGGGCGACGTCTTCCGCGGCCAGCAGGCCAAATGACGACAGCACGCCGACTGCCTCGAAAGTCGCGGCTTCGTGGCGCTCGAATATTGCCGGGCTGAGCGTGCCGAACGGCGTGTCCGCCGCGATCACCTCGGCCAGCGGGCCGCCAGGGAGCAGCAGTTCCCCCGCTGGATACCACTGGCCGTCGGCCCCCGGCAGCGCCAGATCCGCGAGCCAGGGCTGCTCACCCGGCCGCAGGTTTGCGGCTGCGACGAGGCTCAGCACCGCGTCGGCGACGGGCCCAGGATTGTCTGAGTCGTAGGAGTCCGCGACGGCTGCGCGCACGGCTGGGTCCGCGAGGACGCCCCGCGGCGTTACCTCGGCAGCACCCAGCCGGGCAAGCAACGGGTGCACCGCGCCGGGATGCACGATGCGGAGGCCCAGCAGCGACAGTTGCCCGGGGTGATCGAGACCCGGCCCGGGCATGAGCAGCCCGCGCGGGCCCCGCACGAGCCGCCCGTCGGCCAGCGGCACCGGCAGCGCACCGAGCTCACCTGGATCTGCAGCGGCCAGCGCCTCATACAGCCGCCGCCACCAGGCCGGATCACGGTCGAGCGAGGCGAGCATGTCGGCAAGTTCGGCCATCCGGAGCCGCCGGACGCCGAGTACCGCATAAGCGGGATGCCGGGCCGGTCCCTCGATCAGCCCGTCCAGCACTGGCGCGAGGTGGCCGGTGAGGCCAGGAAGGGCTGGCTCCAGCACGACCGCGTCATGCGGGCGGATTCGCTGACCGCGATGCTGCGCAGCGGGTAGGAACGCGGTCTCCTGCAGCCGCGCCAGGATCGCGCGCCGCAGCCGCGCGTCCAGTTCGCCCAGCCCGACCGGACCCGGGACCAGACCGAGCAGGCCATCCCCTGGCCCGAAGCTGGGCAGCAGGCGAGAGTAGACCTCGGCGGCCTGATCGAGCAGGAAGTCGGTGAGCGGGCCTGGGGCGATGTGACGGCGGTCGGGGCTGAGCGGGAACGAGGCCAGCAGCAGCGCCGGGAGGCCGAGTGGCTCATCGGTCGGCGTAGGCGCGTGCACCACAGCACCGGCGCCCTCTGGCAGGCGGCCGACCGGCGCGTCACCGTCCGCGCCGCCGGGCGTGACCGGCACCGCCCAGCGCAGCGACCACGACGAGCGCGTACGCTCTTCAGCTGGGCGGTCGGCGAGCAGTCTCGGATCCGCCTGGCCGGCCGCAGTTCCCGTGCGCCACCTGGAGGACGTGCCGTCGACGGTGATGGTAACGCCGTCGCCGTCGTGCGCCGCGGTGAGCGCACGTGTCACGCCGCCGACCTCGATCTCGATGGCAGCGAGCGCGGGCAGCGCGAGGAGCAGCGCGGGCCCTGTCTCGGCGAGCAGCCGCTTGATGAGCCGTTCAGCCGCCTCGTCCCGCAGCGGCAGCGTGACCGCTGTCGCGAAGTCCTCGGGAGGCGCGCCGTTCGCCGGGAAGGGCAACCGCAGCACGGGCAGGTGACCCGACCGCGCGGCCAGCTCGCCAGCCAGCGCCGGAATCCGCTGGATAAGGTCACTGGCGGCGCTGCTCGACCAGCTCACCGCACCGGTGAGCGAGGAAATGCGCGGCGCGTCACTGACCGCCACGGCGGCGGCGGAACCCACACCGAACCTGCCGACCGCCATCTCCTGCGCGTCGTGCCCTCGCTTGCTGGAAGCACGCAGCGTGGACAACGCCGCGACGCCCGCCGCGTCCAGCGGCGCCCCCACGTTCGCGGCCACCAGCGTTCCAGCATCCAGCGTCAGCCGCAGCCGGCCAGCCACCCCCGCGCGCGCCGCCGCGTCCGCGGCGTTTTGCGCCAGCTCCACCACCACGCGGTCCCGGTAGCCGCCAAGGGCGTAGTCCTCCTCCGCGTTAGCGTCCTCACGAAACCGCGCCGGCGACGCCGCCCAGGCATCGAGCACCAAGCGGCGCAACTCCGCAGTACCGAACGGGTCAGGGTGGCTGTCCTGCACAGTCTGGATCCGCCTTCCATCGCAATGCCCCGGGCGCTACCTCACCTGGCGGCACGGCGGCGGCCTCATCGTCGGCGACGACCTGACAACTGGGCCAGCCCCGCTGACCGGCTCCGAAGGTCGGCAGGCCACAGGCTACGCGGACACCGATTCCACTCATAGCGACCCGAACCAGGCTGAGGTTACGATCGTGCGGGAGTTGGTGGCGGTGCGACCGGCGTGGAACTGGTCGGCAGCATCGCTGACCTGCGCAACATAGCCCTCGCCGCTTCCTACCCTGGCAACCTCCGGTGATGATGGCGACCCGCTGGCCGGCTCCGGTCATGGTGCCGGTCAGGTCTTGGCTGTCGCCGGGTCACTGGGGTGCGGGGTGAGCGGCCTGGTCTGCACGGTCATCCAGGCATCCAGTGGGAGCGATTTCAGGATCGCCTGCATCTCGGCCGCGTCCTGGGCCCGCCAGAGGCCCAGCGAGCGCTCCTCGCCCGGCAGCGCCCAGAGCCGCAGCAGGTGTCCCTGCCCAGCCAGCTCGTACGCGCGTTCTGCCTCGCGCGCCTTGGTGTCCTCCACCGTCCGGGCGGGCGTGCCCTCCGGGATGGTGACGGTCAAGGTGGTCAGAAATTCCGTGGCTCCCGGACTGGCCTCCAGCGCCGGGTCGTTCGGGTGCCGGGAGAGCGGGGTGACCTCATCGGTACGCCAGACGCGCAACGGCATCGAGGCGAGGACCCTCTCGAGCTCATCGCCATCGTCGGCAGCGAACAATCCGAGGCTCCGCCATTCGCCTGGCTGTAGCGGCGGGCGCCACAAGCGAAGCAGATGGCCTTGGGACGCGAGTTCACGCGAGTGTGCGTCCTCGCGGGTGCGGATGTCGTCGACGGCTTCCGCTGAGGTTCCGCCCGGAACGCGGGTGGTCATGATGACGAGGTATGGCTGCGGCGCGAGCATCGTCGCGTCGATGCTCGCGAGCAGCTGCGGGTCGCTTACGCGATGCTCTCGGACATCGGCATGGAGGCGTTCGCCGAGCGCGCCCGCCGCGAGCTGCTGGCCACTGGCGAGACAGTGCGCAGGCGCACGGTCGAGACGCTCGACGAGCTGACCCCGCAGGAGGTGCAGGTCGCGCGCCTGGCTGCCGGCGGGCAGACGAACCCGGAGATCGGGGCCCAGCTGTTCCTCAGTCCGCGCACGGTGGAGTGGCACCTGAGCAAGGTGTTCGGAAAGCTCGGGGTCAGCTCCCGCAAGAAGCTCCGCGCGGCGCTGTCCGACGTCGGCGCAGCGGTCGTCCGCCGCTAGCAGCCACCAGGGCCCGGGGCCCAGAGGTGAAACCAGGGAAGGCGATCACCTGGGCGTCCAGGGGGCGTTCAAAGTGGATATCGGCTCAGCTCAGGTCACGACGCCTGACGTCCGGATTTGTCATGCTCGGTCCGGCGGCATTGCGGGGTGTCCGGGGAGCCGGGCGGGCTTTCCGGGGATCACCGTCCCGCGAGCCCCATCGCCCGCAGCCAGTTGGCCGGCGTGGGCAGCGCTCGTAGCCCAGGGCCAAGCGTGGGGGAGGTGGCCAGGCGGCGTTGCCGTCGCGGGAGGTAGTCCGCGGTCAGCGGGTGGGCGGCCAGCATCTCTGCCAGCGACGGATACAACGGCACGCCATAGTAGCTCCCGAGAACCTCGGCTAGTTCGTCGTGTCGCAGGCCCTGCGGCTCGCTATCGGGCCTGGCAGGGCGCACGTGCAAGCCGAGGATGCGGGCCTTGCCGCACCGGCATCCGCGGGTGCCGATCCTGGTCCGCCCGTAGCCCTGGATGACCCCGACCACTTCGCCGCGCCAGTAGTAGTCGCAGCGCCAGGCGTACCGCAGAGCCCAGTACGCCCAGAACCCGCACCCGCATTCGGGCGCGGGCACCAGGTCACGCTGACACGGCAGGGACCCCTGACTGCCGTCGCAGACAGCCACGTTCTCCCCGCGCCGCCAGACACCGCCGAAGACACCGGTAAGCAGGCCTTCCACCTGCACAGGAGTGCCATTCACCACCGCCTCGGCCGAGGTCATATCCACATGCCACAGCCGCACGCCCGTCACCGAACCGGCCGCCAATGGCAGGTCGCGGCCGCTGAACCCCGGGATGCCCTCCCCGCCCTGCGCAATCATCCCGGGACAGGCTCCGCTGCCGGCTCCACGGGCGCCTCCACCGGCGTCTCCGCGGGCATTTCCGGGGACAACGGCTCCAACTCGATCTCGGTGATCTCCTCACCGATATCGCCCATCATCACCGCCGCCCGCCACACCTGCAGAAGACGATCAGCACCCGCCACGGCCCGGCGAACATCGTCCCCGCCGGGAATGCGCCAGCAGATCCCGTCCAGCGCGGCGCGCGCCTGCATCGGCGGGTGCACACGGACAGCACACTCATCCACCGGCGGAGCCGCCTTTCGCTCAGCACATCGGCGGGTCTTCGCAGCCTCCAGGTGCAGCGCAACACCCGCAGGACCGCTCCCTAACCCACGCTACCCCCGCCGCCAGGCGTGCCGTCCAGCCCCGGCACGCCTCGGCTTTGTCACCCCACTTGGGCGGCGCTACCTCCTTGATCACGAATGGAGCCGCGGACCGGTCTAGTGGGCCGGGGCCGGGACGGCGGTCTGCGGCACGTTCCACCCGGAGACGGTGATCACCGGGGTGGCGCCGCGCAGGCTGGCCGAGTCGTAGCTGACCGTTAGCGTCTGCGACTGGCCGGGGAACAGCGTGATGTCGTTGCCCTGCCAGATCGAGGACTGCAGTTCGCTGTCACCCGGCAGCACCCGGCCACTCGCCGTGCCGCGCCGCACGTCGGCGCGCAGCAGGAACGCGACCGCCGAGGCCGAGGTGTCCCGGATCGTGACCGTGGTGGCCAGGTCGGCACCGTCCGGCCCGGCGCGCCGCACCGTGGCCGCGGTGACCGAGACGCCGGTCCGGGGCAGTGTCTGCAGCGCCTTGAGCCGCGCGTACTGGCTGATGATGCCCTGCGGCAGGTCCAGCGACTTGGCAAAGTTGGTCACGTCGGGGTGGGTGGACAGCCAGTAGGTGTTGCGGTCCACGAGCGCGCCGTGCTGGCGCAGTTCCAGTTCCACGAAGTAGACCCGGGTCGGGGACCCGGTCGGCACCTTCGGCGTCAGCAAGCCGGTGCGCACCTGCTGGCTGGCCAGCGTGATGCCGCTCGCGGACTGGTCGTCGAGCAACTTCCCACTGAGGCTGTACACCCTGGCCCGCACCGACAGCCCGGCCTCGGTCCGGCCGCTCAGGTTGTCCGCCGTGACGGTGCCGGTGTCCAGCGCGTAGAGGACGTGCAGCGGCCGGTTCGCCTCCTGCGTCCCGAAATAGCTGCCCGCCTGGTCACCGTCGCTGCCGTACAGGTTCCACAGCAGGCTCGGGAACCCCTTGTTCATCTGCCAGTAGATGGTCCCGGTGGACGGCAGCGGCCCGTGGTGGGCGTGCGCGATGTACGCCTCGAACTGCGCCCTGGTGTTCTCGTAATCCTGGGCCTGCGCCTCCTCGACGTACTGGCTCAGGCCGGACCAGGCGCCGTACCTGGCGCGCAGCGCGGTGTCGAAGTGACACAGGGTGCCGAAGGTGTAGCCGCTGCCGCACCGCGGCTCGTAGTTGGCGTGGTACTGGTTGGCGAGGCGGTTCCGCCACAGCGCCGACAGGTCCGCGGCCGACATGAACCGGTGCAGCGAGTCGAGGGTGGGGATGGTGTTCCCGGCGCTCTCCTCGCTGTCATAGCCCCACGCACCGCCCGCGTTGGTCTGGGTCGAGTCGTGCTTGTCGAACTGCCCGCTGTACCAGTAGTTGGGCGGCACCCAGTCGTAGGGCCCTTCCTTCTCCCCGGCCTGTCCGAGCTTCGGGCTGGTCTTGTACTCGGCCGAGGAGATCAGCGGGTCCTGGAAGTCGGCCTGCCGGAAGGCGGCCAGCGACACCGCCTCCTGCTTGCGGGTCGGCTGGTTGTCGCTCCACTGGAAGCTGTCCACGCTTGGGTGGTTGCGCAGCTCCTGCCCGATGGTCAGCGCGGACAGCCCCATGATCTTGAAGTCGGCGGGGCTGTTCAGCCTGTTGACGACGAACTGCCACGCATCGCAGCACTGGTACCCGGCGTTGATCAGGATCCCGGCCTGGTCCATCTGCTCGAAGAAGCCGGGCGGCATGATGTGCCCCTCCAGCCGGATGGTGTTCACACCCATGTTCTTCATCAGCGCGATCTGCCTGGCGATGTCGGCGGCGGAGTAGTGCAGGAAGATGTCCGGGGAGAACCCGCCGCCGCGGATCACGATCGGCACGCCGTTGATCTTGAAGGCCCGGGCGCCCGCGGGCTCGGCGGGCGAGTGCCCGGTCAGGTAGGACGTCACGGTCCGGATCCCGAACGTCTCGCTGGTGGAGTTCAGCGTCTTGCCGTGCTGCGACACCGACGTGCTGAGCTGGTACAGCGGCTGGCCGCCGAGCTGGTAGGGCCACCACACCTGCGGATGCCTGATGATCAGATGGCTGAGCGTCACCGTCCTGGTGGTGTTCGGCGGGACCGTCACGGTGGTAACGGCCCCGAACCCCTGGTGGTGGTCCGGCGAGGTTATTACCGCATTGACGTCGCCCGTCTGGGTCTGGTCGGTGTTGTTGGTGATATCGGTCTTGACCGTCAGCGTGGACTGGCTGAAGTCCGCCGCGTTGGCCTCCAGGACGTGCGCGTTGCTGTCGGACAGCGCGCCGTCGACCGCGAGCTGGACAGGGAACTGGATGCCGGTGTTGTTGTCCGGCGGGATCTGGTTCCAGTCAACGTCGTCGAGCGTGAACATCGTTTCCGGGTTGTTCGGGTCGACCTCGATCGCCACCGCGTTCGCGCCCGGCCGGACCAGCCCGCTGACGTCGAAGGCAAACCGGGTGTACGCGCCGGTGACGGTGCTTGAGGTGGCCACCTGATGGCCGTTCACCCAGACGTTGGCCCTGCCGATCACCCCGTTGACGATCAGCGTGGCGTGCTGCCCGGATCGCGGGCTCAGGTTGAAGCTGGTCCGCCACCACCAGGGCACCCGGAACAGCGGCACGGTGTCCGCGCCGATCTGGTTCTCATACCCATAGCACTTGCGCATGTTGTCCGAGAAGAACACGCTGCGGAGGCTGTCGCTGCTCACGTTGACCGGCTGCAGGCCGGGGTCACCTGGGCAGCGGCCGTTCTGCAGCAGCGCCTCGACCTCGGTGCCCGGCGCGCCGGCGGAGTCGTTGGCCACGCGCAGCCAGGAACGCGCGTCGAACGACGGTGCGGAGATCTGCGCCCCCGGCTGCGTGGCGGTGGCGCTGCTCGCCACCTGCCAGCCGCCCGCGCCCAGGTCGGTGAGGTCGCTGGCGCCGGTGCCGGTCAGCGCAGGCAAAGATTTTGTCGCTGCGCTACGCACGACCGGAGTAACAGTGGCGGCCCGGCTGGCTTGGGCGCCCGGGGCCGGCCACGCGAGCGACGTGGCTGCGCAGGCGAGCGAGGCACACAGGATCAGTGGGGTCCGGGGGAATCGGTTCACGGTTGGCAACTCCTGACTGCGGCAGTGCCGCGTCGCGGTGCCCCCGCTACAGAAACGTGCAGCCCCCAATTCCAGAACTATTAGTTCGTATACTTTCCAAACTAACTCTGTCAAGACCTGCGCCCATTCTTAGCGCCAGCCGAAGCCGGGTGGGAGTCGACGCCACCGACCGGGATGCCGGGGAAGCCCGGCCGCCCGGGGTGCCCTGGCATCGTCCGCTAAGGGGTCCTGCCAACCAGCACATAGGCAGCGGCGGCTTCTAGGAGGCCGGGATGCCGACGAACGGCGCGACGGTGGGCTGGACCGTGCCGCCGCGCGGTTCGAGGGTGATGCCGAAGGTGTCGCCCTGGAGCACGCCGGAGATGAGCACCGGCCCACTGCGACCGTTGTGCACGGCCAGCAGGCCCTCCGACCGGATCTTGTTGCCCGGCGCACCGATCAGCCAGAGCTGGTAGACCTTACCGGCTGTCAGCGGCGGCAGCCCCGACGCCGTCACCACGAGCTGGCGCTTGGCCGCCGACTTCACCACGGTCACCCGGCCACCGATCGACGTGGCCTTGGTCACCAAGGTCGCATCGGCGGCGGTCCGGACGGCGTTGATCGCCGCGAGCTGGGTCTGGGCCAGGATGAGATGCCGCTTGGCCTGGCTGAGTTCCTGCTGGGCCTGGCTGAGCTGCTGCTGTGTCTGGCTGAGCTGGCTGTTCGTGTTGACCAGCACGACGGCCAGAGTGATGGCGGCGGCCAGGCCGAGCGCGGCCCCGGCCATGGCCAGCCGCGGCAGCAAGGTGCGCCGCGGCAACCGCCGCGCGTGCCTGGCACCCTCGTCGGCCGCGGGCACCTGGCGGGTCCGCGCCACGTCGGCCATGACCGCGGCGCGCAGGGTCGGCGGGGGCTGCTGCGCCACCGCCATCGCCATCCTGGTCGCGGTCTCCCGGAAGCCGCGCACCTCGCCGGTGCAGTTGTCGCACCTGTTCAGGTGGCGCTCGAAGCGGGTCACCTCGGCGGCGGTGTCCAGGGCATCCAGGGCGTAGACGCCGGTGAGTGTGTGCTGGTCGTTGCGCAGCAGCGCCATGACTAGCTCACCCCCAGACAGTCGCGCATCCGGATGAGCCCGTCCCTGATTCTGGTCTTGATGGTGCTCAGCGCCGTGCCGAGCCGTTCACCGACCTGCCGGTAGCTGTAACCGCCGTAGTAGGCGAGGGCTATCGATTCGCGCTGGGGCTCGGTGAGCCCCTCCAGGCACTCCCGCACCCGCTGGGCATCCAGGCTGGCCTCCACGATGGCCGCCACATCGTCATGCGGCACGGGCACCTCGGCGGTCCGCTGCTCGCGTGCCGTGGCCGCGGCGGCCGAGCGCACCCGGTCCACGGCACGGCGGTGGGCGATGGTCAGCACCCACGTGGCAGCGGTGCCCTTGGCCGGGTCGAAGCGCGCCGCCGTCCGCCACGCCTCGAGCAGGACCTCCTGGCTGACCTCCTCGGATTGGGCGGGATCGCGGACCACGCGCAGGATGAGGCCATAGACGGGTCCGGCGAGAGTGTCGTAGACAGCCTCGAACGCCGCCTGGTCTCCGCGCGCTACCCGCACGAGGAGATCGTCCAGGTGCTGCTCGCCGCCCTCCTGACGGGGGGACTCCGGCTCGGATGCACGCATCGCGCGTGGCCTCATGTCTTCCATTCGGCGCCCCGGCAAAAACGGATGGCCCGTCCAGCCGCCGTGCTTACACCGACACCTTTCCGGCCTTAAGGGAGCCGGTACGGAGCAATTGGTAACGGTTCGGTAACGACCCGGTCTTGGTGGCATCCGGATGACCGCTCACCCCGAACAAGCGATCGAGGCCGGGCATTTCAAAGCCTGGCACTGCACGGCGTCGGCTGCCTTCGCACAACAGGGAGGGGAGTTGTGCGGAGGCTGCCGCGCCTGGAGGGGAACTGTCTCATGTCGTCACAAATACACCCGGATCAGTCCGCAGACGGCTCGGCAGAAGGCGCCCAGGACGCCGGGCCATCCCGGCGATCGGTCCTCTACGGTGCGGCAGGCCTCGCTGGTGCGGGCCTGGCTGCCACGGCGATCGGCACCCTCGCCGGCCCCGCGGCCGCCGCATCCGCAGCCGCTGCACCGCGAGCGCACGCCGGCCAGGAGACGGGGGTGCCCAGCTCTACAGAGCCGGTCATCGTGCATGTCCGTGACCTGAGGTCCGGCGAAATGGACGTGTTCGCCGGGGAGTCCAAGACCCGGCTCCGCGACCCTGACCTGGCGGCCAGGCTGGCGCACTCCATCCGCTGACCGCTGCTGCACCCACTGACCTAGGAACCAGCCGCACCGCCGGCCTGAGACTCGCTCCATCCCACGCACCCAAGAGCAGGCCGCCCGCTTCCCGGCGGGCGCCTTGACCGGTGCTGCCCGGGATCGGCGCGGTCCGCCGGCCGGCCCGGTGACCCGACCAGCCCGCTGCCCGCCAATCCGCACTGCCGCGCCGAACGCCGGACCCGGCCAGGCGCCCGTCCCACGACAAGCCTGTGAGGTAACTGATGTCTTCCCATCGCGAGGCTCCCGAAATTTCCATGGATCCGGTCGCCGACAGCACCGACCTCTATGCGTTCGTGAGCCCCGACCAGTCCAACACCGTCACCCTGATCGCCAACTACATCCCGCTTCAGGCACCTGCGGGCGGGCCGAATTTCTACCAGTTCGGCGACAACGTCCGCTACGAGATCCACATCGACAACGACGGTGACGGCCAAGCCGACGTCACCTACCGGTTCACCTTCACCAGCAGGCTGCGGGATCCGGAGACCTTCCTCTACAACACCGGGCCGATCAAGGCGCTGAGCAGCCCGAACTGGAACTCCCGCCAGTTCTACTCGGTCCGGAAGATCATGGACAACGGCGGCACCGGCACCGAACTGGGCAAGAACCTGGCCTGCCCGCCGTGCAACATCGGCCCGCTGTCCACCCCGAACTACGCCAACCTCGCCGGCTCGGCAGTGCACGACCTCGGCCGGGGCATCAAGGTCTTCGCCGGTCAGCGAGCCGAGGGCTTCTACGTGGACCTCGGTGCGATCTTCGACCTCGGCGACCTGCGCCCGTTCGAGAACCTGCACAACCAGTACGGGATGAACGTGTTCTCCGGTCCGGCGCCGGGCGTGAATGCGACCAACAAGTTCAACGTCCACTCCATCGCCATCCAGGTGCCCATCAGAGAACTGGTGCAGAAGGGGGCCAGCGGGGAGTCCGACCCCAAGTCCGTGATCGGGGTGTGGACCACCGCGAGCCGCCAGTCCGCGAGCGCGTTCGACGAGCAGACCGGCAAGACCGTCACCACCGGGCCTTACCGCCAGGTCTCCCGGCTTGGCAACCCGCTGATCAACGAGGTCATCATCGCCCTCGGCGACAAGGACCGCTGGAACGCCCTGCCGCCCGCGGGGGACAAGCAGTTCGCCCACTACTACGCCCAGCCCGGCCTGGCCGCCGCACTGCCTTCGCTCTACCCGGGCGTGTTCCCCAACCTCGCCGCGCTGGTGGCGTCCGGCAAGGCACGGGCCGACCTGGAAGCGATCCTGCTCACCGGGATCCCCGCCGGGATCATCCCGAACTTCCAGAACAACACTGGCTCGGTCCTGTCCGACATGCTGCGGCTCAACACGGCGATCCCGCCGTCCAGCAACCCGAACATCCTCGGCCTGCTCGGCGGGGACCTGGCGGGGTTCCCCAACGGCCGCCGCGTCTTCGACGACGTCGTCACGGTCGAACTGCGGGCCGTCGCAGGCCTGACCTACGCCCTGGTGAACAGCAGCTTCACCCCGGACGGCGCCGCGAGCCAGGTCACCGACGGCCTCACCCCGTCCAGCGTGTCGAATCCCTACCTGAATACATTCCCCTACCTCGGGGTGCCCTACAGCGGGTTCGACGTCCCGTCCTCCTGATCGCCTCCCGGCGGGCAGGCGCTGGTCCCGTGTCCTCCAGCCCGGGACCGGCGCCTCACCCGCACAAGAGCCCGGCCGCCCCGGCCACGTGGAAGGGAAGCCCCATGAGCGAGCACAGGTACGGTCCCACCAGCGTCGGCACGGTGCTGCTCGACCTCGGCGCCGACACCGGCGCGCTGGTCTTGTTCACACCGGCGGACCTGCTCGGTGCCGAGATCGAGATCAGCCCAGGCACCCCGGGTGCGCCGCGGACGCACGCCGCCGTCCGGGCCCGGCCGGTTCCCGGCGGCACCAGGTATGCGGTCGTGTACGAGGGGCTGGCCGCCGGTAGCTACACCATCTGGCGGGACCACGACACCCCCAGCGGCCAAGTCACCGTCACCGGCGGCCAGGTCACCAGCCACCGCTGGTGAGGGCTCAGCCCTTCAGCGCACCGGAGACCAGTCCCGCACGTAAGAAGCGCTGCAGCGCGCCGCAGACCACGGCGCAGGGGATCATCGCGATCACCGCGCCCGAGAGCAGCAGCCCGTAGTTGACCGCGCCGTAGGTGCCCGCCCCGTAAGTGGTCAGCGGGCCAGGCCGAAGTCGATGCTGGTCAGCGCCTGCCGGTCGGCCTCGGCCACCTCCCGGCTGACGCTCTCCCACAGCACTGAGTCCTCCTCGGGCAGGTACAGCGAGCCGCGGCGACGCGCGCGGCTGGCCCCCCGGCTGACCTGCTGCCAGATCAGCGGGTTCCGCACCAGGACCCGGATGTCGATCTCGGCCTGGTTGCCATCCTCGTCGGTGAGCACGAGGCTGCCAGCCACCCGATGGTTGGCCGACAGGCCGGTCAGCCGGCCGGTGTCCACTCGCTGCCGGCGGCCCAGCCGGGACACGGTCAGCCAGTCGCCGCCGAGCAGCACGCGCGGCGGGCGCGCGCTCAGGTCGGCGGCCAGCCCTGCGGCCAGCGCCAAGGCCGATCCCACCGCGATCAGCGCCGGCACCGGGGGTCGCGAGCGGAACTGGGTCACCACGAGCAGGAGCAGGGCAACCGCGGTTACCGCGGCGGCGCCGAAGACGTGTGCCTGCCGACAGGCCCGCTGCCGGTCTCTGTCGGTGGTCGAGCCGGATGGCAGGCGGACGGTGGTCATGGCCGGATCACTTCCTCTGTGGCTCGGCCGGAAACCTGTTGTTCCCGGTCGCGGGCGGCCAGTTCGACGGGACAGGCTTGGTCCGGGCATATGGCGAGGTCGCACAGCCGGCAGATCTGATCGGCATGGGCCCGGTCCGAGGTTATCCGCGTGAGCACCTTCTCCAGCGCGCCGGTGAGCGACTTCCGCTCGCCCGGGGTGAGCCCGTCGAGGGCGTCACGTAGTGCCTGTTCCCGGCAGGCGAGTACCCGGGCGGCTGTCTCGGCGCCCTTGGTGGTGAGGACCACCGCGACCGAGCGCTGGTCGCGCCCTGGCCGCCGTTCTGCGTACCCCTCGGCGACGAGCTGGTCGACGACGCGAACGGTGGCGGACTGGGTGCGGCCAAGCGGCACCCGCAACTGCTCGATGCTCAGGCCGGGCTCCTGCGCCAGAGTCGCCAGCGCGGCGCCCATGGCCCCGGCATGACCGGTGGTCGTCTCCACGGCCGAGGAGATAGCGTCGGCCAGTCCGACTGCCAGCGCTCCGAGCAGGTTCTCCAGGCGTCCGTTCACTCTCTAATAATGCATCACTCATGCATCTATGAGCAATCTTATTTACCGCATCCCCAAGCCGCATCCCCGGCCGCCCTTCCCGCCCCCCCGGGCCGCTCTTCCCGGCCGCCCCCCCGGGCGCCCTTTCCGGCCGCCCCCCGGCCGCCCTTTCCGGCCGCCCCCCGGCCGCCCTTTCCTGGCCGCCCTTCCCGGCCGTGCCCCTCCCGGTTGATGATCATGGGCCGCCGGGTAACCGGCGGCCTGGAGATGATCAGAGGTTCTGCTCGTAGGCCACCCGTACCAGGTGCAGCAGTTCGTCGTCCACGTCGGCCACGCTGCGCAGTGCGATCTTGTGGGTGGCCTGCCCCGGAGCGCTGGCCGGCTGCAGGCGGCCGCTCGCCGGCGGTTCTGTGAACCGCAGCCCGAGGTCCACCCGGTCTCGCGCCGCCGCCGCGACCGCCGCGAACTGTCGGCCGCGGACGAACGGTGTGTAGCCGCCGCGGCCCTCCACCCGGACGTCCTCGCCGAGCCCCATGATGGCGCTGGCGAGGGCGTCGTAGATCGGGCGCAGGGCTGCCTTGGCGCCGCGGTACTGGCCGTCGATGTACTCCTCGACGCTTGGCCGCACCCACCCGGCAGCCCGCGCGGCGGCATCGGCGATCGCCCACTGGCTGTTCTGTGGGACACCGTGCTTGGACCGCAGCCAGCGGCGTACCGCGTTCTGGTCCAACGGGTCGATCCCGGACGCCTCGACCAGGGCCAGCCATTCCTCCAGCGAGCGCCCGGTGCGGGCGGCCAGCGACCCGATGACCGCGCCCATCATGTCGTCGGGTGTCTTCGCCACGCTCGCAGCCTACGCACCTGCGGCCGACCGGTCCCTGCAGCACCGGCCTGCGCAGACGCGGCCAGCCTGTCCCGGCCAGCCCGTCCCCGGACAGCACCGGCATGGACACATGGTGGCTGGAGGAATGCCCTGGACCGGGGCTCGTTACCGGCCTCCGGTAGGGTCTCCAACGTGATCCTGCACCCGCGCGGGAGGATTCGCACAGGCCGCCGGCCTGCGGGACACCACGATCCTGCGCGCGCTCACCAGGGGGTTCCGGACCGCGCGGGCCGGCCGCGGATGAGTCGGCCAAGACATCTTCAGGCGCCGCTTCGCTACTGACGCGCCGCTGTTCCAGGAAAGGGGAAACGTCATGCCAACCCGCGATTCTTACCCGCAGGGCACGCCCAACTGGGTGGACCTGCAGACCACCGACCAGGCCGCTGCGAAGGCCTTCTACACCGGGGTGTTCGGCTGGTCCTACGACGACCAGCCGATGGACGGCGGCGCGGTGTACTCCCTCGCCAAGATCGGTGACGAGAGTGTCGCCGCGATCGCGCCCCAGTCGCCGGAACTGGTCGCCGCCGGAGCACCGCCAATGTGGAACACCTACCTGGCTGTCGACTCGGCCGATGAGGCGGCGGCCAAGGTCGGCCCGGCCGGTGGCACGGTCGCCATGGAGCCCTTCGATGTGATGGATGCCGGGCGGATGGCCTTCGTGCTGGACCCCAGCGGTGCCGCCGTGGCCCTCTGGCAGGCCGGCCAGCACATCGGTTCCACGCTGGTGAACGAGCCGGGGACGGTGGTCTGGAACGAGCTGATCACCGACAACCCCGCGGCCGTGACGTTCTACGAGCAGGTGCTCGGAGTGACCACCGCCACCTCGGAGATGGGCGAGAACAAGTACACGATGTTCCAGGTGGGCGGCAGGGAGGTCGGTGGCACGACGCCGCCGCAGATGGAGGGCGTGCCCAACCACTGGCACGTGTACTTCGCGGTCGCCGACACGGACGCGTCCGCGGCCAAGATCACGGAACTGGGCGGCTCGATCATGGTGCCGCCGTTCGAGACCCCGATTGGCAAGATGGCCGTGGTCACCGACCCCCAGGGGGCCGTGTTCAGCCTGTTCCAGGCCTCGGCCTGACCCCGGGCCGGCTGCGCTCAGGGAGCGGACCATGGAAATACCCAGGCCGAGCGAAGCGGACAAGGACTTCTTCCGGTCCGTGCTTCCCGTCGACCCGGCGGTCGAGGTCAAGCCGATGTTCGGCAACCTCGGCGCGTTCGTGCACGGCAACATGTTCGCCGGGCTGTTCGGGCATGCCGTGGGCGTCCGGCTCGACGACGCGGGGCGCACCGAACTGGAGGGCATCGACGGTTCTGGCCCCTTCGGGCCTGCCGAACGCCCGATGGGCGGGTACACCAGCCTGCCCGAAGCCTGGCGCGGCACACCCGACGTAGCGGCGCAGTGGGTGGAACGGGCGCTCGCCCATGTCAGCACGATGCCGCCGAAGGTCAAGAAACCCAAGGCGCCCCGGAAGTAGCGCCGGCACGCCGCCGGCTCATCCGGGTGAGGGGGCGGACCCACGGGCCCGCCCCCCTCACGCCGGTCGCTCGCGCGGCCGGGCAACTACGCGGCCGGCCGGGGGTTGCGTATGGTCGGCACGGCGTGCTAGCGGGCGGCGCCATGCGGGGACGGTCAGCACGGCTCACTGGCAGGTGGCGCCATGCGGGGTCGGTCAGCACGGCTCACGGGCGGGCGGCGCCGTGCGGGGTCGGTCAGCACGGCTCACGGGCGGGTGGCGCCGTGCGGGGACGGTCAGAGCTGCGCGGTGACGGCCTTGACCTCGGTGTAGGCCTCGAGCACCTCGTGGCCCATCTCGCGTCCCCAGCCGGACTGCTTGTACCCGCCGAACGGCAGTGACGCGTCGAACACGTTGTAACAGTTGATCCACACCGTGCCTGCGGGCCGCCTTCACGGCGCGGTTGATGTCCTCTGCGTCTCCCTCGGCCACCCGTGCCAGCGTCTCCCCGGTCGCCGGGTTGGGCGTCTCGAACGTCTTGCCCGATGCCGCGTCCATCCACTGCCCGTTGATGAACATCTGTCGTGGTGCGCCGATGAACTGCTCGACGCTCCGGTCCAGTGTGACTGTCATGGGTGCCTCATCTCTGTTGCCCGCGCGGGTCCGGAAGGCGCCCCCGTCACGGCTGGATTCATCCATGTTGGGCCAGCACGCGGCTCCCGGGCCGCCGCACAATGGGTAGTCTCAATGAGACTACGCACCGCCCGGCCGGCGCAAGGGGTGGACCGGGCGGTGCGGGGAATCTGGACCGGGGACGGCCCATCGGCCCTGCGACAGGAGGACCCGCCATGCCAAAGGTCTTGATACTCACCGGCGACGCCGCGGAGTCACTGGAGGTCATGTACCCTTATCAGCGCCTTCTTGAAGAGGGCTACCAGGTGGACATCGCCGCGCCGACGGCCAAGAAGCTCCAGTTCGTGGTGCACGACTTCGTCGACGGGTACGACACCTACACCGAGAAGCCCGGTTACACCTGGCCGGCCGACGTCGCCTTCGCTGACGTCAACCCGGCGGACTATGTGGCCCTGGTCATCCCCGGCGGCCGGGCGCCCGAGTACATCCGCAATGACCCGGACGTCCAGCGGATCGTGCGGCACTTCATGGAAGCGGACCAGCCGGTCGCCCAGCTCTGCCACGCCCCGCTGGTACTCGCCGCGGCCGGCGCCCTGAAAGGCCGCCGGACCGCCGCCTACCCCGCGCTGGCCCCGGACGTGACCGCGGCGGGCGCCGAGTTCGTGGACGGGGCGGCGGTCATCGACGGGCAGATGGTCTCGGCCAGGGCGTGGCCCGACCATCCGCTCTGGATGCACGAGTTCATCGGGATCCTGCGCGCGAAGTCTCCTGCGTAAGGTCCTCGAGAAAGCTCAACGTCGCGGCGGTGGTGGCCCGGCGCCAGGCCAGCAGGGTCGCGTCGAAACCGTGCGGGCCGGGCCGCTCCGCCTTGATCGCTTCCGCGATCGGCTCCAGCGCCGCCTTCTGGCGCTCAAGCAGCCCGCGTGGGTCGCCCCCGGCCCGGTCCAGCAGGGCCAGCTTGAGCAGCAGGTGCGAGCGGACCTCCCGGATGTGCGTCACGGGCGTGTCCAGCCAGTGCCGCACCGCCTCGCGCCCCGCCGGGGTCACCGAGTAAAGGGTCCGCTGCGGGCCGCGCCCGGATTCCACCGCCCCGGGAACCAGCAGCCCGGCATCGAGCAGCCGCCCGATCGCCCGGTAAATGACCGGCCTTGGGATCTGCCAGATCCGCCCCAGTTCGCCCTGGGGCGCGGTGAGCTGGGCGATGGCGAAGCCGTGCGTGGGACCTTCGTTGGCCACCGCGAGCACGGTCCACTCCGGCAGCGACAACGTGGGCCACGCGCTCATGCGTCCGAGCCTAGAGGAGTCCGCACCGGGCATGCGGGCCGTCGGCCGGCGGCCGGACGGTCGCCCGGGATGGACTGCGCCGCAGGGATACCCGTGACGGATGAGCCGCGAGTGGGTAGTCTCGTTGTGACTAGCTAGCCTCCCGGGAAGGCCGGTCATGTCCGCCGAACTGATCAGCGCCGTGTCCTGGTCCCGCTCGCCCGTGGGGGTGCTGGCGGACGGCACCTTGTATTACGCCCCGATCGGCGCGGTCGAGGTGGCCGGCGAGCTGGTCACCTGCCATCTGTGCGGGCGGTCGCTGCGGTCGGTCACCGCGCACCTTCGCGCGCACGGGTGGACCAAGCTGGACTACTGCGAGGCGTTCGGCCTGGAGCGCGGCCAGTCCCTGGAGGGGCCGGAGACCCGCAAGCTCCGCGCCGCTGCGCTGGCGTCCCGGCTGGTCTTCGAGCCCGCGATGCGCCGGGGCAGCGCGGCGGGCCGGGCCCGGGCCCGGGCCGGGGACCTGACCCGCGATGCGGTCCGGGCGGCGGCCGGGCGGCGGATGCCGGAGCAACGGCGCCGTAAGGCGGTGGCGGCGCTTGCTGCCATCCCGCCCCCGGTGGTGGCCCAGGCCAACCGGGACCGCGCCAGCCGTCATCTGGCCGACGTCGCGGCGACGGTGGCCTGCCGGCACGGTTACCCCGACCTGGGCAGCTTCGTGCTGGCCAGGATCGAGCAGGGTGCCAGCCTGGCGGCGATAAGCCGGGAAGCCGGGCTCAACAAGGACTGGCTGTCGCGTCATCTCGACTGCGTGGACCCGGTGGCGGCCGAGGCGGTGCGCCGCCGTCTCCCCCAGCGCATGGACGCCAGGTGGCTGCGCGCCATGACCCGGCTTGGCTTCCCGGACGTGCCCAGTTACCTGCGGGAACGCCACATCGGCCAGCACTGGACCGTGAACGCCATCGCCGCGGAGGCCGGCCTGACGCACCACACAGTGGAAGCCGCCCTGCGCCGCCACGGCCTTGCCAGGACCGCGCACGCGGCGAAGCGGCATCAGGCGCACCAGCGCGCCGCCCAGGTCGCCGCCCGCCTCGGCTTCGACAGCATGACGGACTATGTCGCCAGCCGCCGGGGGGCGGGATGGACCTGGCGGGCGATTGCGGCAGAATGCGCCCAGCCGCCGTCGTGGTTGCGGCGGCAGGCGCAGGCCGCGTCCCCGCCCTGACCGTGCCGACAACGCCAAACGCTCTCCGGGGTCAGCCCCGTGCCCTCACGGTGACCCGCCCCGCGTGGCCAGCCTCCCGCGGCGCGGGCGGCGCCGGCGATAGCGTGGGCCGGTAGGCAGCGTTGCTCGCAAGCAGCGCCAGTCAAGCAGCGCCGGTAACGTCTCGGGAGTCTCCATCATGCAGCTCAGTGCGCGGAACCAGATCCCAGCGCGAGTGACAGGCATCAACAGCGGCGAGGCCATCGCCAACGTGGAACTTCAGGCCAACGGGGTGCGCCTGGTCGCTTCCATCACGGCGGAGGCGGTCCGCCAGCTCGGCCTGGCCGAGGGCAGCGAGGTCACGGCGATCGTCAAGGCCTCCGACGTCATCATCGCCGTCGGCTGACCCGCGTTCGCCGCTAGCCCTCGGGCGACGCCTCCCCGGGATCGCCCGCGCGCCACTGGCGGTAGAGGGCGATGAATTCATCCTGCACCGGCGGGGCCAGGTCCTCGGGGGTGAGTGTGCGCGGGTGGCAGACGCGGCAAAGAGCCTGATGGCCCGGCGGCGCCCCGCTCATGCGCCGCCGGGCCGGCGCGCCGGATAGGAAGGATGCCGACGCCCCGGGTCCGATCAGCCCCCGTCCGGCCGGGCCCTGGCGCCGGGCTCTCCGTGTATCCGTGCGCCTGGGAGCCAACCCTGTCCCCCGGAGGGGTGACTCGTTACTTATACGGAGTGCGGACGGCGCGATTAGATACATGCGCCGTGCAGGGCAGGTCAGGCGGCGCCGAGAGCGAGGAACGACCACGCGGTGGCGGCCTGGACCGGCTCGTCTGCGGCGCCGTCGCGGGCGAGCCGCAGCGCCTCGGCGAGGCCGGCCCCGCCCCGCAGGTGCTTGTGCAGCGCGGTCATCAGCGTGGCCGTGGCCTGGTCGTTGACGGGCACCACGCTGGCGACGATGCCCGCGGTGCCGAGCGGAGCGAGGCAGTGGGCCAGGCCGAGCAGTTCGTCGGCGCCCGTGGGGGCGAGTACCCCGGAGTCACAGCTGGAGAAGATGACCCGGTAAGGGGCGCGCCGCAGTCGCTCCAGGTCGTAGACCGTGAGCGGCCCGTCATCCAGGAGCAGCGAGGAGAACAGCGGGCTGTCGGCCCGGAAGCTGCCATGCGCCGCTATGTGCGCGAGCCCCGCCCCGTCAAGGGCACCAAGCACCCGGCGCGCGGTGGCCGTGCCGGACCCGAGCACCGTGGCGTCCGGGTACTCGGCCGCCAGCGCCGGTATCTCGGTACCGGTGCCGAGGCCGGGCCCCTGGACGAACACGGGTGCCACCAGATCCGGCGGCTGCACCGCCTGGGCCTGCAGCCAGGCCCTGGCCGACGGCGCGACGCTGACCGCGCGGTCCCGCAGCGCCGGCAGCAGCGCCCACGGAACGGCGTGCAGCCGGCCGGGCGGGACCACGACCACCGGCCCGCTGCCGAGCAGCCGGGCCGCCGGGCCGAGCAGGATCGCCTCCAGCCGGCGCCCGCTGGCCTCCAACGTGGCCAGAGCGGTCCCACCCGGGCCCGCGCCCCGGCCATGGGCCAGCCGGTGCAGGCCGAACCGGGCGAAGCCGACCTCGGTCGCCGCCTCGTCCGCGCGGCCGCCGCGCACGTGCCGTACCCGGCCCGCGCCGCAGACCAGGATGTGCAGGTCACCGTCTATCGCGACGATCTGCACCAGGGTTGCCCGGCCGAGCCCGCGCAGTAGTTGCTCGGTGGTGAACCCCCACCCGCCTCCCCATCCCCCTTCACCGCCCCGGCCGTCGTGGCGGGAACGCAGCACCCGGGCTCGCACCGAGGCTTCCAGCCGCAGTTGCTCGCGCCGGAAATGCCCGGCAGGGTCGCCGCTGGCCCGGGCCCGGGCCAGGCGGCTGGTCACGTCGCGCAGCGCGGTCAGGTCGGCCTGGAGATCGCCGTCGTCGGCGGGGCGGGCCGCGGGGACCGCGTGAGCCGTCGCCCGCCACCGCTCGCTCCACGAGAGCATCAGCCGGGGCCGCCCGGTCCCCAGGGCGGCCCGCTGTGCGAGTGCCGCGAGTTCGGCGCCGTGCGCGGTGGCCTGTGCCCGCAGTTCCGAGGCACCCAGGGTGACCTGGTGCTCGTCGAGAATGGCCAGGCCGCGCCCGCAGGCCGCGAGCAGCCGTCGCCGGTCGCCCGCGGCATCGGCGCGGAGGGCTTCGGCGAGCCAGCCCTGCGCCCGGGCCAGCGCGGTCACCCGGCGGTGCCGGTCACGCGCGGCTGCGGTCAGATGTGCGTCCGCCTCGGCCGGCTGGCCGAGGGCCCGGGCGAGCCGCCCTGCCAGCAGGCGTGCCTGCGCCGCCTCGCTGGAGCCAAGCAGGTCCAGGTCAGCGGCGACCTGGGCCGCCTGGCGAAGCAGCCGCGCGGACGGCGGCCGGCTCGCGCAGCGTGCTTGCAGCAGCAGCAGGCCCGCGTGCGCGCCCCACCAGTGCCGCCCCTGGGCGGTGAACATGGGGAGGGCGGCCTGCGCTCGCGCGGCGGCCAGGCCGGGCTCTCCGGCGGCCAGCGCGGCCTCCGCTGCGCTGAGCAACAGTTCGGCTTTTTTCGTGGCCTGGCCGCCGCGGCGCGGGAAGCGGTCGGCCGCCGCGTCGGTTTCTCTGAGCGCGTCGGCTGGGAGCCCGGCGGCCAGCAGCACCGCGCAGCGGTCGATGGCGAGGTCCGGCTTCTGTATGGCGAGGAGTGTGTAACGGCGGGCCGCCTCGTCCAGGCAGGACAGCGCAGCGGGCAGGTCCCCGGACCTGAACGCGACCAGCCCGCGATTGTGCCATGTGTAGGCGACCTCGAGCTCTTGGCTGGTGGTGGCGAACAGGCGATCGGCGCGGCCCAGGTCGAGTTCCGCGCGGTGGGCGGAGCCGAACGCGAGATGGACGAGCGCCCGCGTTGTCAGGGCCCGCGCTTCCCAGATGGTGTCACCGGCCGGGCGCAGGATGCGGATCGCGCGCGTCACGTCATCAAGCGCTTCTCGGTGCCGGCCGAGAACCCACAGCGCGATGCCTCGGCGCACCAGGACCCGGGCCGCGGCTGGCCCCGTGACCAGGGCCAGCGATGAGTCCAGAGCCGCGAGGCCCCGCTCGCTGTGACCGCGGTAGACCAGCGCGACGCCCAGGGTCGCCAGGACATCGGCTTCCCGGTCCGTGGCGTGGGCCGCCCGCGCGAGGCGCGCGGCAGCGCGCAACTCGGCGGTCGCGCCGTCCAGGTCGCCGAAATCCCTGAGCACCGTGCCGATGGTCTGGTGCGCGACGGAGGCCGCAAACGGGGCGGGGTCGGTGGCAAGGACAGCTCGCGCCTTCGCAAGCGCTTCTCCGGGACGAGCGCCGGTCAGCGGCAGCAGGTCAAGTACCCCGTGAGCGCTGCCGCTGCCGGGTCGCGGGCCGCCAGCCATAAGAAGATGGTAATCCTGGCCATTCGGGTGGTCCACGCGACAATGGGAAGGCGAAGTCATAATATTTCTGCAATGTCGGCTGGTGAGCAGGCACAGGGGCGTCGGCCGCGGATGAGCACAAAGGTTTGCCATGGAATCTTCGGAGACGGCGGGTGAGCGCGCGCTCACAAAGCTGAGAATTCAGCTCGACCTGATTGCTGAGGCATTCGGGGAAGAAAGCTTCGGGACGAAGTTTTTCGAGGACGGCACCCTCGACTACCTCTACGTGCGCGGCGTGATTTTGGTCCGCGACGCCTATCTGGCCGACGTGGCCCGGCTGCTGGACGAGGAGGACGAGGAGGAGGAACGGGGCCAGGAGTTCGTCCCGGTGGCGGGCCTGCTGCCAGGGGTGAGCCTGTTCTCGGTGGGCGAGCGCGACGTCCCGCGGCTGCTGGACAAGATCGATGCCAGGCTCGGCGAGGGCATAGCGACGCCGGACCATATCCTGTCGGTTACCCCGGTCCATCCCTGCCCTGCCACCGAGCCCAGGGGCGTGCCGGACCACTCGCTGCCCAGTCCGGGGCCGTGTGCGGGCAGCGGCAGCGGCACGTTTATCTACGTGGCCGACACCGGGCTGCTGGATGGCGCCGCGGCCGCACATCCATGGCTGGCCGGGGTCACCGGGACGGAGGACCCACTGGACCACCAGGGGGGCGTGACGCGGATCCCGGAATACGGGGGCCACGGGACGTTCATCGCCGGAGTTGCCCGCTGCATGGCGCCCGCGGCACGGGTGGTGGTGACGAGGGACTTCGACAAGGCCGGCGCCATCTCCGAGCACAAGATCGTGCGGCGGCTCCGCGAGGCCCTGCGCCTGGCCCCCGACGTCATCAACCTGTCGGCGGGCGGGACGACGCGCAAGGACCTGCCATTGCTTGGCTTCGAAGCGTTCTGGGAGACCTACCGCCATTACACGGGCCTGGTGCTGGTCGCGTCTGCGGGCAACAACTCGACCCGCAGGCCGTTCTGGCCGGCGGCCTTCCCCGACGTGGTAGGGGTCGGGGCGCTGGCCGCCAATGGCCGGGCTCGGGCCTATTTCAGCGACTACGGTCCCTGGGTGGACGTGTACGCCCTCGGCGAGGACTTGGTCAACGCGTACGCGACCGGGACCTATCAGTACCGCGAGCCGCCGCATATCGGCTCGTACCATCACTTCGAGGGGATGGCCAGCTGGAGCGGCACGTCCTTCTCCGCGCCGCTGGTCGCCGGCCTGATCGCGGCCCGCATCACGCGCACCGGTGAGAACGGACGGCAGGCCGCCAGTTCGCTGCTGGCCCAGGCGCGTGCGCAGCATCTGGCCGGGGTAGGCCCCGTGCTGTGGCCGTGTGATACGGGCGATTGCGGCGATCGGCTGGCATGCTGCTGCGGTGGCAAACACCAGGTGGCGCGGGATTGCTGCTGCTGACGGAAGGGCGTGTTGGTGAGTCCGGACGATACCGGCCTGTTGGTGCGCAGCGCGGCCGGCGGCGACGAGGGTGCCTGGCGCGGGCTCGTGACGCGGTTCAGCAATCTGGTGTGGGCCGTGGCGCGGGCGCACCGGCTTGCGAACGCCGACGCCGCGGACGTCTACCAGACGACCTGGCTGCGCCTGGCCGAGCACATCGGCCGGATCGAGCATCCCGAGCGGGTGGGCGCCTGGCTCGCCACGGCTGCCCGCCGGGAATGCCTGCAGAGCCTGCGCTCGGCCGCGAAGACATCGCCCACCGACGACATCGACCGGCTCGACATCGCCCCCACCGTGGGCAACCCCACCGAGGAGGCGGTGCTCGACGCGGAAACCGAGCGCGAGGACGCGGCCAGGGCCGCGGCGATGTGGCGGGCGTTCGGCCGGCTGTCCGGCCGCTGCCGTGAGCTGCTCCGGATCCTGATGGCATCGCCCCCGCCCAGCTACGCTGAGGTCGCCGCGGCGCTCGGGCTGCCGCTCGGCAGCATCGGCCCCACCAGGGCACGCTGCCTGCAGCGGCTCCGTGAGGAGATGGCAGGTATCAAGGACGGGCTATCGCCCTCTTCATGATGACGCCTCCCCCAAGGAGATCCAGACATGCACGAGCCAGACGACGAGCTTGAAGCCGAGCTCAGGCGGCTGGCCGCCGACCGGGAACCGGTGCCCGCCGAGCTGGTCCAGGCCGCGGTGGATGCCTTCGGCTGGCGGGACATCGACGCCGAGCTTGCCGAACTGGTCTATGACTCGCTGGTCGACGCCGACGAGGCATCGCTGGTGCGGGGCCCGCCGGACCAGCGCCTGGTCTCCTTCGCCATCGGCGGGGTGACCATCGACGTCGAGGTGACCAGCGCCGGGGCCGGGCGGGCCGTCATGGGCCAGATCGCCCCGCCACAGCGTGCCATGGTGGATATCCGCTACCCGCAGGGCACGGTCACGGTTGAGGCGGACGAGCTGGGGCGGTTCCGGTCAGGGCCGCTCCCTGCTGGCCCGGCGAGCCTGCGGCTGCGCCCGCCGCCCGGGGGGGACGGCCCGGCGATCGTGACCGACTGGATCTCCCTGTAGTGCGAGTCGCGACGAGGATTCCGCCGCACACCAGCACCGCCCCGGCCAGTTGCAGCGGGCTGGGCCGTTCGTCAAGTACCACCGCGGCGAGCAGGATCGCCGCGGCCGGCTGAAGCAGCAACAGCAGCGACGACAGCGAGGCGGGCAGCCGGGGGAGCGATGAGGTGATCAGCAGCCACCCGGCGGTCCCGCTGGTCATGGCCGGCAGCAGCAGCCAGCCGAACGCGTGCCAGCCGATGTCGAGTTGCCACCCGCCGAACACCAGGCCGAGCACTGCCTCGGCCATGCTGACCGGAAGGGCCAGCAGGCCGGTGGCGGCCAGGATGCTGCGTACCGGGACGCGCTGCGCGGTTTCCCCGGTCACCGCTGGCTCCGGGTCCCCGTGGCCGGGCGGGGCCGCAGCGTGCCCAGGTCCGGCTGCGAACGCACGCCGAACACCTCGCGCAGCGCGGTCAGCGCGGCCAGTTCGCCGCAGCGGCCGTGCACGGCGGGACCGGGCGGGGTCGCCGACGAGCACAGGTACATGCCGCGCAGCGGGGTCCGGTACGGGTTCCACTGGACCAGGGGCCGGGCCAGCACCTGGCGCACGGTCTGCGCGCCGCAGGCGATGTCACCGCCGACGTAGTTGGGGTTCATCGCCTCCTCCTGCACCGCGGTCCTGGTATGGCGCTCCAGCACCAGATCCCTGAACCCGGGGGCGAATCGCTCGATCTGGGCCTCGATCTGTGCCGTCATGTCCACCGTCGACCCGGACGGGACATGGCAGTAGGCCCACAGTGCGTGCTGGCCGTCCGGTGCCCGGCTGGGGTCGGCAACGCCAGCCTGGACCACGAGCACGTACGGCGATTCCGGGTGCTCGCCGCGGGCCACCGCGGCCTCGCCCGCGGCGATCTCCTCGAAACTGCCGCCGAGGTGCAGGGTCCCGGCCCGCCGCGCCGCCTCGTTCTGCCACGGCACCGGGCCGGACAGGGCGAAGTCGACCTTGCAGATGCCTGGCCCGTACCGGAACCTGGCCAGTGCGTCGCGGTACCAGGAGGGGAGCCGCTCACCCGCCAGGCCCAGGAAGGTGCGCGGCGCGATGTCAAGCAGCGTCGCGGGCGCGGGCGGCAGGTCGGCCAGGGAACGCACCCACCGGCCGGTCTCCACCTGGCCCCCGCCAGCCTCGATGGCCTCGACCATGGCATCGGTGAGCCGGGCGCTGCCGCCCGCCACCACCGGCCAGCCGACCGTGTGGGCCAGCGAGCCGAGCAGCAGCCCCACGCCCGCGGTGGGTGACTCGGTCAGCGGCAGCATCGCGTGCGTGGCGACGCCGGCGAACAGGCCCCGCGCCTCCTCGGTGTCAAAGCGCCGGGCCACCGCTGCCGCGGAGCGCAGGCCCTGCCGCGCGTAGGCGGCGAGCGCGTAGGCGGCGTGTGCACCGGAGGGGAGCGGTGGCTGGCGCATCGACGAGAGGACCGCGTCGGCGACCGCGTTGCCCCCGTCCACGAGCGGCTGCATCAGCCTCCGGTAGGCGGCCGCGTCCCCGCCGAGGCGCGCGGCCGTGTCCGGCACCGAGCGGGTGACCACGGCGGCGCGGCCCCCGTCCAGCGGGTGCGCGTAGACCACCTCCGGGTGCGCGAACCTGACCCCCCTGGCGGCCGGGTCGAAACGCCGGAAGAACGGCGACGCCAGCGCAAGCGGATGTGCCGCCGAGCACACGTCGTGCCGGAAGCCGGGGAGCGTGAGTTCCTCGGTCCGGCAGCCGCCGCCGGGGCTGTCCGCGCCCTCGATCACCTGCACCCGGAGCCCCGCCGCGGCGAGCGTCACCGCCGCGGCCAAGCCGTTCGGCCCGCTGCCCACGACGATGGCGTCCGCCTCACCGGGCATGGGAGCCTCCTGGCCGCGGCGGGATGGCCGCGCGCATCACCGGGCGGCGCGGGACCGCCGGCGCAGCGCGGTGATCGGCGTGGCCAGTGCCTGCCGGGTGCTGCGCAGCATGGCGTTGTGCCAGATGTTCTTGGCGTTCCGCCACTGCCGGTGGCTGTCCACGCAGATGTTCCGCGTCTCGACCTGCGGATCCGGCACGCCGAGCCGGGTGCCGAGTGCGGCCAGGGTCTGCGCCCAGAACCGGTCCTCCTTGGCGTGGCCGCCGAACGTCATGCCGACTTCGTAGAGCGGGTCGTTGGCGCGCATCAGCACGTGCGCGCGGACGATCGTGGCCTCGCCGGCCCGTTCCGCTGAGAATGTGATCCACCCGGTGAACATATGCCCCTGCGGCGTCATGAGCGTGAACGACTCCTGATCGCGCCGGGGTCATGGACGACTGGGCTGACGCCCTCCTGGCTAACCTGGCCATATGGGGGATCTTGATTCAGCCAGGGCGTTCGCGCTGTCGCTGCCTGCCACCACCGAAGAACCTCATTTCGACATGGCGTCGTTCCGGGTGCGCGGCAAGATCTTCGCCACTGTCCCGCCCGGCGACGAGCACCTGCACGTGTTCGTCGACGAGGGAGAGGTCCACGCCGCAGTGGCCGAGGACCCGGCTGCGTTCGAGCCCCTGCTGTGGGGCCAGCGGCTCAGGGGACTGCGCATCCGTATCGCCGCCGCCCCCGCGCACCGGATCGCCGAACTACTCGAAGAGTCCTGGCGCCGCAAGGCCCCGGCCCGGCTGGCCGCCGAGTGGGATGCGCGGCGCGGCAGCACCGCCGGATAGCCACGACCCATGGCGCGGAAGCGCCGGCCCGGCAAGGATGGGACGTTGGGGACATAGGCAAGGACGCTGACCCAAAGGAGGCCCCATGGCCGGGCGCTGGCGGAGGATCACTGTCACGACGGCGAGCGCGGGGCTGGTCCTGCCCGGGGCCGCGCTGGCGGCCCAGGCTCACGTGAGCCCGGTCGCTTCGTATAGCAGCGCCCAATGCTCGGCCGGCGCGCACACCCTTGCGCCGCCTGGCTCCCACCTGTACCCGGAGACAGGCAATGGCGGTTACACCAGCGTGCACACCCTGGTGCACCTGGTTTACAACGCCGCCACCAACCAGTTCCTGCCCGGCAACCGGGTCGTGCTCACCGACCAGGCCACCCAGTGCCTGAGCAGCTTCAGCCTCGATTTCGAGCGCAAGTCCGCGAACACCAAGGCGGGCCCGGACATGACCGTGCAGTCGGTCACCGTGAACGGCCGGCCGGCCAGCTTCACGTTCGTCCAGCCCACCTACCCGGGCGACCCGCACGGGCAGAACGACCCCAACCCCGCCGCGCACGAGGCGTCACAGACCAACCCGGTCGGCGGCCCGAAGCACAACCCGCTGCCGCCCGCCTGCTCGCCGGCACTGCCCAGCACCCGCACCCCGCCGCACGCGCTGGACGGCACGCAGTGCCCGGCGAACAAGCTGGTGATCACCCCCGCGGCGCCGATCGCGGATGGCTCGGTGTTCACCGTGACGGTCAGCTACACCGGCAGGCCCGGGGTGCACAACGACGGGGACGGGACCACCGAGGGCTGGTTCCGCGCCCACGACGGCGGGTTCGTGACCACCGAGCCGGTCGGTTCCGAGGACTGGATGCCGCTCAACGACTACCCGCAGGCCAAGCCCACCTACGACTTCTCCGACACGGTGAGCGCAGGCAGGACCGTCCTGGCCAACGGCATGCTGGTCTCGGTCAAGCGCAACCCGGTCAGCGCCGGGTTCCCCGGCGGGTCGGTCACCTGGAACTGGCACTCCCCGGCGCCGGTGGCCAGCTACCTGGTCGAGGACAGCGTGGGGAGCTTCCACCTGACCGAGCGGGTCGCCGACAACGGCACCACGTTCTACGAGGCCCAGGATTCCGCGATCCCCGCCGCGCAGCGGAAGAAGAACCTGGCGATCATGAACATGCAGCAGAACATCACCGAGTTCGAGAGCCAGTTCAACGGCAGCTACCCGTTCACCTCCGATGGCATCGTCGTCGGCACCCCCCAGGCCAGCTTCGAAGAGGAGATGCAGACGATGATCACGTTTGCGGGCGGGTTCATCGACACCGACGTGCTCTACCACGAGAACATGCACCAGTGGTGGGGTGACAACGTCACCGAGAGCGACTACACCATGACCTTCTACAAGGAGGGCATGGCCACCGTCGCCGAGGAGCTGTACGCGGCCCGGCAGGCCGAGAACAAGGCCGGTGGCCCGTACTCGCCCAAGGGCCAGGCCGCGTTCCAGGCCAGCCTGGTCAAGCAGTTCAACCACATCTACGCGGCCAACGGCTCGTTCTGGACGGTCGCGCCGTCCAACCCCGAGCCGTCCGGCCTGTTCTCCGGCTCGTCGACGTACGAGCGCCCCAGCGCCGCCTACCTGGCGCTGCGGCAGATCCTCGGCCCGGGCAACTTCACCCAGGCACTGGAGCAGGTCCAGCGCGCCTACGGCGGGTCATTCATCACCGAGCCGGAGTGGGAGGCGGCCTTCAGCCAGTGGCTGCCGGTGCCGACCAGCGCCTGCCGGGCCCGGCTCAGCCAGTTCTTCACCCAGTGGTTCGACACCGCCTACCCTGCGGGCGGCGGCGCCAACCGGCCGCAGATCACCGGCCCCGGCCTGAACGGCCCGAACTTCTACAACTCCCGTGGGGGCTGCTCTTAGCGCCGCGCGTCCCGCCCGCGGACGTGCTGCCGCCCGCGCCGCCGG
>DASXKD010000580.1:0-5741 GCA_036497045.1 Streptosporangiaceae bacterium | reverse complement strand
CGCTGAGCCGCAATGTTCCCGCGCGGCCCGAGCCGTGGGCCGCGGCAGTTTCGATCTGCTTGATTGCGGCTGCCATCATCGCGGGCGTGGTGCTGCTCAAAGTGGTGGGGCGGGAGCGCCCGCCGCTGCGGGGGCTGGGCTATTGCCTCTCCGCAGCCACGCTAATCCTTATTACCCTGGTGGCCCTCGGAATAGGGCTGCATTGGCCCGCTGCCTCGCTGACCGGAAAGTCTGCCGCAGCAATCTACGCCCTGGTGCTCGCCGCCCTCGGCCTTGGCCTCGTCGCCCGGACCCGGGGTATCGGGATCGGCCTGCTCATTCAGGGGCACGACAAGACCGGTGCCGATGATGCCGGGCTGGGCGCGTTCGTCCGGGCCCGCCTGTACTCGCTTGGCTCCCAGGAGCCGAAAGGGATTCTGGTCGCCCAGCAGACGGACACGAGCACGCTCCCTTCGGGAGCACTTGGGCTGATCCCGGCGGGGACCCTGGCCAAGCTGGCGACGTTGTTCGTGTCGCTGTTCGCCCCGCCGACCCCGTGGCGTGTCGATGTCACGGAGCAGGAAGACGGCAGCATCGTCGTCTCCGTCCGGCGCAACGGGCGGGTAGCCGACGCCGCGGTCATCCGGCCGAGTTCGCTGGAGCTGCCGTCCAAGCAGGCAAACGGCGCTACCGGGGGTGCCGACACGGCGGACAGCACACCTGCGGCCGGCGCCGATCCGTCGGGCGGCGACTCAGGCGGGGCTGGCGCCGGCGGTGACTGGACAATAGAACTCCGCTCGGCGGCAGCCACCTTCGTCCTGCTCTCCTTGTCCCGGCGTTACTACCACCTGAGGGCCGGTCTGTGCGGTGCGTCCGACTGGCGCAGCGTTGCGCTGCAGGTGATCGCGTCCGACCCGGCATGCCGGCTGAGCGCGAAAGAAAGGCACGCGCTGCTCGTCCACGCGGTAGCCGACGACCGCGAGAACAAGGCGGCCAAGCTTGCCTTGCTCAGCGACTCCTACCGCACCGCCCGCAGCCCGGACAATCTGACCGAGTTCGCCACCAAGCTGGAACGGTTGCTTGACCAAATGCCAGAGGGTAACGAGGGGACGCTGCCACTGCGGCTGCGCAGCTGCTTCAATCTGATCGTCGCCTACGTCAACTACGCCATCTTGACAGCGGGGCAACCGGGCCAGGCGGCACACCAAAGCAAGGCGTGCGCCGCCTTGATAAAGGCGAAAACACAGGTGGTGTACCTGCTCGACTTCTGGTCGAGGCAGGAGATGCGGGACAAGTACACCGTGCTCTGGCAATCGATGTATGCCGCGGTGAATTTTGCCGCCAAGGCCATTGCGGCTGAGCTGTGCCGCACCTGCGGTGCAGAGGCCGGGATTCAGTACGCGGCGAAGGAGAGCGATCTCCCGCACGGCGTGAACATGACGCTGCTGGCGCGGTACCAGAGCGCCTGCGCTCTCACCAGGGACCGCAGGAAGCAGGGTGGCGCGAAGGCGGAAGAGTACTCCGAGGCCCTGGACGAACTCGAGATCGCCGTGGCCGATCCCGTCATGCTCAGGTGGGCGCGCGCGGATCCTTCACTGGCCGAACTTCATGACGTCGACCTGGTGAGGCAGGCCTGCTCCACCGCGCGGGAAACTCCGGAGGAGAAAGCGGAAACCGCGGCGAAGGCGTTCAAGGTCGTGGCCCGCTTCAAGGGCCTGGTGGGTGATCCGGTCCCGGCGGACTTCCTGTCGCTGTCCCCGTTTGCCGCTTATCGCGATGCGCTTGCGCTGCGAGGTATCCACGACGCTGCCCGGCTTCGGCGGACGCCAGGCCGTGAGCTTCGTTCCGAACTGAGCATCACCCCCGGCGTAGTGGCCCGGTGGCGGGAGGTGACCGACCTGTACCAGATGGCCGGCGCTTGCTGGCCGGCGGGCGGGAACGGGGCAACCGGAGCGGTATTCCTGCTTCTCAAGGCCGATCTTGACTCCGTCGCGGCGGTGAGCGATGCGCTCAAGCCGCCTGCGAAGCTGCGGCAAAACCTGCTCGGCCTCGCCAGGGACTGGGCCGTGGTTGTGCCGGGCGAAGAAGAGATCGGTATCTGGGGGAGGCATCTCGGCGTTCCGGAGCACTGACAGGATTGGCACATGCAGCTGCGGATCTTCACCGAACCCCAGCAGGGTGCCGACTACGCGACCCTGCTGTCTGTCGCCCGGGCCACCGAAGAACTTGGCTTCGACGCGTTCTTCCGCTCCGACCACTACCTGACCATGGGCGGGTCCGGCCTGCCCGGCCCGACCGACGCCTGGATCACTCTCGCGGGCCTGGCCAGGGAAACCTCGCGGATCCGGCTGGGCACGCTGATGAGCCCGGTCACGTTCCGCCTCCCCGGGCCGCTGGCGATCGCCGTGGCGCAGGTGGACCAGATGAGCGGCGGCAGGGCCGAACTCGGCCTCGGCACCGGCTGGTTCGACGCGGAACACACCGCCTACGGGATACCGTTCCCGCCGCTGGCCGAGCGGTTCGGCCGCCTGGAAGAGCAACTGAGGATCATTACCGGGCTGTGGGAGACCGCCGAGGGTGAGGAGTTCTCATTCGACGGCATGTACTACTCGCTGTCGGGCTCACCGGCGCTGCCCAAGCCGGCCCAGCGGCCGCGCCCGCCGGTCCTGATCGGCGGTGCCGGGCCGCGCCGGACGCCGCGGCTGGCGGCGAGCTTCGCCGACGAGTACAACATTCCGTTCGCCAGCGTCACCGACAGCGCGGCCGCGTTCGGCCGGGTGCGCCAGGCCTGCCAGGACGCGGGCCGTGATCCAGGATCGATGGTGTACTCGGCCGCGCAGACCGTGTGCTGCGGCCGGGACGAGGCCGAGCTGGCCCGCCGCGCGCAGGCGACCGGCCAGCAGTTGGCCGGCCTCAGGCAGAGCGGCCTGGCAGGTTCGCCCGCCGAGATCGTGGACAAGCTTGGCCAGTTCGCGGGCGCCGGCGCGTCACGGGCCTACCTCCAGGTCCTCGATCTGCACGACCTCGACCATCTGGAACTGCTCGCGTCCGAGGTCATGCCCCAGGTCGCCTGATCGGCGGCAGATTGCTCAGGGCGTGCCGCCGGTGTGCTGTGGCGCGGCCGTGGCTTCCGTGGCGGTGTAGCGCTGTTCGGCCACACGGACCTCGGGCAGGCCGATGAAGTCGACGAACTCGCCGAAGCCGGGCAGGTCGCCGAGCGCGGCGGCAGGGGTGCCGGCCTGCGAGATCTCCTGGAGTATTCGGCGCATCGCCGTGGTCGCCGCGAGCAGCGTGCTGATCGGGAAGATGACGATCCGGTAGCCCAGCTCCTGCAGGCGGGCCAGGCTGACCGGCGGGGTCTTGCCGCCCTCGGCCCAGTTGAAAAGCAGCGGCACACCGGGGAAGGCGCTCGCCGCCTGCGCGATCTCGGCCTCACTGGTCAGCGCCTCGATGAACAGTGCGTCCGCGCCCGCTTGGAGGTAGCGCGCCGCGCGCGCCAGGGCCTGATCGAAGCCCTCCACGGCTCGTGCGTCGGTCCTGGCGATGATGACGAAGCCGGGGTCGGCCCGTGCCTCGGTCGCCGCCCGGATCTTGGCGGCCATCTCCTCCGCGGGGATGACGAGCTTGCCATCCATGTGCCCGCACTTCTTGGGGGCGACCTGGTCCTCGATATGGATCCCGGCGACGCCCGCCGCTTCATAGGCCCCGACGGTGCGTATCACGTTGATCGGGTTGCCGTATCCCGTGTCGGCGTCGGCGATCACCGGGATGTCCACGCAGGCCGCGATCCGCGCGGCGTTGCCGGCCATCTCGGTCATCGTCAGCAAGCCGACGTCTGGCCGGCCGAGCAGCGCCGCCGAGGTGCCGAACCCGGTCATGTACACCGCCGGGAACCCGGCCTCCTCCACCAGCCGGGCGGCCAGCGGATCGAACGCGCCCGGTGCCACGATCGTCCGCCCGGAGTCCAGCAGGGCCCGCAGCCGGGCCGGCCCGCCCGGGCGGCGGGTGAGCCGGGCGGTCATCGCTCGCACGGCGGGCTGGTGCCACGATCCACGTCCCGCCACCCCCTCCCGCGCCTCAGCAGCCAGCCTGATACCACGGGCTACAATCCGGTCAGCTGATCCCGGCGAGCGAGCGCGCCTCCGCGTGGTCGCGGCAGGCGTGTAGCTCGGCGATCAGGCCGTCCCTGACCGTGACAACGTCATAGCTCCGGTCGTCGGCCTGCCTGCCGCGGTGCTGGTCGAGTCCTGGCGTGCGCATCACCAGGATCACCTGGTCCCCGGCGGCGACGACCTCTTCAAGCTCCGATCGCAGCCCCAGTGCGGCCGCCCGGCGCGTTGCCTTCTCCAGTTCCTCGCGGCCGCTGCAGACCTGCGGCGGCGGGTCTGTCAGGCCCAGGCCGAGGTAGGTCCATCGCAGGCCTGGGTCAACGAAGTCCATCATGCGTGCGAAGTCACCCCGGTCGTAGGCCAGGAATGCCTCGCGGACGATCCACTCGTTCTCGTTACACATCCGCAGCGCCTCACCATGCGCTAGCCAACCGTTGGTATCCATAAGGTTTGGCAGGTCTGTAGGCCGGCCAGAATCGCGTCCAATCAGGCACCACTCTTGCACCAGTCATCGCGGTGCGCGACCCGGCCCGGTGGAATAACTGACAGTCAATTCTGTCCGGCCATTCCGGGTGGCCGGCCGGACTAGGCAGCCGGGTCCGGGAACAGTGCGATCGAGGCCGTGAAGGCGTGCAGGAAGTTCTGTCCGCCTACCGGCCCGAGTTCCCCGGCGCAGAAGAACCCCGCCACCGGGATCTTGCCCAGCACCTCCGCCAGCAGCCCGGCGTCGTGGTCGGGCTCGGCGAACAGCCGCGACCCGCGGCCGTTGCAGGTGAACAGCAGGGCGCCGGCCGCCCGGCGGGCGCCGAGCGCGGCGGCTTCCCGCTGCAGGGTGCGCCGGAGATCCTCATCCGCCGAGTCGGCGTCCCTGATATGGAACTGCACGGTCTGGCCCACCCCCACCTCGTCGCCCACGGCGATGGCCCCGGACTCGGGGTCGATGCCGGCGATGCCGCGGATCAGGAAGTCGCCCTGGCCCGGCTCGGCCTGGTACTCGTCGATGACTATTCCCAGGTGCACGCCCTGGGCGAGCAGTTCCCGGTCCCTGGCAGGCATCGCGGCCGCCAGTTCCCGCAGTCGCTCCAGCGGTGGGCGCCCGCCAAGCTCGAAGATAACGTCGCCGTCGGCGCGGGTGGTGGTGTACGGATTCCCCACCGGGCGGCAGCCCTGCGCGACCAGGGGATGGACCTCGGCTTGCGGCAGGCTGGCGCCGACCGCGCCGTGCGAGAGCACCCGGCCGTCGAGGAACAGCCGGCTCTGCCGCAGTTGCAGCCCTCCGCTTGCCATCCCGCCCATGACCGTGGCCCCGGGGACGTGCTGGTTGAGGTGGGTCAGCAGGTCACCAACGGGGAACGTGAACGGGTCACAGACCAGCAGGCGAAGGCCCGCCTCCGGTTGCCCGAACCGGTAGCCGCCGAAGGCGCCACCGCTGGGCGTCCGGACGAACTCCATGGCGAACGTCTCGACCGGGCCCAGGCCCGCGGCGAGCCAGAGTGCGACGGCTGGCTCGGACTCGACCTCGCGGGAGCCGCCGGCCACCGCCTCCGCCACGCAGCCGATGAGCGGCACGTGACCGGTCTCCTCAGCGACCGCCGCGGCCAGGGCCTGGGCCGAGCCGAAGAAATGAGCCGAGGCGAACAACACGCCGAACGA
>DASXKD010000579.1:0-3535 GCA_036497045.1 Streptosporangiaceae bacterium | reverse complement strand
GGAAGATCCCGGCGTGACCAATTAGTGACTGTCTTATGAATACCTGAGGAACAGGCTCACCGTGGCGAGGCCGCCATAGGCGCCCCAGACCTTCATTGCATACCATCGGACCGTGAGCGTGCACGTGACGGCTGGTGTTGGTGGCCTGGCGCCAGCATTTTGCCCCGCCACGGCAAAGGCCCGCTGGTGACCGCCCGCGGGCGCGTTGCTGATTTGGAGCCCGCCGCCGACAAACCGCGCGAGCCCACTGCCGACAAGCCGCGCGCCACCAGGCTTCCGCCCGGTGTGGCGTCGGTCCTGTCCGTGCTTTCCTCCTCCGCGGTTGTGCTTGACCACGCCGACAAGGTGCTGATGGCCAGCCAGGCGGCCCGCACCTTCGGCTTGGTCAAAGATGGCCAGCTCATCGTCGGGGAACTGCTCGCCCTGGTGCGGCAGGTCCGGCGGGACGGGCAGACCCGTGAGGGGGAGGTGGACCTGTCCGGCAGCTCCTTCGGCGGCCGGCGGACCAGTTTCGCCGTGCGGGTCGCCCCGCTCGGCACCGAGGGCCTCATCCTGCTGCTCGCCGAGGACCAGACCGAGAGCCGGCGGGTGGAGGAGGTCCGGCGGGACTTCGTGGCCAACATCAGCCACGAACTGAAGACGCCGGTCGGTGCGCTCGCCCTGCTCGCCGAGACGATGGAGGAGGCGGCCGACGACCCGGAGGCCGTGCGGCGTTTCGCCGGCCGCATGCGCCAGGAGGCTTCCCGGCTGACCTACCTGGTCCAGGACCTGATCACACTGTCGCGGATCCAGGCAGCCGAGCCCATGCCTGACCCGATAGCCGTGGATTTGAGCGCGATCGTCGCGGAGGCGGTGGACCGGGTCCGGATGAAGGCGAGCGCGGACGGCATCGAGGTCGTCGCCGCCTCCGAGGAGCGCATTTTCGTGCTCGGCGACGAAGACCTCCTGGTGACCGCGCTGCGCAACCTGCTGGAGAATGCGATCGCCTACAGCCCGGTCAAGACCAGGGTGGTGGTCTCGGCCTCCAGGGACGGCAGCCGCACCGCACAGATCAGCGTCGCCGACCAGGGGATCGGCATCCCCGAGCGTGATCTTGAGCGGATCTTCGAGCGGTTCTACCGGGTGGATCCGGCCCGGTCGAGGGCCACCGGGGGAACCGGCCTCGGGCTGGCGATCGTGAAGCACGTGATGGCCGCGCACCGCGGCAAGGTCACGGTGTGGAGCCAGGAAGGCGTCGGATCCACCTTCACCCTGCAGATGCCTATCGTGAGCAAACCCCCGACCGCGGGCACCAACCCGGCCGGCGGTCCCCCGCAGCATGTCAGGGAGGCGGTCAAGTGACCCGAGTGCTGGTGGTCGAGGACGAGGAGTCCTTCAGCGACGCGCTGTCCTACATGCTGCGCCGCGAGGGCTTCGAGGTGGCCGTCTGCCCGACCGGGCCTGACGCGATCGAGGCTTTCGACCGGCACGGCGCCGACCTGGTGCTGCTCGACCTGATGCTGCCCGGCCTGCCCGGCAGCGAGGTGTGCCGGACGCTGCGGGAGCGCTCCAACGTTCCGGTGATCATGCTCACCGCCAAGGACAGCGAGATCGACAAGGTCGTCGGCCTGGAACTCGGCGCCGACGACTACGTCACCAAGCCCTTCTCCTCCCGGGAACTCGTCGCCCGGATGCGCGCGGTGCTCCGGCGCCGCGGTGAGCCGGACGAGCCGGGTGGCTCGATCATGGAGTCGGGCCCGGTCCGGATGGACGTGGACCGGCATGTGGTGACCGTGCGCGGTCAGCAGGTCCAGGTACCGCTCAAGGAGTTCGAGTTGCTGGAGGTCCTGCTCCGCAACGTCGGCCGGGTGCTGGCCAGGATGCAGCTCATCGACCGGGTCTGGGGTGCGGACTACGTGGGCGACACCAAGACCCTGGATGTGCACATCAAGCGGCTCCGGGCCAAGATCGAGACCGATCCCGGCAACCCGCGGCACATCATCACGGTGCGCGGGCTGGGCTACAAGTTCGAGCCCGGCGACTGAGCCCGCCGCCTTCCGCTGGTTACCCTGGCTGCGCGGTGCACGGCCGGCGCGCCCGGGCACTACGGGGGTCCGTGCGCCCGGGTGGCCCGGTGGCACGAGGTGCGTAGCGGCCCGTTAAGAGGTGGGTGTCGGGGACGGAGTGCCCGGCGCCAACGGGGTCAGGGTGGGGTGCGGACGCAGGATCACCGGCGCGGGCGAGAAGGTGCCGTAGGACTCGGTCCGTGGCATCACCGGGACCTTCAGGGACTTGAAGCCGGCGTTCTGGAACTGCAGGTTCAGCTTGATCCACTGGCCGCCGTTCAGGGTGCGGGTGAGGTGCTCGAGCACCACCCGTGGGGACGGGCCGGTGAAGAACAGCGTCTGCTGCCGGCCTAGCGTGATCCCCCCGGCGGGCACCAGGACCGAGACGGCCTCGCCGGGTGCCCTTATGCTGAGCAGCCGGTCCGGGGCACCGTCGTTGGACAGGGCGAAGAACAAGCCCGCCGAGGCGCCGCGGGGCAACGTGAAGCCTGGCGTCGGCCCGAGCACGAACATGTTGTTGATCCGGAGCGTGTTGTCCACGATCGCCGACGCCCCGGGGGTGGGCTGATGCCACTCCTGGGTGGGCGCGTTGGTGCCGGCCTCACAGCCAGCGATGGCGGGAATCAGCCCCACGGCGGCTACCACGACCAGGTCGCGCAGCGACAGAAGGCCGCGCCTGCTGCGGATCACTGTGTGCTCTCCTCCGGCTCGAACGAGCACGTCTGCGTCGCGGGAAAGAGTATCGGCTCACGGCCGCGAAGGTCACAGCAGCCCCTGGCGGACTCACCCAGACGGCGGGCCGCTCGCGGCCGGCGAGCCGTTGGCCGTCGGCGCACCGCTGGCGCTGGCAGTCGGCGACGTGCTCGCTGGCACCAGCCGCGCCGGGCTCGCCGTGCTGCCCGTGGCTAGCGCGCGCACGTCGTTCTGGATCTGGAACCCATGGCCGTGATCCTCGATCACCACCGGGCCCGCGGAGCCATCCGGGCGGACTACGACGGCCGTCAGCGCCGCCACGTTGTAGGGCGGGGGAAGCGCGTCCGTGCTGTCCTCCAGGCCCAGGGTGGGCCCGAGCCCGAGGTCCCTGGCCCAGGGGGTCACCGGGGTGTTGTGCACGCCCACCAGGTAGATCTGCGTTCTCGCCTGCGATGCCTGGGTGCTGAGCTCCCGCAGGTGGGCCAGGCAGCGGCAGCGGGGCGGGATCAGCGCCAGCACCACCACCGGGCCGGGCAGGCTGTTCAGCGGCGTCGGCTCGCCCGCGGCGAAAAGAATGGTGCTGACCAGCGCAGCGGCCGACAGTGCGGGTGCCGGGGAGCCGGTGCCAGCGGCCGGGCGCTGCGGTCGCAGGCTGCCCGTGGGCTGCCTGGCGGTGAACACGGTGAGCAGCGTCGCGGCGACCAGCGTCAGCGCCAGGCATCCGGCGAGCAGCGGCAGCACCATGCCGTCCCTGGTGAGCGGCCCGTAAAATCGCCTGGCCAGATGGCGCCTGCGCC
>DASXKD010000578.1:0-2477 GCA_036497045.1 Streptosporangiaceae bacterium | reverse complement strand
TACTCGCGCACGGGTTGCCTCCTGCTGTGAGGTCGAGTTCAGGCGCTCGCGCACAAGCGGCCGAGTGCATCGAGGGTCGCTGGGAGCATCCGGAACTCCGGGCCGGAGATGGACAGCGCCGCGACACACGTCCCGGCCGGGCCGAAGACCGGCGCGGCGACCGCGACCAGCCCCTCTTCGAGTTCCGCCACGGCCTTGGCGTAGCCGTCCCGGCGCACCGTGGCCAGTTCCGCGTCGAGCGCACCGAAGCCGGTGATCGTCTGCGCGGTGTAGCGTTCCAGTTCCTGCGGCCGGGGCAGGGCGCCGTAGGCCAGCAGCACCTTGCCGTTGGCCACCGCGTGCGGCGTGGTGCGGCGGCCGATCCAGCCGCCGGAGCAGCTCAGAATGTAGGTGCTTGGCACCTCTGCGACGTTGAGCACGTCCGCACCGTCCGGCACGCCGAGGTTAACCGTCTCCCCGGTCCGCTGCGAGAGCTTCTCCATCGCGGGCTGCATGGTGGCCACCAGGTCGAAGCTGCGCAGCGCGAGGCTGCCCAGCCTGATGACTTCCACGCCGAGCCGGTAGCGTTTACCGGTCCGGGCCAGGAAGCCGGCCCGCTCCAGAGCCGCGGCCAGCCGCGACGCCGTGGATTTGTGCACGCCGAGCGCGATGGCGATCTCGCCGACCCCTTGTTCCACCCGGGTGTCATCGAAGCTCTTGAGCAGTGCCAGCACTCGCTCGGCCGATTGGTAGGTTGCGTTGGCTGCAACCTGGGCCTCGGTCATGCAACAAGGATGGCGAGGCTGCCCGGGCCCGTCAACAGGTGCGCGATGGCTGCTGATCTCCGGTATGCCCGGCTTGGAGACCATCGTGGCATACTCGCTGAGCAGTACAGGGCCGGGCGGTGCCGCCGCGGGGTGCCGCCGCGATGTGAGAGCAGGCTGGCATGACGACACCTGGTGCGGCGGGCGCCCCTTCACCCGCCGACGACCCGCTGCCCGAGGCACTCGAACTGGCCCGTGGCGCCGCAGGCGCCTCACTGGGCCTCAAACTCCTCGGCGGCCTCGCGGTGCGGGTGCTCTGCCCGCAGTTCCCGCCGCGGCAGCGCTCCGGCCAGGACATCGACTTCGCCTGCGTGTCCAAGGAACGCAAGAAGGTCGCGGAGCACCTGGCGAAGGCGGGCTGCGAGGCGGACCGCAGGTTCAACAACCTCAACGGCGACCGCCAGATGTACTTCAACGCCCCTTCCGGCCGGCCCATCGATGTCATGGTCGACCGGCTGACCATGTGCCACGTCCTCGACTTCCGGCCTGGCTTCTCCCGGCAGCCGTTCACGGTCGACGCGGTGGACGTGCTGCTGTCCAAGCTCCAGATCGTCGAATTGAACGAGAAGGATGCGCACGACATCGTCCACCTGCTGGCCGGGCTGCCTATCGGCTCCGGTGGCCAGGCCGCCATCGACACCGATCGGTTCGCCAAGCTGCTCGGCGCGGACTGGGGCTGGTGGCGGACGGTGACCGGCAGCCTGGAGAAACTGCCCGCGCTGGTCGCCGAGCGGCCTGGGCTGGTCCCGCAGGGCGCGCCCTACGACCCACTGGCGCAGGCACGGGAACTGCTCGGCGTCGCTGAGGGTGCGCCCAAGTCAATCAAATGGAAGCTCAGAGCCAACGTGGGTGACCGTGTCCGCTGGTACGAGCTGCCAGAAGAAGTCGCACACTGAGGGATCTGTCCTGCTTGACGGCGCTTTCCCGCTAGTGCTACACGTTGCACAGAGCGCACGTCAGTTGCGCAGGGTGCGCGGGAAGGCATAGGTGGTCCCGGTGCGAATCTTCTTCGCCACCGACATTCACGGTTCGGAAATCTGCTGGCGGAAGTTCCTCAACGCGGCCGCCTTCTACAAGGCTGACCTGGTCGTCCTCGGCGGTGACGTCACCGGCAAGGTGATGGTGCCGATCACCACCCACAACGGGTACTGGGAAGTGGTGTTCGGCGGCGAGCGGCGCCGCCTCGAGTCGAAGGAAGCCCTGGAGAAGATCCAGACCCAGATCCGCAACCGCGGGTCGTACCCGGCGCTGATGAGCCCGGACGAACTGGATCACCTCAGCAAGGAGGAGGGCGCGGTCGATGAGCGGTTCGGCACCGAGATGCTCTCTTCCCTCGACCGCTGGCTGGACATGGCCGACACCAAGCTCGGCAGCGGCCGGGTGCCGTGCATCCTGAACGGCGGGAACGACGACTTCTTCGAAATCGACCCGGTAATCGAGTCGTCGCCTTCCGTGACCTTCGCGGAGGGGAAGCTGCTCGACCTTGACGGGTTCCACCTGGTGTCGATGGGCTGGACCAACCCGACCCCGTGGGACACCTTCCGGGAGGCACCGGAAGAGGAATTGGCGCCGAAGATCGACGCGGTCGCCGAGCTGGTGCCGGACATGGAACGCACCATCTTCAATTTCCACGCTCCGCCCTATGGAACCGGCCTTGACGAGGCGCCCGCCTTG
>DASXKD010000577.1:0-12277 GCA_036497045.1 Streptosporangiaceae bacterium | reverse complement strand
TCATGCCGGTGTGCGCGTGGGTCGACGGCGAGTACGGCATCTCCGGCGTCTACCTGGGCGTCGAGGCCGAGCTTGGCGCGACGGGGATACGCCGGATCGTGGCCCGTGACCTGACCGGGCCGGAACTCGCCGCGCTGCGCGAGGCAGCCGAGGCGGTACGCGCAAAGCAGGCCTCGGTCGCCAGCCTCTGACCGCGGCATCGGGCCAGCGGCGGCGCCTGCCTGCCTCCTCGCAGGTAGGCCTGTCTCGGCGTACCCGGGCGTGGCCGCCATTCACCCCGGTTCACCGCCTTATCGGACGCAACGCCGTACAACTCTCCTGTCATCCGTTAGGCCGGCTCGCTCGTCGTATCTGTGGGGGTTCTCGCGCCCGGCGTCTGGCGGGGTCACGGGGACATCAGGCGATCGCGAAAGCATTCTTGGGAGGTGCGGTGGAGGGTAACGCCGGTGAGCGGGGCGGCGAGCGTGCGGTGGAGGGTAACGCCGGTGAGCGGGACGGCGAGCAGGGCGGCTCCAGACAGGCTCCGGTGACGCGCCGTAGCTTTGTCGTGGGGGTGGCCGCGGCGGGCGCTGCCGTAACGGTTGGCCGGGCCTTGCCCGGCCGGCGGGCGGTGCCGGTGGTGGCGGATGCGGAGGCTGGCCAGGCTGCTGCCACGCTGTGCGGGTCATTCGGCCTTGTGACGGCACCGGGCTCGGGTGGCGAGCTGACCGATGCCGCCTTTGTGTCTGCGAATGAGTGGTGGGCCGTGGGCAACGTGGGGGCGGCGCTGCACGCCAACCGGACGCTGATCGTGCGGTTCGACGGTTCGGCGTGGTCGGCGGTCACGTCCCCGAACCAGGGCACGCTGAACAACGGCCTGAACGGCATTTCGATGATCCCCGGTGGGGGATGGGCGGTCGGCTTTTACCAGGCCGGTGGTTATCAGCCGCTGGCGATGCGCTGGGATGGAACGCAGTGGTCGCTGCACTTGCCCGCGACCTTCCCCAGCGACTCGCTCTTTACGGATGTGGACACTCTGGCCGACGGGTCCGCGTGGGCGGTCGGTTTCCAGATCACCAAGGCCGGGGTTCGGAGCACGCTGATCGAGCATGCGTCGGGCGGCACGTGGACGCAGGTGGCCAGTCCCAACGTGGCGGCCAGCACCGACAATTCGCTGATGGCCGTCGCGGGGACGGCGGCGACCGGGTTGTGGGCGGTCGGCTACTGGCTGGGCCCCGCGGGACTGCAGCCGCTGGTGCTGCGCTACGACACGACGAAGCCGTCGCCGTCGTGGGTGCTGGTGGGTGGGGTGCCGTCGCCCGGCAAAGTCGACACCGTGCTGACGGGGATTGACGTCCGGACCGCCAGCGATGTGTGGGCGGTGGGTTATTGCAACGACGGCGGCGCGGACCGGCCGGTGGCGCTGCACTGGAACGGCAGCGCCTGGACCAGTTCACCGGTTCCTGGCGCCGGGCTGCTGCGCACGGTCAGCGCGATCGCGCCCGGCAACGTGTGGGCCGCAGGCGCCTTCTACAACACCACTACGCAGGGCCACCAGACGCTCGTGGCGCATTTCAACGGGACGAAGTGGACGACCGTGGTCTCGGCCGATACCCATTCGGCCAGTGACGAGGTCATCGGGCTTGCGGCCAACCCGACCGGGTCGGCACTCACGCTGGTCGGCCGGGCGGGCCCCAACGCGCTCATCGAACAGGCGAGTTGCCCCAGCGGACCGGTCTCGCTGCCCACCCGGGCGCCGGCGGCGTTGCCGGCGCTGCCGGCCGCTCCCGGTGTCGGCCCCGCACCGAGCCCGCCGCCGCCGACGCCCCCGGCGCAGACACCCATCCCGGTGACGATCACCGACCAGGCAGCGGCAGCGGGCATCAGCGGCACGGACTGGTCCTTCAGCGCGACCGTCGGGGATCTCACCGGGGATGGCTGGCCGGACCTGTTCATCTCCCACCACTGGCACCCGGCGAACCTGTGGATCAACAACCACGACGGCACGTTCGGCGCGGCCGATGTGAGCTTCTTCAGTTCCATCCTGGACCGGCACGACTGCAAGACCGGTGATTTCAACAAGGACGGCCTGAAGGACATCTTCGCCAGCGTCGGGGCCGACCGCGGCACCGCGCTGAAATGCAACGGGCTGTTCATTCAGCAGCCCGACGGCAGCTTCGCCGACGTGGCCTACCAGTGGAACATCGGCGACGCGACCGGCCGCGGCCGGCGCTGTGCCGTCCTGGACGCCAACAACGACGGCTACCCGGACGTCTTCTACGGCACCGATCCGGTGCGCTCGGACGGCCTGCCGTCGATCAACCGGTTCTTCCTCAACACCGGGAAGGGCTCGTTCATCGACTCCCCGGCCATGGGCCTGAACCTCAACATCGGAGCACTATCGGCGCGCTCCGTCGATTACAACGGTGACGGCTGGCCGGACCTGCTGATCTGCGGGTACACCGGAGGCCTCCGCCTGTTCAAGAACAACCAGGGCCACGGGTTCACCGATGTGTCCTCGGTCCTCGGCCCCTCGGTGAACGCCGTGGACGCCCTTCTGGTCGACGTCAACCACGACAACCGCCCCGACCTCATCGTCCTCACCAAAACCGCGGTCACCCTTCGCCTCCAGAACGCCGACGGGACGTTCGCCACGCCCACGACCATCCTCAATCTCGAAGACGGGGTGGCACTGGCGGTGGGGGATGTCAACGGCGACAACAACCCCGATATCTACGTCGTCTGTGGCAGGACCGGGAGCACCAACGCGCCGGACCACCTGCTGATCGGCGACGCCACCGGCGGGTTCACCACGATGTCTATCCCGCAGACGACCACAGGCTCGGGCGAAGCCGCCTACCCCATCGACTACAACCACTCCGGCCTCACCAGCTTCCTCGTCCTCAACGGTGCGGTCCCCAACACCGGCCCGGTCCAGCTCCTCACACCCCAGCCCTCGTCATAGGCACGCCCGCGGCCGCGGGTCTGTCAAGTGGCCGCCCCGGGACCACACCTGTCAGGCGCGCCATCCCGGTGGTTACGAGGGCCTGCGGGCGGCCGGGCGCGGCGGTGACCCGAGGATCCGCATGATGGTGGTCCGGGCGATGCCGGTGACCTCCTGGATGCGCTGCATGCTGACCCCGGCCGCGGCTGCCGCCCGGATCACATCGTCGCGCTGGTCGTTGGCCAGCGCCCAGGCGCGCAGTTCGGTCTCCATGGCCTGTGCGGAACTCGCGCGCCGCTGGCCGGCCCCGTTCTCCGGCGTCGCACGGCGGATGCGCGGTGCCTGGAGCCAGGCATGTATGGGGGCGGGGCCGGGATCGGGCACGGGCACGGGGGGTGGCGGCTGCGGGGGGGCGCCGGATGGCGGGTGGGGCAGCGCGGAGCTTTGGTCCTGGCCGCAGAACGATCGCGTTGCGCTGCGGTCGTTCTCGTTCTGGGTGCTCCAGCAGCCGGCCGGTTCGAACCCCTGCTCGATCAGCCACGCCGTCATCTCGCGCTGGGCGCCACGCAGGGACAGCGCGTCCACCCCTACCGCGATGGCTGTCCCGTCGGGGAAGACGATCCGGCAGGTGACCTCCAGGTGTGGTCGGCTGAGCCACACCTCGATGGGCTTGGTCGTCGTCTCCACGGTCGTCACGTCCTGGGCGTCGCTGAGCACGCGCGCCGTCATGCCGGATAAGGGGCAGCGTGCCAGCGCCCCGCCAGCGCAAGGCCCGCGGGGCGCGATCTGGTGCTCCCCCTGGCATGACTGGATCACTGGCAGTGGGGGGGAGTCGCCTAAGCATCACCAGCGAACCCGAGCGCCCGCCGAGTGATTGCTGAACGTAACCTGCACAGTCGCCGAGCGCCTTCGTCCGGTCGGCGCCGCGGCCAGGCGGCTATGGCCGGCCTCGGGCAGCCCTGTTCAGCGGGTGAGGCGGCGCACGGCCAGTTCGGTGAACAGGGCCGCGCCGTCGGCCAGCACCATGTCGTCGAACACCGCGAGCGCGGAGTGGTTGAACGGCGCCGTGGCCGGGTCCACGCCCGGCGGGCACGCGCCGAGCATCACGAAGGCCCCGGGAACCTGCTCCAGGACGTAGGAGAAGTCCTCGGCCCCCGCCATCGGGTTGGCCTGCGGGTGGTACCGGTCCTCGCCGAGGAAGTCCGCCACCACGCCGGCGGCAAACTGCGCCTCCTGATCGTCGTTGATGGTCACCGGGTAGGAGCCGGTGAACCCCGCCGTCGCGGTGAGCCCGTGCGCCGCGGCGATCTGGTGAACCACGCGGACCACTGATTCCCGCACCAGGTCCCTGGCCTGCAGGGAGAACGAGCGGATGGTCACCTGCAGCCGGGCTTCGTCGGGGATGACGTTGTTCGTGGTACCCGCGTGGAAGCTGCCCACGGTGATGACCACCGGGTCGAAGATGTCGAAACGGCGGGTCACCAGCACCTGCAGCGCCGTCACGATCTCGCAGGCCACGGGAATGGGGTCGGCCGCGTGGTGCGGCTGGGAGCCGTGGCCGCCGCGGCCGGTGACGGTGATGTCCAGCGCCTCGGCCGCGGCCATCATCGGCCCCTCCCGGCTGCTGAACACCCCGAAGGGCAGCTCGGCCGACGCGACATGCAGCGCGTAGGCGGCGGCCGCCCGCTCGCCGGCCGCGTCGAGCACCCCCTCCTCGATCATGAACCTGGCGCCGCCGTGCCCCTCCTCGCCCGGCTGGAACATGAACACCACGCTGCCGGGCAGCTCCGCCTGGCGCGTGGACAGCAGCCGCGCCGCCCCGACCAGCATCGCCGAATGCAGGTCGTGCCCGCAGGCGTGCATGGTGCCGCCGATATGGGACGCGAAGTCGAGCCCGGTCCGCTCGGCGACCGGCAGCGCGTCCATGTCGGCCCGCAGCAGCACGGCCGGGCCGTGCCCGCCCCCGCCCCGCAGCACCGCGGTGACCGAGGTCAGCGCCGAGCCGAGGGTGACCTCAAGCGGCAGGCCGTCCAGCGCGGCGACGATCTTCTGCTGGGTCAGCGGAAGCTGCAGGCCAATCTCGGGCTCGGCGTGGATGGCGCGCCGCAGATGGGTGAGTTCGCCCGCGATCGCCGTTGCGTCCTGGGTCACTGCCATGTCCGCTCCTCGCTCGTGTCCGGATCGCCCGCGTCAGAATGTCACAGTATGCGGCGTGCCCCCGCGGAGGGCGGCGCGTCCAGGAACGCGGGCGGCGGCCAGCCCTGCCCCGCGTACCCGGCCCGCACCGCGCCGCGGACCGCCGCGCTGTCCGCGGGCACCAGGGCGATCACCGACCCGCCGAAACCGCCGCCGACCATCCGTGCGCCCAGGGCACCGGCCCGCTCGGCCGCCTCGGCCGCCACGTCGGCCTGCGGCCAGGAGACCTCAAAGTCGTCCCGCAGCGAGGCGTGCGAGTCGTGCAGCAGCCTGCCAAGCCCGGCCACTCCACCCCCCGCCCGCCTCCCCATTCCCCCTTCACCATCCCCCTTCACTGCGCCGAGCAGATCCACCGCCGACCGCACCCGGCAGTTGTCGCTCACCACGTGCCGGGCCCGGCGGGCCAGCACCGGGTCCCCTATCGCCGCCGTCCGCGCGGGGTCGGCCACGTCGCGCAGGCTGGGCACACCGAGCGCCCGGGCTGCCTGCTCGCATTCGGCCCGGCGCTCCGCGTACCTGCCGTCGGTCAGCGCGTGCCGGGCACCGGTGTCCACCACGAGCAGCGCGAGCCCGGCCGCCGCCGGGTCGAACGGCACCTGGGTGGTCTCCCCGCTCCGGCAGTCGAGCAGCAGCGCGTGCCCTGCCTGGCAGAGCAGCGACGCGGACTGGTCCATGATCCCGCTGGGCACGCCGACCATCTCGTTCTCCGCCCGCCTGGCCAGCCGGGCCAGCTCGGTCCGTGGCACGTCCGCCCCGTACAGGTCGGCGAGGGCGATCGCCACCGCGCACTCGATCGCGGCCGAGGACGACAGGCCAGCGCCCTGCGGCAGGTCGGAGTCGATGACCAGGCTGGCCCCGCCCACGGACAGGCCGGCCTCCCGCATGGCCCAGGCGACACCGGCCGGGTAGGCGGCCCAGCCGGTCACGCCGCCAGGGCCGAGCCCGGGCAGTGGCACGACGGCCTGGTCAGCGGACTGCAGTGATCGGATATCCAGCACGCCGTCGCCGCGCCGCGCGGCGGCCACCACCACGCCCCGGTCCAGCGCGAACGGCAGCACCCAGCCGCAGTTGTAGTCGGTGTGCTCGCCGATCAGGTTCACCCGGCCAGGCGCGTGCCAGACGCCCGCGGGCTCCGCGCCGTGCCAGGCACGGAACCGGCCGGCGGCCTGGCCCGCCACCGCCGTAAGGCTCACCGCTCGGCGCGCCTGGCTGGCCGGCCGGGAGCGGACCGCTCCAGGGTGAACCGCCAGGCGTCGGCGACCATCGTGGCGAGTCCCCGTTCGGCGCGCCAGCCGAGTTCGGCCTGGATCCGGCCGGACGAGGCGACGAGCACCGCCGGGTCACCCGGCCGGCGCGGGGCGAACTGGGACGGTATCTCCCTTCCGGTCACCTCGCGGCAGGCGCTGAGCACTTCGGTGTTGGAGAACCCGGCGCCGCTGCCCAGGTTGTAGACCCGGTGCTCGCCGGGCACGCACGCCTCCAGGGCGAGCATGTGGGCCCGGGCCAGGTCGGTCACGTGGATGTAGTCGCGGACACAGGTGCCGTCCGGGGTGGGGTAGTCGTCGCCGAACAGCCGCACCCCGCCTCCCGCCCACCTCCCCATTCCCCCTTCACTATCCCACTTCACTCCGCCCAGGGCCACCGCCAGGATGCTGGGGATCAGATGCGTCTCCGGATGGTGCCGCTCGCCCAGCCACCGCCCGTCCGGCCCGGCGGCGGCGCCCGCGACGTTGAAGTAGCGCAGGCTCACCGCGGCGGCCTTGTGCATCCTGGCGTGCTCGGCCAGTGCCGTGTCCACGGCGAGCTTGGAAGCACCATATGGACTGGTCGGCCGTGCCCGGGCGGTCTCCTCGATGGGCGTGCGCTCGGGCTCACCGTAGACCGCCGCGGTGGAGGAGAACACGATCCTGGCGACCCCGGTCTGCCGCATCGCCTCGAGCAGCGCCAGCGAACCGCCCAGGTTGTGATCCCAGTACAGCGAAGGCTTGGCCACCGACTCGGCGACCAGTGACTTCGCGGCGAAGTGCAGCACGGCGTCCACGCCATCGGCGAGCATGGCCTGCGCCTGGTCGCGCACCAGGCCCTGGGTGAAGGCCGCGCTCCCAGGTACCGCGTCGGCGTGCCCGGTGGACAGGTCGTCGAGGACGGCCACCTGGTGCCCCTCACGCAGCGCCATCGCAGCCACCACGCTGCCGATGTAGCCCGCACCACCGGTCACCAGCAGCTTCATCCGGCCTCCCGCAGCCTGCGCGCAGCATCTTCAGGCAGCACGTCGTTGATCCAGACTCCCATGCCCGATTCGCTGCCCGCGAGGTACTTCAGCTTGCCCGGCGCCCGCCGGATGGACAGCACCTGCAGGTGCAGGCCGAACTCCTGGCACGCGAAGGGGTCACCGCCGGGCGCCTGGTGCCACGCCGCGATATACGGCAGCGGCACGCCGAACAATGCGTCAAGGCGCCGCAGCACGTCAAGGTACAAGATGCAGAACGCGTCCCGTGCCGCGTCGGTGAGATCCGGGAGGCTGGCCACCCGCCTGGCTGGGAACAGCACCACCTCGTAAGGCCAGCGGGCCGCCGCGGGCACGAACGCGGCCCAGTGCTCGTTCCGCGCCACGATCCGGGTGCCGGCCGCCAGTTCACCGGCGACAAGCTCGTCGAACAGGTTCGCCCGCCCGGCCGCGGCGTGCGCCCTGGCCTGGCGGAGCATCCGCTCGGTGCGCGGGGTCACGAACGGGTAGCCGTAGATCTGCCCGTGCGGATGGCTGAGCGTGACCCCGATCTCTTCGCCCCGGTTCTCGAAGCAGTAGACCTGCTCGATGCCCGGCATGTCGCCAAGCACCGCGGTGCGGTCCGCCCACGCCTCCAGGACGGTGCGCACCCGCCGGGGGGACAGGCTTGCGAACGAGGCGTCGTGATCGGAGGTGAAGCAGACCACCTCGCACCGGCCGATGGCCGGCCGGCCGGGGACGCCCGCCGTCTCCAGCGGGCCGCCAGGCTGCGGCATGGCCGGCAGTCCCACGGCCGCCGCCGGGTTACCGGCACCCCGCAGCGAGGGGAACCGGTTCTCGAAGACGACCACGTCGTAGTCGTCCGCGGGGATCTCGGTCAGCCTGCCCTCACGGGACGGGTCGAGCGGGCACTCCTCGGGCGGTGGCAGGAACGTCCGGTCCTGGCGCTGGGCGGCGATGATCACCCATTCTCCGGCGAGCGCGTCCCAGCGGAGCCCGGACGGGGACGGGTCCTGGTCCGGGCCGGAAATCTCACCGGGGCCGGCGGGCCGGTAGCCGAGGGGCCGCCGGTCCGGCGCCTTGGCCCGGCCGAGCCCGGGCGACTCGTCGTAGTAGATGATCTCGCGCCCGTCCGCCAGCCGGGTGCTGTCCTTCCAGTACAGATCTGCTCCCACGGGACACATACGGTAGCCCGGCCCCCGTCACGGCCTGCGCACCAGGCCCGCACCGCGATTTTGCGTTCGGCATGGCGACCGCGCCGGTCAGGCCGGCCCAGGTGGGCGGGCAGCTTCGCCGGGCCCGGGTCAGGCCGGCCCAGGTGGGCGGGCAGCTTCGCCGGGCCCGGGTCAGATCGCCCGCGGGAGTGGCTGTACTGCTTAAACTGTGCAGACGCGCCGGGGCGGCGCCGGCCGGGTTTAGGCCGGCCTGCGGCCGGGCAGCGACGGGGGGTGACCGCGCGCCGCCGCCGGTCAGGTGAACTGCGGAGGTCAGGGGTCACGCCGTGAACCAGGTCGGCTGGGACGTCATCATCGTTCTGGTCATCTTGCTCGTCGGCGGGTTCTTCTCCGGCGCGGAGATGGCCCTCGTCTCGCTGCGTGAGGGGCAGGTCCACTCGCTGGCGCAGCGCGGGAAGCGCGGCCAGCGGGCCGCGAAGCTCGCCCAGGACCCCAACCGCTTCCTGTCCGCGGTCCAGATCGGCGTGACCGTGGCGACGCTGCTGTCCGGCGCGTTCGGCGCGGCGACGCTGGCCGCCGCCATGAAGTCCGCGCTGATCGCGAACAATGTCAGCTCCGGCTGGGCGTCGGTGCTCTCGCTGATCACGGTGACGGTGGCTATCTCGTTCTTCAGCCTGGTGCTGCAGGAACTCGCGCCCAAGCGGCTGGCGCTGCAGCGGCCCGAGTCGGTCGCGCTGTTCGCGGCTCCGCTTCTCGACCGGATCTCCGTGCTGGCCAGGCCGCTGGTCTGGCTGTTGTCCATATCCACCAACGTGGTGGTGCGGCTGCTCGGCGGCGACCCGTCGGCCGGCCGCGAGGTGATGACCGCCGAGGAACTGCAAGACCTGGTCGCGGGGCACCAGGCGCTGTCGGCAGACGAGCGGCGCATCGTGGCCGACGTGTTCGACGCGGGGAAACGCCAGCTCCGCGAGGTGCTGCTGCCGCGCACGGAGGTGGAGTTCATCGCGGCCGACACCCCGCTGGCCCGGGCTGCCGAGATCGCCTCGAAGGCGCCCCATTCGCGGTTCCCGGTGTACCAGGAGTCCTACGACGACGTGATCGGGTTCGTGCACCTGCGCGACCTGCTCGACCCCGCCCTGGCGGGCAAGGCGCTTGTGGTCGGCGAGGTGTGCCGGCCGGTGGAGCGGCTGCCGATCAGCAAGCGGGTGCTGCCGGCCCTGTCGGAGATGCGCCGCGACCACGCTCACCTGGCGATCGTGGTGGACGAATACGGCGGCACCGCGGGCATCGTGACCCTGGAAGACCTGGTCGAGGAGCTGATCGGCGACATCAGGGACGAGTACGACGTGGAGGAGAGCCCGCGCAAGCTGGCAGGCGGCCAGATGGAGGTGGACGGCCTGCTGAACCTGGACGAGTTCGCGGAACAGACCGGGGTGGCCCTGCCGGAGGGCCCGTACGAGACCGTGGCCGGTTACGTGCTCGCGATGCTCGGGCAGTTGCCGGCAGTCGGGGACGCCGTGGAGGTGGACGGGCACCGGCTGACCGTGACCGAGATGGACGCCCGCCGCATCGCACGGGTGCGGATCGGGCCCGCGGCACCGGGCGCCGGCGATGGCCCCGGGCCAGCGGTCGCCGAGACGGCCGAAGGCCCCGCGACGGAGTCGCAGGGCCTTCAGGCCAGCGGGGGTTCCAGGGGGTCGCCCTCCGGGGGCAACACGCCCGGGCGCGCCACGCCGCCTGCGTAACGCATGCTTCATAGACTGGCTCTCGACCTGGCCCGCCCGGCCAGGCCTGCGGCAAGGGGCGGCGGACAGAAGGCCAGGGGAAGGCGGCATCGTGCATCCTGTGCCTGACCACGACACGGTCCTTGTCGTCGACTTCGGCGCCCAGTACGCACAGCTCATCGCGCGACGGGTCAGGGAATGCCAGGTGCATTCGGAGATCGTGCCTGCGAGCATGCCCGCCGCGCAGATGCTGGCGCGCCGTCCCAAAGCGATCATCCTGTCCGGCGGCCCTTCCTCGGTGTACGCCGACGGTGCCCCGCCTGCCCCCGGCGGCCTGCTCGGCGCCGGAATCCCGGTCCTTGGCATCTGCTACGGATTCCAGGTGATGGTGTCCGAACTCGGCGGCACCGTGACCCGCACGCCGGTGGGCGAGTACGGCGGCACCGAACTGCGCCTGCTCCCGGATGCGGGGCTGCTCGCCGGGCTGCCCTCCCCGCAGCAGGTGTGGATGTCGCACGGTGACACCTGCACGCAGGCGCCGCCCGGGTTCGCGGTCACCGCCCGCACCGCCGCCTCGCCGGTAGCCGCGGTGCAGGACCCCGGCCGCGGGCTGTTCGGCGTGCAGTTCCACCCCGAGGTGGTGCACACCCCGGCGGGCCTTGAATTGCTGCGGCGGTTCCTGGCAGCGGCCGGCTGCCGCCAGGACTGGACCATGCGCGGCGTCATCGACGAGCAGGTGGCCAGGATCGCCGCACAGGTCGGCGGCGCCCGGGCAATCTGCGGCCTGTCCGGCGGGGTGGACTCGGCCGTCGCCGCGGCACTGGTACACCGGGCCATCGGCACCAGGCTCACCTGCGTGTTCGTGGATCACGGACTGCTGCGCCAGGGCGAGGCCGAGCAGGTGGAGAAGGATTTCGTCGCGGCCACCGGGGTGGACCTGCACATCGAGGACGCCGCCGATGCCTTTCTCGGCGCCCTGGCGGGCGTGGCGGACCCGGAGGAGAAGCGCAAGATCATCGGCCGGGAGTTCATCCGCGCGTTCGAACGGGCCACCGGGCAGATCACCGCGCAGGCCGGTGCGCACGGCGAGGCCGTCGAGTTCCTCGTCCAGGGCACCCTCTACCCCGACGTGGTCGAGTCCGGCGGGGGGACGGGAACGGCCAGCATCAAGTCCCACCACAACGTCGGCGGCCTCCCCGCCGACCTGGGCTTCAAGCTGGTGGAGCCGCTGCGCGACCTGTTCAAGGACGAGGTGCGCAAGGTCGGCGCCGAGCTGGGGCTGCCGCCCGCGATCGTGGGCCGCCAGCCCTTCCCTGGCCCCGGCCTGGCGATCCGCATCGTGGGGGAGGTCACGCCGCAACGGCTGCGGATCCTGCGGGCGGCGGACGCGATCGTCCGCGCGGAACTGTCGGCGGCCGGGCTGGACGAACAGATCTGGCAGTGCCCGGTGGTGCTGCTCGCCGACGTGTACTCGGTGGGGGTCCAGGGCGACGGGCGCAGCTATGGGCACCCCGTGGTGCTCCGCCCGGTGACCAGCGAGGACGCCATGACCGCGGACTGGGCGAGGCTGCCGGACCCGGTGCTCACCGCGATTGCGACCCGGATCACCAACGAGGTGCCCGAGATCAACCGCGTGGTCCTGGACGTGACAAGCAAGCCTCCAGGCACCATCGAATGGGAGTAGGGCGGCCTGGCGCTTCGCCTTCCGCCGCCAGTCCCGGAAACGGGGTGCCAGAGGCTAACCCCGGCGCGGACAGAACTCCGCGCCGGGGTCATCCCCTGCCACCGACGATCGGGTGCCTGCGGTCCTAAGACTCATGCCCAGCCTGAGATAAGGCGTATGCCCGATGCGCGCGGGTGGGCCTTACCGCGAGTCTCGATTGTGCCGGGCGGAACCCCATTGTCCGGCACGAGGAGGCAACGATGTTTCCGTACAGCACGCAGTACTTGGCCGCGGAGCGGGCCAGGGACCTGCGGGAGCAGGCCGCCGCGGCGCGGCGGGCCACCGAGGCCCGCCGCGCCCGGCGCGGCC
>DASXKD010000576.1:0-3815 GCA_036497045.1 Streptosporangiaceae bacterium | reverse complement strand
GGCGAGAAGATGGCACGCAAGACCACCAACGCGCGCCTGGGCATCCTCGGCGGGATCTCGATCCTCGGCACGACCGGGATCGTCCGGCCGTTTTCCACCGCGTCGTGGCGGGCCAGCGTGGAGCAGGCGGTGTCGGTGATGGCCGCCCAGGGCGAGCGGACGGTGGTGCTGTGTACCGGCGGGCGGACGGAGAAGGGGGCGATGGCGCTGCTTCCCGATCTGGCCGAGGTGTGCTTCGTCGAGGTGGGCGACTTCACCGGGGCGGCGCTGCGCCGCGCGCTGGCGGTGGGTCTCGACCGGGTGATCTTCGTCGGGATGGCCGGAAAGCTGGCCAAGCTCGCGGCCGGCGTGCTGATGACGCACTACACCCGGTCCAAGGTGGACCTCGGGCTGCTCGGCGACGTCACCCTCGCCGCCGGAGGGACGGCGGCCGTGGCGCAGGAGGTCTCGGCCGCGAACACCGGCCGCCACGCCTACGAGATCTGGCAGCGGGAGGAACTGCTGCGCCCCGCGGGGGACGAACTGTGCCAGCGGGTCCGGTCGGTGCTGCTGCGGGCCGGCCAGGGCAAGCTGACCGCCGACGTGGCGATGGTGGATTTCAGTGGCGCCCGCGCGGTCGCGGCGACCAGGCCCGAGTGGGTGACCGCGGCATGATCACCGTCGTGGGCATGGACGGCTCGGCCCTCACCCCCCGGGCCGAGGCGGCGCTCGCGGCCGCGACCCTCGTGGCCGGCGCCCGCAGGCACCTCGCCGCCTTTCCCGTGCTGACCGCACCCGGCCGGGCGCAGACCGTAGTGCTCGGGGAACTGGCGCCCGCGCTGGACGCGCTCGCCGCGCACGACGGCGACGCGGTGGTTCTGGCCTCCGGGGATCCCGGGTTCTTCGGGATCGTCCGCGCCCTGCGCGAGCGCGGCCTGACGTTCACGGTGCTGCCCGCGGTGTCCTCGGTCGCCCTGGCCTTCGCCCGGGCGGGCCTGGCCTGGGACGATGCCGTGGTGGTCAGCACGCACGGCCGGGACCCGCGCCCGGCGGTCAACGTATGCCGTGCCTACTCCAAGGTCGCGGTGCTCACCGGGCCGGGGTGCGGCCCGGCGGAGATCGGGGCAGCGCTGGACGGCTGGGACCGCCGGCTCATCGTCGCGGAGCACCTCGGCACCGAAGACGAGCGGCTCACCGAGTGTTCCCCCGCCAGGGGGGCCGAGCACACCTGGGAAGACCCCAACGTGGTACTGGTCCTCGGCACTGCACCGCTCCCCCACAGCCGTCACCCCTCATGGATGTGGGATAGGTGCCCTTCTAGGGGCACCAGCGTCAGATTCATGCGCGAAGGGGCTGTGGGCTGGGCGCTGGCGGAGGAGGAGTTCGACAGCCGGGATGCGGTCATGACCAAGGCCGAGGTGCGGGCGCTGGCGCTGGCCAGGCTCGGCCCCGGCCCCGGGATGCTGGTCTGGGACGTGGGCGCGGGCAGCGGGTCTGTCGGCATCGAGTGCGCCCGGTTCGGCGCGGCGGTGATCGCGGTGGAGCGCGACGCCGTGCGCTGCGAACGGGCCCGCGCCAACGCCACCGGGCACGGCGTGGACGTGCGGGTCGTGCCGGGCGAGGCACCGCAGGCACTGGCGGAACTGCCGGACCCGGACGCGGTCTTCGTCGGGGGCGGGGGGCCGCGCGTGATCGAAGCGGTGGCCGCCCGGCGCCCGGCCAGGATCGTGGTGGCGCTCGCCGCGGTGGAACGGGTCAGCCAGGCGATCGCCGCCCTTGACGCGGCCGGTTATGCCACCGGGGGCGCGCTGGTGCAGGCGGCCAGGTTCGCCCCGCTGCCCGGCGACGTGCACCGCCTCGCCGCCACCAACCCGGTGTTCCTGGTGTGGGCGACGGCGGGCCCTGGTGCCACCGAACCCGTCAGCGCCGCTGCCCTCCGGCTCCCCGGCTCCGGTGCCACCGAACCTGTCAGCCCCGCTGGCCCCCGGCTCCCCGGCCCCGGAAGCACGGAACCCGGCAGCCCTGGGGACCACTTCGGCCCCGGAACTCGCGACACCGGCCCCGGAGCACCTCGATGATCGGGCTCATCGCGGTCACCATGGCCGGCCGTGCCTCCGCCGCCCGGCTGGCAGCGGCCTGGCCCGGCGAGACCCGCAGCTACGACGGGCCAGCCAGGCAGGCGCTGCACCGGGCCTGGGCCGAGTGCGACGGGCTGGTGTGCTTCCTGGCCGTGGGTGCGACCACCCGGCTGGTCGCCCCGTTGCTGGACAGCAAATGGATCGACCCGGCCGTGGTCTGCGTGGACGAGCCGGGCCGTTACGCGGTGACGCTGGTCGGCGGGCACGCGGCCGGCGCCAACGCGCTGTGCACCAGGGTCGCCGATATGCTCGGCGCCCAGGCGATCATCACCACGGCGACCGACGCCACCGGGCTGCCCGGGCTTGACACCCTGGGCTGGCCCGCCGAGGGCGCGATCGCGAGGGTCAGCCGGGCGCTGCTTGACGGCGAACCGGTCGGCTTCGAGTCCGACGCCACCTGGCCGCTGCCGTCGCTCCCGGTCACCATCGGGGCCCCGGGCCAGTGCCGGATCATGGTGACCGACCGGATCGTGCCGGTCGACGACAGCACCGTGGTGCTCCGCCCGCCGTCGCTGGTCGCGGGCGTCGGCGCCAGCAAGGGCGTCACCGAGGAGGAGGTACTCGGACTGCTCGACGAGGCGCTGGCCGTGGGCGGGCTCTCCCGGGACTCGGTGACCGCACTGGCCACGGTCGACGCCAAGGCCCGGGAGGAGGGGATCGTGGCGGCGGCCCGCCAGGGCGGCTGGCCGCTGCACAGCTACCCGGCCACCCAGCTCGCGGACGTCCCGGTGCCGAACCCGGGCGAGGCGGCGCTGGCGGCCGTCGGTACCCCGAGCGTGGCCGAGGCGGCGGCCCTCACCTATGGCGACGAACTGGTGGTGGCCAAGCGCAAGTCGGCCATGGCCACGGTGGCGCTGGCCCGGATCCGGCCACGGGGCCGGCTGGTCCTGATAGGGCTCGGCCCCGGCGACCGGGACCTGGTCACTCCCCGGGCGATCCAGGAACTGCGCCGCGCCTCGGTGGTGGTGGGCCTGGACCGCTACCTGGACCAGATCCGCGACGTGCTACGGCCCGGCACCCGGGTGCTCAGCAGCGGCCTGGGTGACGAGGAGCACCGGGCCGCCAGCGCCGTGGCCGAAGCCCGCCAGGGGCACGCGGTCGCGCTGGTCGGCTCCGGCGACGCGGGCGTCTACGCGATGGCCAGCCCGGCCCTGGCGATCGCGGGCGCGGACATCGACGTGACCGGGGTACCTGGGGTGACCGCCGGGCTCGCGGCCGCCGCGCTGCTCGGCGCCCCGCTCGGCCACGATCACGTGATCATCTCCCTGTCCGACCTGCACACGCCCTGGGAGATCATCGAGCGCCGGATCCGGGCTGCCGGCGAAGGCGACTTCGTGGTGGCCTTCTACAACCCGCGCAGCAAGGAGCGGGACTGGCAACTCGGCGCGGCACTGGAGATCCTGGCCGGCCACCGGGACCCCGGCACCCCGGTCGGCGTGGTGCACGACGCGTTCCGCCCCGGGCAGCGGGTGCTGGTCACCACCCTGGCCGAGATCGACCCGGCCGTCGCGGACATGAGCAGCGTGGTCATCGTCGGCTCGGCCAGCACCCAGATCATCGCCGGCCGGATGGTCACGCCGAGGGGGTACCGATGGCAGTGCTAGCCCCGACCCCACCGCCCCGCCCAGCGCTAACCCCGACCCCACCGCCCCGCCCAGCGCTAACCCCGACCCGACCGCCCCGCCCAGCGCTAACCCC
>DASXKD010000575.1:0-4664 GCA_036497045.1 Streptosporangiaceae bacterium | reverse complement strand
GGAACGCAGTGTCGCGCTGGCCGCCGGGCCGCCGTCGCCGGACGAGCCGCTGCGCCCGGTGCCGGCGATCGTGTAGATGTCGCCGGCGGTCATGGCCTGGCCGTAGAACGTGCCGGTGCTCGCCGCGACCACCCGGATCCTGTTGTTGCCGGTGTCGGCGATCACCCAGTTGCCCGCCCCGTCCACAGTCACCGCGCCCGGCTCGTAGAGTTGCGCTTTAGTGGCGGGGCCGCCGTCACCGGAAAACCTCGCGATGCCGTTGCCGGCCACGGTGTAGATGTGCCCGGCGGTCATCGCCTGCCCGTAGAACGTGCCGGTGCTGGCCGCGATCACCCGGACTCGGAAGTTGAGCGTGTCGGCGATCAGCAGGTTCCCCGCGCCGTCCACCGTCGCATCTTGCGGGCGGAAGATCGTGGCTTTAATGGCCGGGCCGCCGTCCCCGGAGAATCCGGCTTTGCCATTGCCGGCCACCGTGTAGATGTCTCCGCGGGTCATGGCCTGGCCGTAGAACCTGCCGGTGGCCGCTGCGACCACCCGGACTCTCTGATTTTGCGAGTCGGCGATCAGCAGGTTTCCCGCGCTGTCCATCCCGATTCCAGACGGGGAGCTGAGTTCGGCCTTGATGGCCGGGCCGCCGTCCCCGGAGAATCCGGGGCTGCCGTTGCCGGCCACGGTGTAAATGTGCCCGGCGGTCATCGCCCGGCCGTAGAACGTGCCCGTACGGGCCGCCGCCACCTGGAGGATGTTGTTAGGCGTGTCGGGCAGCGCAGCGTTGCCGGCCCGGTCGAACGCCACCGTGCACGCGTCGATGGGGGCCCGTGTCGCTCGAAGACCATCGAAGGCCGGCCCAACGATGCCGTTGCCCGCTGGTGTCGTCAGCCAATCGGTCCGCGGGTTGATCTTCCGCAGGGCCGAGCCGTCGGCGGCATACACCGAGCCAGCCGAATATGACACGCCGCAGGGCGCGAAAGGGCCCACATCGGTGGCCTTGGCCGGGCCGCCGACGCCACCCGCGACGGTGGAAATCACCCCGGCCGCCACCTGGCTGCGACCCGCCGCAGGCGCCGGATGCCGGGCCGCCTGCGCTTGGCCCGCGCTCACGGCTATCGCTAGCGCAAGTCCCGCCGTGGCCGCCAAGACGGCAAGCCGGCCAGCAAGCCGGGATCGACAGTGATATCTGGCCTCGCCCGTTCCGTTAGTCACTAACGTTCCCCTTTCGCTAGCGACCGAGCTGTTCCGCCAGCCTGCCTTCCCAGTCCGCCGAACCCGCCTAATGCGCCATGATCCGGCCTTCATCGCGAACAGATGAGTGTCCTGCGCCGTCCACCCGCCGTCGCACAGCGCACATGCCCGACGTAGGATCACCGGCCTGTGCTGCCCGGCTCCCTGGGCCAAGGTTCAAGCTAGCATGGGCACCGCCCGCCAGGGCAGGACAAGACAACGCCGCGCTCGCGCGCGCGGTGAGGACCCGGACACCAGCGAAAAGGGTGCGACGAGGTCAACGATCGACATGGCCGGCTGGGATCGTACGGGGTCGTTAGGCCAGCGTGGCGATGGCCTTGTGTACCGACGCGATGGCGCTGGCGCCTTCGCCGGTGGCTGCGGCGACCCGCTTCATCGAGCCGGAGTGGACGTCGCCGACGGCGAACACGGCGGGGATGCTGGTCTCGAACGGGAGCGGCCGCCGTCCCAGCGTGGTCCAGGCCGGTCCGAGGTCACCGTCGGTCAGCTGGACGTCGGTCCGGATGAAACCGTCGTCTCCGGTAGCGATCCCGGCCAGCCAGCTCGTGGCGGGCTCGGCGCCGATGAAGCAGAACAAGCCTGAGCACGGCTGGGCTTGCGCGGTGTCCGCCTTCCGGTCGGTGATGGTGACTTCCTCGAGGAAGTCGCCGCCATCTAGCCGGGTGACCTCGCTCCGGCACCGTACCGTCACCCGCGGGTGGGCCAGCAGCCGGTCGACGAGATAGGCCGACATCTCGGTCGCGATGTCCGGGCCGCGGACGACTAGTGAGACCTCACTGCCTCGCCCGGCCAGGTACAGCGCCGCCTGACCCGCGGAGTTCGCGCCGCCGACCACCGTGACCGGGCTGCCCGCACACGCCCGGGCTTCTAGTTCGGTGGCCGCGTAGTAGATGCCGGCGCCCTCGAAGTCAGGCCAGCGTTCCAGTGGCAGTGCCCGGTAGCGGGCGCCGGTCGCGATGACGACGGCTTTGCTGTCGATGACCTCCCCGCCCTGCAGGTGCAGGCGGAGCAGGTCGCCGTTGCGGTCGGTGTCGAGCTTGACCGCCTGGCACGGGCTGGCCAGCTGGGCTCCGAACTTCAGCGCCTGGAGCACGGCCAGGCCGGTCAGATCGGCGCCGGAAAGGCCGAATGGGAAGCCGAAGTAGTTCTCGATCCGGGAGCTTGCCGCGGCCTGCCCGCCGGTGCCGACGGCGTCCAGCAGCACGGTGTCCAGGCCCTCGGACGCGCCGTAGACCGCGGCCGCCAGGCCGGCCGGGCCCGCGCCGACGATCGTGACGTCTACCGGCTTGGTGGACGAACGACGGTAGCTGAGGCCGAGCTTGTCGGCCAGCGCGCCCGGCGTGGCCTGTGTCAGCGTGGCGCCGGGCATGACAACGGCGGGAAGGTCGTCCTCGGTCAGGCCGGAAGACTCCATCATCGCCCGGCCCGCGGGGGTGTCGGCGTCGAACCACAGGTGGATCAGGCGCTGGCGGGCGGCGTAAGTCCGCAGCGCCAGCGCCGCCGCCGACCGGTCGGTGCCGACGATCTCCACCGCCAGGGCGGCGGTGCTGCGCTGCAGCAGCTCCCGGCGGGCAATCAGCGCCTTGAAGACGATGTCGGACAGTTCGACGTCGCTGGCCATGAGCTGCCGCAGCCGCTCCGGCGACACCCGGTAGACCGTGCCGCCCTCCCGCACCCGGCACAGCAGGTAGACATTCTGCCCGGTCAGCAGGTTCAGCTCGCCGACAAAGCCGCCCGCATCCACCGCCGCGACGGTCGCGGCGGGCACTTCGGCCGTTTCCGTCCGGACAACCTCCACCGAACCCCGGCCGACCACGATCAGGTCGACGTCTTCGTCACCCGGCCGGAACAGTACATCGCCCTGCTGAGTCTCGTGCGGCGTGCCGTAGGTCAAGAGCCGCGCGAACAGCTCATCGCCCAGCCGCGGCGAGGCAACACTGGCCGGCACCAGCGGTTTGCCCAGCGCTCCGCGTGCCTGCCTGGCGCGTTGCCGATCCAGATCATCCGGTGCGGCCCAGGCCACCGGCCTGGCCAGGCCGGGCCGACTGAACATAGGGCCACCCGCAGCCCAGGGCGCGGCAGCGGCACGCGACAGGTCATTCATCGATGTCACGCTTTCAGCTCCCCGGCCAACTGGTCAAACGCCTCGCAGTCGACGCGACCTTATCGCCTCCGGCACAAACGTCCACCGGGTCCGCTTCTCCCGTCCGAGGACGCGACTGGTCGTGGAATGAGGGATGGCTGGCGATATGGCGACGCTGACACATGTCACCCAGCATCCACGGACTCACGGCGCCGCCGGGGCGTGGCCGGCAGCACCGAATTGCCCCCCGGCGCCACCCAGGTCGAGTTCACCCTCACCCCCACCCCGGCCGGCACGCACCTGCGCCTGGCGCCGGTAGCGCCGGCCTCCGTACATACAGCAGGGCGCGGGCTGGCCCGGCGGCCGGCCCGAAACGTGGCGCGGAATGGCTGGGCCGGGTCTTGGGCTGTCGTGGCGGCTGGGGGTTATGGTCGCGGCATGCGCATCAGCGGGGTACTGATCGACATCGATGGGGTGCTGACCGTGTCGTGGCGGCCGCTGCCGGGGGCGGTGGCGGCGCTGCGGCAGCTGCGCGCGGCAGGCCTGCCGTTGGCCCTGGTCACCAACACCACCTCCCGGCCACGGGCATCGATCGCGGCCGTCCTGGCCGGGGCCGGTTTCCCGGTCACGGCCACCGATATTCTCACCGCGCCCGCCATCGCCGCCGCCTACCTGAACGACCATTACCCCGGTGCCCGGTGCCTGCTGCTCAACAGCGGGCAGATCGGTGCGGATCTGGCGGGCGTGACCCTCGCCCCGGTCGGCGACCCGGCCCCGGTGGACGTGGTGCTGGTCGGCGGCGCCGGCCCGGAGTTCAGCTATCAGGCGCTGAACCGGGCCTTCGGCTGCCTGCGGGCCGGGGCCACGCTGGTGGCGATGCACCGGGGGCTGTACTGGCGCACTAGCGAGGGCCTGCAACTCGACAGCGGGGCCTTTGTCGCCGGGCTGGAACAGGCGGCCGGCATCGAGGCCGCGGTGGTGGGCAAGCCCGCCGCGGCGTTCTTCGCCACCGCGCTGGCACACCTGGGCGCCGACGCCGCGCATACGGTGATGGTGGGTGATGACATCGAGACCGACGTGCTGGCCGCCCAGCGCCAGGGCCTCACCGGGGTCTTGGTCAAGACCGGCAAGTATCTGCCCAGCGCCCACCACAACGCCAGCGGCACCCCCGACCACGTCCTTGGCTCCTTCGCCGACCTGCCAGCCCTGCTCGAGTACCTTTCCTGACCGCCGCCACTGCGAAGATGCGCGAAGGGACCAGCCACGACCGTGCGGACATGCCGAATAGCGAGCGTTGCCCATACGAATATTCATGCATTGCATGGCATATTCCATCGAG
>DASXKD010000574.1:0-6393 GCA_036497045.1 Streptosporangiaceae bacterium | reverse complement strand
GGGCCACACCTGGAGGCGCGGAACTGCGCCTACATCTGGCTCGGCACCGACCTGGTCTTCGACGCGTTCAAGGTCTACATCCTGGACACCCCGGCCGGGGTCATGCAGGTCCACGGGTACCCCTACAGCCGGAACGCGAGCACGTTCATCCTGGAGGCGCACGACGAGGTGTGGCGGCGCGCCGGGTTCGCCGGCCCGGCCGCGGCCGCCGCGGGGCTGCCCCCCGGGCGCAGCGACGAGGCGTCGATCGAGAGGATCCGCGGCCTGTGCGCCGGCGTGCTGGGCGGCCACGAGATTGTCGGCAACAACTCCCGGTGGGTCAATTTCACCACGGTGCGCTGCGCGCGCTGGCACCACGGCAATGTGGTGCTGATCGGCGACGCCGCGCACACCGCGCACTTCTCCATCGGCTCGGGCACCAAACTGGCCATGGAGGACGCGCTGGCGCTGGCCGCGTGCCTGCACGAGCAGCGCGACGTCACCTCGGCTCTTGAGGCCTATGAAGCCGAACGACGCCCCGTGGTTGCGTCCACCCAGCGGGCGGCCCAGGCCAGCCTTGAGTGGTTCGAGCACATCGGCTCCTACACCGGCCAGGAACCCGAGCAGTTCGCGTTCAACATCATTACCCGCAGCCGCCGGGTCACCTACGACAACCTCCGGCTCAGGGATCCTGAGTTCGTGGCGGGCATGGACCGCTGGTTCGCCGGCCAGCAGGACGCCGCCGAGGACGGCACCGAGCCACAGGTACGGCCGCCGATGTTCCAGCCGGGCCGGATCGGCGGGCTGCACCTGAAGAACCGGGTCATCGTGTCGCCGATGGACATGTACTCGGCCTGCGACGGCATGCCCGGTGACTTCCACCTGGTGCACCTGGGCAGCAAGGCGCTCGGCGGAGCCGGCCTGGTGATGACCGAGATGGTGTGCGTGTCCGAATCGGGGCGGATCAGCCCCGGCTGCGCGGGCCTGTACACCGCGGGTCAGGAGGCCGCGTGGCGGCGCGTGGCAGACTTCGTGCACGAACGGACCGACGCGGCAATCGGGATCCAGCTCGGCCACTCGGGCCGTAAGGGCTCCACCCGGCTGATGTGGGAGGGCATCGACCAGCCCCTGCCCGAGGGCAACTGGGAGGTGTGCGGCCCGTCCGCGATCCCCTACTCACCGGGCAACCAGGTACCGCGCGAGCTGACGATCGCCGACCTGGCCGAGATCACCGGGCAGTTCGCTGGTGCGGCGGAGCGGGCCGCACGGGCCGGTTTCGACCTGCTTGAGCTGCACTGCGCGCACGGCTACCTGCTGTCGGAGTTCCTGTCCCCGCTCAGCAACCAGCGCACCGATGCCTACGGCGGGCCGCTGGAGAACCGGCTGCGCTACCCGCTGGAGGTGCTGGACGCGATCAGGGCGGTGTGGCCGGCCGGGCGCCCGGTCACGGTGCGGATCTCGGCCACCGACTGGCACGAGGGAGGCGTCGACGCCGACGAGGCGGTGGAGATCGCCCGGGCGTTCGCCGAGCACGGGGTGGACGGCGTGGACGTGTCCACCGGTCAGGTGGTCAGCGACGAGCGCCCGGCGTTCGGCCGCAGCTACCAGACCCCGTATGCGGACCGGATCCGCAACGAGATCGGCCGCAAGTACGGTGTGACGGTGATCGCGGTCGGTGTCATCTCCTCCTACGACGACGTCAACTCGATCCTGCTGGCCGGCCGTGCCGACTTCTGCGCCCTCGGCCGGGCTCACCTGTACAACCCACAGTGGACCCTGCACGCCGCGGCGGACCAGGGTTACTCGGGCCCGGGCGCGGCCTGGCCGGACCAGTTCGCCGCGGGCAACCGCAAGCCGCAGACCGGCCGCACCGACGGCCCGCGGCCCCGGCTTGAGCTGATCAGGGCCGGTGTGCCGGGTACCGCGCACGCCCGGTGGCGCCCGGGCGCGGATTCCGGGGCCAGGCCATGACCGCGTTCGGGCGGCCCGCTGAGCGGGCCGGCTCGGTCGCCGGTCAGTTCGGGCTGACCGCCGCGCAGCAGGACTTCGCGGCCCAGGTGCGCGGGTATGCCGCGGCCGAACTGCGGCCGCTGGCCGAAGCCGGCCGGCCGGGCCGCGTCAACAGGGAACTGCTGACTGCCATGGGGCGGCTCGGCCTGCTCGCCCGGCTGTTCCCCGGCGCGGCGCTCCCCGGCGCGGCGGCCGGGGAGCCCTCATCCCGCGAGGCCTCGGCCATTGATCTCTGCTTGCTCAGGGAGTCGCTGGCCACCCAGTGCACCGAGGCGGAAACCGCGCTGGCGCTCCAGGGGCTGGGCAGCTACCCGGTGCTGCAATCCGGCGGCGGCGAACTGGTGCGCCGGTGGCTTCCCGCGGTGGCCGCCGGGACGGCCGTGGCCGCGTTCGCGCTGTCCGAGCCCGGTGCCGGGTCCGATGCCGCGGCGCTGGAACTCGCCGCCGTACCGGAGAGGGAGGGGTGGCGGCTGACCGGCATCAAGACCTGGATCTCCAACGCGCCCGAGGCCGACTTCTACACGGTGTTCGCCCGGACCACACCGGGCGCCGGGGCCCGCGGGGTCAGCGCCTTCCTGGTTCCGGCGGACCGGCCGGGGCTATCCGGCACGCACCTGGACATGGTCAGCCCGCACCCGATCGGCACGCTGGCCTTCGACGGGGTGCCCGTTTACGCGGGCGAACTGCTCGGGGAGCCCGACCGTGGCTTCGCCGTGGCAATGCGGACGCTGAACCTGTTCCGCCCGAGCGTGGGCGCGTTCGCGGTGGGCATGGCGCAGGCGGCGCTGGAGGCAGCGTGTGAGTACGCAGCGTCCAGGACCGTGTTCGGCGGGCCGCTCAAGGACCAGCAGGCGGTGGCGCACCTGCTGGCCGAGATGGCGACCCGCACCGAGGCGGCCCGGCTGCTCGTGTACTCGGCGGCGGCGGCGCTGGACCACGGTGCGTCCGGGGTGGCCGGGCGCAGCGCCATGGCCAAGCTGTTCGCGACCGAGACGGCCCAGTTCGTGGTGGACTCCGCGGTGCAGATCCACGGCGCCCGCGCCCTGGAGCGGGGCCATCTGCTGGAACACCTGTACCGGGAGGTCCGGGCCCCGCGCATCTACGAGGGCGCCTCCGAGATCCAGCGAACGATCATCGCCAGGCAACTGTTCAGTTAGCGGCCTCGGCGGCCCGCCCCGATCACCGGGGCTGGCCGCCTGCTGGCGTCGGCACGGCTGGATTGGACCGGCGAACCCCGGCCTCTGGGACGTGCGGCCCAGGGCCGTTAACGGGCCGTCAGCCGGGCGATATCAGGGCGCGAACGAAGCCCCGTCTAGTGAGGTGAAGCACTGGGCGTTGGAGAAGCTGGTCTCGGCTTCCACGCTCACTACGCCGCTGTGCTGGATGAACAGCCGGCCGTTGGTGGCGTTGCACATATCCACCGGGACGTAGACGTTGGTGGCGGGGCGGAAGCCCACGGGCAGGGTGAAGGCGACCGTGTTGGTCCCGGATGCGATGGCGCCCTTGAGCTGGACGACCCCGGAGATGGTGCGCACTTCGGCGTTGGAGGTGCTGAACGGGGCGCCGGTCCAGCCGTTCTGCAGGGTCAGCGCGGTGAACGAACTCGCCGACTTCGCAAACGAGGCCCCGTCTAGTGAGGTGAAGCACTGGGCGTTGGAGAAGCTGGTCTCGGCTTCCACGGTCACTACGCCGTTGTTCTGGATGAACAGCCGGCCGTTGGTGGCGTTGCACATATCCACCGGGACGTAGACGTTGGTGGCCGGGCGGAAGGCCGCCGGCAAAGTGAAGGCGACCGGGTTGGAGCCGGATGTGGCGATGGCGCCCTTGAAGTGGACGACCCCGGAAATGGTGTGGACCGCAGCGTTGGAGGTGCCGAACGGGGCATTGGTCCAGCCATTCTGGAGTGTCAGCGGTGTGAACGACGTCGCCGACTTCGCGAACGAGGCCCCGTCGAGCGAGGTGAAGCACTGGGCATTGGAGAACGTCCCGCCCTCAGCCTGCACAGTCACGACGCCGTTGTGCTGGATGAACAGCCGCCCGTTGGTGGCGCCGCACAGATCCACCTTGACGTAGACAGCAGTGGCGGGGCGGAACGCCGCCGGAAGGGTGAATGGCACCGGGTTGGTGCCGCCCGTCGCAATGGCGCCCTTGAAGTGCACGATCCCGGAGATGGTGCCCACGGCGGCGTTGGAGGTGCCGAACGGGGCATTGGTCCAGCCATTCTGGAGCGTGAGTGGCGTGAACGTGGCTGCCTGCGCCGCGGTGGCACCGACCAGCCCCAGGGGAATCATCAATCCCAGGGCGCACAACGCACCGGCGGCTATACGACGTAGTCTCTTCATTCCGCTACCTCCTGAACATTCGCCCGGTGGCGATTCCGTTGCCCGTGCCCACGGCACGGGCTGGATGGAAGAGCTGCTCGAGGAGGTCCAGCCGCCCATCGTCGGCCTTCTCGCGGCCCATCGCCGCCAAGCGGGTAGTCCGGTTCGCTGCCCAAAGGCTCACCGGCCGTCACCGTGTTCCCCCGTCGAGGCTGCCGTGCCAGTGGATCGGCCGCCCCGATCTGGCACTGAAGAACAGCACGCTGCTGGCGGATAGCAAGCTGCCGGGGACTGCCCGTTGCTCAGACCCTTACCATGTCATTAATTGTGCGTCAATATCCTATTACGTGAACTTTCGGTCCTGCCGCCCTCGCAGTCCTATCCCGAAGGGCTCCAGCGGGGGCCAGCGCCGTCACGGCCAGCGGAGCCGCGGTATTCGTTGCTGGGGGCACGACCGCTGCCGGGCAGGTGCGCAGCCAGGTCGGCACGGTGGCATACAACGCCTGCGCGCGAAGCAGCGCCGCGAGCTGCTGGCTCAGCGGCAAAGGCGCATCACGCTGCAGGTGTATCTATGGCGGCGTTCACGCCTCTGTCTGGATGAGCCGTTTCGCCAGTCGCTTAGGTGCCGCAAGCCGGCGGCGGGTGCCGACGAGATGGCTACCGGTCCAGTCCACGCGGGGCACGCCGAGCCCGTCGGCTGCACGGAACGGGGAAGCGCTATGAGACCACCCCGGCAAAACCGAGAGATGGTCACCATCTCGGGGAGGAACACATGAGAAAACAATACTTCTACATCGCTGGAGCAGCTGCGTCAGTGCTTGCGCTGGGACTCCTCGGGATGCCCGCGTCGGGCTCGGTGTCTGGGCAACCAACGCCCTCCATGCTCCATGTGATCCACCAGCCAGTGATCAATAAGAAACTGGTGCAAACGAAGGCGCCAAACGGCCTTCCGCTGTTCACTAGCGGGAACTGGGCCGGGTACATAGCTCTCACCGGCGGGTCCACGACAAGTTACAAGGAGGTGCAGTCCGATTACACTGTACCGTCAGTTAACTGCAACTCGGTGGGCACCGGCGACGGGTTCGCCTACCACTGGGTTGGCCTTGACGGCTGGAACAGTGGCACCGTCGAGCAGGACGGTGTCGCCGGTTTCTGCCAAGGTGGCACCGCCTCCTATGACGCCTGGTGGGAAATGTTCCCCAACGGCATCAATCTTGCTTTCTCTGTCAGCCCGGGCGACGCCATCACCTCCAGCGTCACCTACAACGGCGCCGGCAACTATACACTGTTCCTGAATGATCACACCAGCGGGCAGGCGTTTAGCATGAGTGAAAACTGCCCCACCACCTGCAACAACAGTTCGGCGGAAGACATCACCGAAGGCTATTCGACCGGCCCCTGGCTCGGCACGGCCGACTACGGCAAGGAGTTCTACAACGGATTCAAGGCCATCAACCAGGCTGGCCACGCGGGCGGAATCGTGAGCGGGGCCTGGCCAGGAGCTGAGGTCCAAGCGATCGGCTCGTCCAGCGGTCAGCCGACGTCCACCCCGGGTCCGCTCTACTCTTACGCGGGCACCACCGTCAAGGGCAAGTCTGCCTTTGAGGTCAATTGGCTGCGAGTCAACTGACGCGCGGTTACCGTACGCTAAACCTCAATAATCGCTCCGAGTAGGAGGCGGCCAGCCGAAAGGCTGGCCGCCTCTAGTTATTGCAGTCAGCGATTTCCCGCCATCCAATCTCCCCGGACGCGGGGAAAATGGCTAGCGGCCTTGCCAGTGGGGGTCGCGGCCCTCGGTGAAGGCGGCGTGGAACTCGGCGTAGTCCTGGCCGGTCATCAGCAGGGCCTGGGTCATGGCTTCCAGTTCGACGGCGGCGGACAGGCTCATGTCCTGCTCGCGGGTGAGCAGGGCCTTGGTCTGCGCGTAGGCGTGGGCCGGGCCGGTGGCTAGCCGACGGGCCAGCCGGTCCACCGCCGCGTCCAGTTCGTCCTCGGCGACCAGTTCACTGATCAGCCCGATCCGCTCGGCGTGCGCGGCGTCGATCGTGTCACCGAGCATAAGCAGCTGGGTGGCCCGGCCCAG
>DASXKD010000573.1:0-5130 GCA_036497045.1 Streptosporangiaceae bacterium | reverse complement strand
GTCACCGGCAACCCGGTGCCTATCCGCTCGGCCAGCAGCCGGTGCGCATCGGCCGCGCTCAGTCCCTCGGCCATGCGCGTCTTCACGAGCCGGAGCTGCTCGACCTGGGCGCGGTTGAACAGCCGATGACCGCTCGCATTGCGGTCTGGCACCACCAGCGCGTAACGCTCTTCCCAGGTGCGCAGGGTGGCAACAGGCACGCCCACCATCCGCGCTACGGCGCTGATGCTGTAAATCGGCCGGCTGCCCGGTCTCTCCATGTCGGCTATCCTAGCTACCTTCGCCAAAGCCTCTTCGGCTCAGATGCTAACATTCGGCGAATATTCTTCGCTACTTCTTCAATAGGTGGTAATTCGGCTCCGTTTCGTTTAGACCGAGTGACCAGGGACTGAAGAGCGCGCAACCGCCATGTCCACCCCTCCGCGGGCGATGACCGTGGCCGTCACGGTAACCCTTCGGCGACCGCGTCAGGCTGCGGCTCATCACCATCTGCCCGCAGGTCACAGGCCCAATATCAGCTAACCGCCAAGAGATGAAGACAGCTGGCCAGTCACGATGAGCGTACCCGCCTGGTGGGAGGACCGCCAGGCATTTGCCGCGCTGGGGTCGCCAGCCAGCGGGCTTCTCTGCCGCTGCAAACCGCCTGCCATGGCTCGCCCAAACCTCTTCACAAGCTAGACAGATGCCGTGACGTGCAGGTAAAATCACCTCACGGTTGACGAGCCAGCCGGTTCGCCGTTCGGGGGCCTGTTTGCTCCTCGTCACCTGGTGCAGATCCCGGCTCCCGGATGCGGCCCGTTTCCCAGGCGGAAGGTGGTCATCGATGCCTGCTGTCAGGTATCTCTTGCAGATGGCCGGTGGCATGCCGGTGGTCACGTCCGCCGCAGAGATCGACACGACCACGGCCGGCCAGCTGCGGGCGATTCTGCTCGAATGGCACCGCCGCGGGCACACGACGGTGGTGGTGGACATGACCGGCACCCAGTTCTGCGATTCGGCGGGGCTGAGAGAGCTGGTGTGGGCACACAAGCGGGCGGTGGCTGACGGTGGCGGGTTGCGGCTGGTCATCCCCGCTGATGGCGCCGTCCTGCGCATCTTCACCGTCACCGGCCTTGACCACCTCATCCCGCACTTCGCCAGCCGGGAGCAGGCCCTGGTCCGGCTACCTGCCGCCGCAGACCGGCGGTCGCCTCCGGGCCCTCCTCCAGGATCCGCAGCCGCGCCGGCCAGCGCGCCAAGATCCGCAGCCGCGCCGGCCAGCCCGCCAGCCCGCGTCTGGGAGCACGGCCTGGTGGCTGATGGCCGCAGCTGTGCACAATGCAGCGCCGCGTTTGTGCCGCAGCGAGAGCACGCCCGGTTCTGCAGTCCTGACTGCCGGGCCGTATGGAACCGCGAGCATATGGGCGATCCCGCGGTCGAGGTGAGCGCGCTGGCATGGTCGATCACTGCGATGAGTGAGGCGACCGCGCGGCTTCCCGCGATGAACGCATGGGACCAGACGCAGGCGCTCGCGGCGATCGGGGAGGCCGTGTGGTGGATCACCATGGTCGATGCCACGCTGGTGCGTCATTACCCGGACGTCTACGCCCGCGTCCGGGCGGCCCAGGCCCCGGCGGAGCGCCTGCTGATCGAACAGGCATTGGCCGGGCTGCGTTTTGTCCGGAACTGGATCGGCCGCGGAGCCGGGCTGGAGGAGGCCATCCAAACCGGCGGCCAGGACGCCGGCCGCGGGCGCATCACGCACTGGACCTGGAAGCCGGTCTCCGAACCGGTGCTCGCCCCGCTTCGGCCGCGCGGGCAGGCGTGGGAGATGGCACGGTACCGGGCCTATCAGGCTCACCTAGTCGGCCACACCATCGGGGAGACCTTCGGGCAGACCGTGACATTCCTCATGCTCACCGGCGCCAACACAGCCTCAACCACAGCGATCAGTGCGGATATGCGATGTTGAAATGCTCCCTTCCAGCCGGAATCCAGGCGCCCGTGCCCCATGCGGTGACCTGGGGTGCGGGAGGCGTCGAGGTCACGGCACCTGCCAGCCGCGCCGGGCTGGAGGACAGGCTCCGCGACATCCAGGCCATTACCGATGCCGCCTTGTCCCGGCTTGATGATCGTGAGCTGCTCGCGGAACTGCTTGAGCGCACCAGGGCGATCTTGCGCTCCGACACCGCCGCGGTACTGCTGCTGGACTTCCCCTCGGGGGAGCTGATCGCCACGGCGGCGGCCGGGCTGGAGGAGGAGGTGCGCCAGGGCGTCCGGATCCCGGTCGGCCGGGGCTTCGCCGGGCGGATCGCCGCCGGGCACCGGCCGGTGATTCTCAATCATGTAGATCACACCACCGTGCTGAACCCGATCCTGCTGGCAAAGGGGATCCGCGCCCTGATGGGCGTGCCGCTGATCGCTGGCGGCAGGGTGATCGGCGTGCTGCACGTCGGCTCGCTGACAGCGCGCGAGTTCACCAGCGACGACGTCGAGTTGCTGCAGCTAGCCGCGGACCGGGCGGCCACCGCGGTGCGCTCGCTGATGGCGCAGGAGGACAGGATCGCGGCACAGGCGCTGCAGCGCAGCCTGCTTCCCTTCGCGCTGCCGGTTGCCGAAGGCGCGGAGATGGCCGTTCGCTACGTCCCCGGCGAAGGCGTCGTGGGCGGTGACTGGTACGACGTGTTCACCCTCCCCTCCGGGCAGCTGTGCATGGTGATCGGCGATGTGACCGGATCCGGCCTGCAGGCGGCGGTGATCATGGGACGGATGCGCAGCGCGCTGCGCGCCTACGCCATGGATACATGTGATCCGGCGGAAGTCTTGGGCCGGCTGGACCGCAAGATTCAGCATTTCGAACCCGGGGCAGTGGCCACGGTGGCCTGCGCGGTGTTCGACCCGGGCCTGGACCGGGTGCGCATCTGCTCGGCCGGGCACTACCCGCCGGTCATCGCCTCCCCGGGCCGGCCCGCCGGGCTGGCCGACATCCCCCCGGGCCTGCTGATCGGCGCGGCCCCGGGCGCAGGGCGCCAGGTGGCCACCATCGACGTCAGCCCGGGCACGCTGATGTGCTTTTACACCGACGGCCTGATCGAGCGCCGCGACCACCCGATCGACCACCGCCTGGCCCTGCTGTGTCAGGCGGTGACAGCTCAGCCCCCCGATGCCGCCTGCGCCGCGGTGATGGCGGCCCTGGTGGGCAGTGAGCCAGCCCACGACGACATCGCCCTGCTCATGTTCCGGCGCCAGCCGACGGAGCCAGGTTAGCCATGTCCGTGGCGGGCTACGAACTCAGGCGCATGGGCCAGCACGGTGTTGTCACCGTGCCCGCCGAGGTGGATGTCACCAATATCGGCGAGGTCCGCCAGGCGCTGCTGTCCGCGGCCAGCCAGGACGTGCCAGTCTTGATCATCGACATGAGCGGGACGACGTTCTGCGATTCGGCCGGGATGCACGCGATCATCGCCGCCTACCAGCAGGCTGCAGCGGCCGGCACCGAGCTTCGGCTGGTCGCCACCGCGGTGCTGCGCATCCTCACCATCGTCGGTGTTGACCAGCTGATTCCCATCTACCCGGACCTGGAAGCGGCACTAGCGGCACGCACATAAAACTGCCTTGGGCGCTTGTGCCATGAGCTTGTTAGGGCAAGAAACAGTCCCTTGTTGATTCGCCGGTCCCGGGATTGATTCAGGGCCAGAAGATAATTCTCGCTACTCCTTTCACGAGCGGCAACCCTCGCGGCGCCATTAGCTGAGGTCGGCTTCCCCGTCGTCCCGCGGCCGGAGGTTGCGGCCGGCGAGGCCGCGAAATGCATGAGATCACCCTCCGGCGGGTGAGGACGCGCATAGGCGCGCTCGAACAGAATCTGGAGGCTGCCCTGGGTCATGCAGGGGGCAGGCGACGGTGGCGCTCACCACCGGTCAGCAGAGGTGTGAGCCGATGACGGGCCAGGTTCACGATCGCGAGGATGCGGCGAGCAGGGCGGCGGAGGCGGCGCCGTGAGCGCCGGCACCACGGCGCCGCCCGGCGCCGCCACCGCCAAGCCCAAGCGCAAGTTCAAGTTCCCGACCGCGTTCACCGTGCTGTTCTTCGTGCTGGTGCTGGTATGGATCCTGACGTTCATCATCAAGCCGGGGACCTACTCCTACGTCAGTTGCGACGGCGGGTCGCCCAAGCCGATCCCCGGCACCTTCAAGGACGTCAAGCTCGACCTCTCCATCCAGGAGCGGATATACGACCTGTGGCTGTCGCCGGTCAACGGCCTCTACGGCATAAGGACGCCGGCCGAGACCATCTCGAACCCCGGCTCCAAGCTCCTGAAAGAGGGCGAGGCGGCCTGCGGGGTCTCGGGCGAAAAGCAGGTGCCGGCCGCGATCGTCACCCCGCCGGGGAACACCGGGCCCTATAACAGCGGGGACCTGGCCGGCGCGGTCCAGGTGTTCTTCTTCGTGCTGGCGATCGGCGCGTTCATCACCGTCACCATCAAGACCGGGGCGCTGGACGCGGGCATCGGCCGGATCACCAACAGGTTCCGCAAACGCGGCCTGCTGCTCATCGTGATCTTGGCGGTGATCTTCTCCCTCGGCGGGACCACCTACGGGATGGCCGAGGAGACTCTGGGTTTCTACGCGATCATCCTGCCGGTCATCATCGCCCTGGGTTATGACCGGCTGGTCGGCGTCGGGATCATCATGGTCGGCGCCGGCGTGGGCACGCTGGCCTCCACGGTCAACCCGTTCGCCACCGGGGTCGCCTCCGACGCAGCCGGGGTGGCCCTGGGGGACGGCATCGGGCTGCGGCTGATCATGTACGTCGTGATGGTCATCATCACCCTGTTGTATGTGCTGTGGTACGCGCGGCGGGTCAAGGCCGACCCGGGCAAGTCCATGATGCCCGCCGTCGAAGAAGACCAGGCCCTGGCCAGGGCCCCGGCCGGGCCGCCGGAGCCGATGACCGGCCGGCAGAAGACCGTGCTGTGGATCTTCGGGCTGACGTTCGGGCTGATGATCTTCTCGGTGATCCCTTGGGGCGACTTCAGCGCCTCCCTGGAGTCGATCACGCTGGGCTGGTACTTCCCCGAGCTGGCCGCGTTGTTCCTGGTCGGCGCGGTGCTGGTCGGGCTGGTCGGCGGGCTCGGCGAGGAGGGCACGG
>DASXKD010000572.1:0-1964 GCA_036497045.1 Streptosporangiaceae bacterium | reverse complement strand
CCTTACCACGCGCGTCAAACTGGCTAAATGGACAGGGATAGCGGGCGACGCAGCCGGTGCCCGCGATCAGTACGCGGCGCTGCTGCCAGTGCTTGAGCGGGTCCTCGGCCCGGAGCACCCCGACACCCTGGCCGCCCGGCGCAACCTCGCCATCTAGACCCGGTCTTCGCACATGGGGTTGGATGCGGAGTGGCGGGGTGATGGGCTGGTTGCTGGGCCGTTTGCGGCCTTGAGTGCCGTATGTGGAATATGTTGCCTGGTTGCTGGTTGACGTCTGGCATGGGCGGGATGTCACGGACTGGACGGGGGCGTGAGCGGGCGCGGGCGGAGATCGCTGTTGTCCGGGTGCTGGAAAAGCGGCTGGGGGCGCTGCCGGTGGTGGCCGGGTTCGGCCGCCGGTTGCGGATCGCGGAGATCGTTGATGAGCTGTGTCCGGTCCGGCCGGTGGCCTGGATCACCCACGGTGAGGTGATCGAGGCGCTGGTGGCCAACCGGCTGACCGCCCCGGCGCCGATGCTGCGGGTGCAGGACTGGGCGGCGGCGATGGCGGTGGAGGAGGCCTACGGCATCGCCCCGGAGCTGCTCAATGATGACCGGATCGCCCGCGCGCTGGACGCGGTGGCGCCGCAGCTGGATGCGATCGTGGGCGGGGTGGGGGCGGCGGCGGTCACCGAGTTCGGCGTGGATGTGTCGCGGCTGCACTGGGATCTGACATCGATCTCGCTGTATGGCGCCTATCCGGAAGCTGATCCGGAGTACCCGGCGCCGCGGTGGGGGCATCCGAAGGACCGGCGGGCGGATCTGAAGCAGGTCCAGGCGGGGCTGGCGGTCAGCGGGGACGGAGGGGTCCCGGTGTTCCACCGCCCCTACAGCGGCGGGGCCGCGGAGGTGGCCCAGGTCACCGGGGCGATGACCGCACTGAAGCAGATCGCCGGGCCGCGGCCGTTCCTGCTGGTGGGCGACTCCAAGCTGATCTCTTATACCAACGCGGCGGCGATGAATGCCGAGGGGGTTGGGTTCATCGCGCCGCTGGCCGCATCCCGGGTCCCGGCCGGGTTGTTCGCCGCGCTGCCAGCGGGAGCGGGCACGGCAGTGGATTACACCGCTGAGCGGGACGCCGGTAAGCCCGCTGCCGGAGCCCGCGGCAGCTACCGGGTGCTGGAAGACGGCGGGATGGACCTGCCCGGCCCGCGCAAAACCGACTCGCCGGTGCACCTGCGCCGGATCCTGGTGTACTCCCCGGCAAACGCAGAGGGACAGGCCAAGGCCCGCGCCCGCAAACTCGCCACAGCCACCGGGGAGCTGGACCGGCTGGTGCGCACCGCCGGGACCCGGTTTCACCCCACTGCAGACGCTGTCGCCGCCCGCGTCAAGACGATCGCCACCAAGCGCCGCGTGGGAGCGTACCTGCGCACCGTGATCACCCAAGACGCCACTGGCAAACCCGCCCTGACATGGCATTTTGACCAGGCCGCCGTTGCCGCCGAGGTTGCTGCTGACGGCTGGTATGCCCTGCTGGCCAACCTGACGCCCAGCCAGGCCAGCCCGGCTGAGGTCTTCCTCCGCTACAAAGGCCAGCATGTCGTGGAACGCCGCTACGGCGAGTTCAAGGGCCCCCTCGCGGTCACCCCGCTGTTCCTCAAGACCAACCGCCGCATCGCCGCGCTGATCACCGTGATCTGCCTGGCCCTGCTGATCTTCTGCCTGATCGAACGGCAGGTCCGAAAGCCCTGGCGCCCCACGGCGAGAAGATGACCGGCCTGCCCGGCTACCGCCTCACCCCGGCCAGACCCACCGGCAGAACGATCTTCATGGCCCTTGCTGACCTGCGCCTGATCCCCGCCCACGACGGCAACCCCGCCGTGATCCCCAAACCCGCCGGCGTCCAGGCCCGGCTACTGGACCTCCTCGCTATCGACATCAGCCGACCCCGCTGGCTCACGAAGTGAAACCCCATGTGCGAA
>DASXKD010000571.1:0-7672 GCA_036497045.1 Streptosporangiaceae bacterium | reverse complement strand
CACGCGATCGAGGCCAGGCTGTACGCCGAGGACCCTGCCGCCGGGTTCCTGCCCGCCACCGGGACCCTGATGGACTGGTGCCCGGCCACGGCCCCGCCGTGCCGCTGGGATACCGGCGTGGCGGCAGGCAGCGTGGTCGGGGTCGAGTTCGACCCGATGCTGGCCAAGGTTATCGCGCACGCACCGGCCCGCGGCGAGGCCGCGCTCGCCCTGGCCCTGGCCCTGCAGCGCAGCCGGATCCGGGGCGTCACCACCAACAGGGACTTCCTCGTTGCCGCGCTGCGCCACCCCGATTTCCTGGCCGGCCGCACCACCACATCGTTCATCGAGCGCAGCGCCGTCCCGCTGGCCCGGCGGCCGTCACCCGCGGAACTGCGCACCGCGGCGATCGGCGCCGCCCTCGCCGCACAGGTGGCCACTCGCGCCGCCGCCCCGGTGCTGGCCACGCTGCCCAGCGGCTGGCGAAACAGCGTGATGCCGCCGGAGTTGGCCGAATACCGGCATGGCTCGGACACAGTGGCAGTGAGCTACGCAAGGCAGCGCGACGGCCGCTTCGCCGTCACGGTCACCGGTGCTAGCCCGGCCCCGGACGGCGCCCCGGACTCCGTGGAACCCGTGGCCGTGCATCACGCCGGTGACGGGTGGATCGATTTCGACTCCGGCGGGCGGCGGCACCGGCTGCACGTGCTCACCGCCGGGGACCAGGTGTGGGTCCAGGGCCCGGACGGCGACGTGGCGCTGACCGCCGTGCCGCGCTTCCCCGAGTCCGGGCACGGCGAGGTGGTGGCCGGCGGCCTGGTCGCCCCGATGCCGGGGACCGTGCTCGCGGTGCACGTCGCCCCCGGCGACACCGTTGCCCAGGGCCAGCTCCTGATGATCGTGGAGGCCATGAAGATGGAGCACCGGATCACCGCGCCCCGCGCCGGGGCAGTCCGCGAGGTCCGCGCCCGGCCAGGGGACCAGGTCAACGGCGGCGACCTGCTCGCCGTGCTGGACGACACCCCATGAGCGAGCCGATTCGCATCGCCAACTGCAGCGGCTTCTACGGGGACCGGCTGGCCGCCGCGCGGGAGATGGTCGAGGGCGGTCCCATCGACGTACTGACCGGCGACTGGCTCGCCGAGCTGACCATGCTGGTGCTGGCCAAGAACCTGCTGCGGGACAACGGGGCCGGGTATGCGCGGACGTTCGTCACCCAGATGGAACAGGTCATGGGGGAGTGCCTGGACCGGGGCATCAAGGTGGTGTCCAACGCGGGCGGGCTGGCCCCGGATCGCTGCGCCGAGGCGGTCGCCGCGGTCGCGGCCAAGCTCGGCCTGCATCCGGTCATCGGCTACGTCGAGGGCGACAACCTGGTGCCCCGGCTGGCCGAACTGCGCGCGGCGGGCGCCGGCCTCGCCAACATGGACACCGGCGAGCCGCTCGGCGACCGCCCGGTGCTCACCGCGAACGCCTACATGGGCGGGTGGGGCATCGCCGAGGCCCTGACCCGTGGTGCCGACATCGTCATCACCGGCCGGGTCACCGACGCGGCCCTGGCCCTGGGCCCGGCCGCGTGGCACCACGGCTGGCAGCGGGACGACTGGGACGCCCTGGCCGGCGCCGTGGTGGCCGGGCACGTGATCGAGTGCGGGGCGCAGGCCACCGGTGGCAACTTCGCGTTCTTCACCGAGGTTCCCGGGCTTGAGCACCCCGGGTTCCCGATCGCCGAGGTGGCCGCCGACGGATCCGCGGTGATCACCAAGCACCCCGGTCACGGCGGGATGGTGTCGGTGGACACGGTTACCGCCCAGCTCCTCTACGAGATCGGCGGCCCCGCCTACCTGAACCCCGACGTCACGGCCAGGTTCGACAGCATTGCGCTGTCCGCCGACGGCCAGGACCGGGTGCGGATCTCCGGGGTGCGCGGGGACTCGCCGCCGGCCACGGCCAAGGTCGCGCTGAACTACCAGGGCGGCTGGCGGTCCACGCTGACCCTGTACCTCACCGGGCTTGACATCGAAGAAAAAGCGGCCCTGGTCGAGCGGGCGCTGTGGGCGGGCATCCCCGGCGGGCGGGACGCGTTCGAGGCGGCCGAGGTGTCGTTGCTGCGCACCGACAAACCCGACCCGGCGACCAACGCCGAGGCGATGGCCCAGCTACGGATCACCGTCAAGCACTCCGACGAACGGGCCGTGGGCCGGGCCTTTTCCGCCCGGGTGACCGAGCTTGCGCTCGCCTCGTATCCGGGCATGTTCGGGGACGGCCTGGTCAGTGGGGCCCGTGCGTACGGCGTGTACTGGCCGACGACGGTTCCCGCGGAGTGCGTATCGCAAGAAGTGGTTATCGGCGCGGAGCGGACCGTCGTACCGCCGACGCTGCCGCCGCAGCCGGCGGTGGTCGCGTCGGTGCCGGCCGCCGCGGTCGCCCCATCGCCGGCCGGCGGGGCGCCGGCCGGGCCGGGGACCGTGCGGGCGCCGCTGGGGCGGGTGGCCGGCGCGCGGTCGGGGGACAAGGGCGGCAACGCGAACCTCGGCGTGTGGGCCCGCACCGGCGCGGGTTACGCGTGGCTGGCCGGTTTCCTCACGGTCGCCAAGCTGAAGGAACTGCTCCCGGAGACCGCGCCGCTGCCGGTGGAGCGGTACGAGCTGCCGAATCTGCGGGCGCTGAACTTCGTCATCGCAGGCCTGCTCGGCGAGGGCGTGGCGGCCAGCACCCGGCTGGACCCGCAGGCCAAGAGCCTCGGCGAGTGGCTGCGCGCCCGGGTCGTGGACGTGCCGCGGGAGTTGCTGGAAAGCTAGTGGCCCGCTGTTCGTGATCATGAGTTTGCTGTTGCCAGAGCGACACCGATCTCATGATCACGATGGCTGGACGGCGGGATCGTGTTGCCGGAGAGAGGGGAGTGGCCGTGGGTGACGAGACGGCCGTGCGCTACGCGGTGGGGGACGCGGTGGCGACGCTGACCATGGACCAGCCGCACAACCGCAACGCGCTGACGCCCGCGCTGATGGCCGGGCTCGCCCAGGGCCTGGAATCCGCACTGGCCGACGAGGCGGTCGGGGTCGTCGTGCTCACGAACGCCGGGCCGGCGTTCTGCGCGGGCGCCGACCTGTCTGGCGCGAGCCCCGCGGGCCCCGGCGCGGGCGCGGGTAAGCGCCGCGGCGGTGCGCGCCGCGACGGCCTGGCCGACCTGCTCGCCGCCATCCAGGACTCGGCCAAGCCGGTGGTGGCCCGGATCGCCGGGCACTGCGTGGCGGGCGGCATCGGCCTGGCGGCCGCGTGCGACATCTCCCTCGCCGACGACGCGGCGAAGTTCGGCTTCACCGAGGTCAGGATCGGCGTCGCGCCCGCGATCATCTCGGTCGTCTGCCTGCCCAAGCTGCGCCGCGCCGACGCGCTTGAACTGTTCCTGAGCGGCGAGCGGATCAGCGCCGCCAGGGCCGCCGAGGTCGGCCTGATCACCCGGGCCGTGCTCGCGGCGGACCTGGACGCGCAGGTCACGGCGGTGGTGGCCAGGCTGCTGGCCGGCGGCCCGTCGGCGCTGGCCGCGGCGAAGCGGCTGGTCTACACGATCCCAGGGATGGACCGTGAGGCGGCGTTCACCCGGACCACCGAGGTCTCCCAGGCGCTGTTCGCCTCGGCCGAGGCCGCCGAGGGTATGGCCGCGTTCCGGGAGAAGCGGCTCCCGTCCTGGGCCCCGCCGCCCACCGCCTGAATTCGCTCAGAACGCGCCTGGCCTGCGCCGTTCCGCACCTGGAGAAAATTCTTCTGCCGGGGTGTCCATCCGCGCCAGCCGGCCTCGTCGTGTGGGTGACCGACGATCCCGGGCCGGTCCCGGGCATCCTCGAGGAGGACACCATGAACCCGATGTTCAACTACTGGGCCGTCGTCGAGCGCGTACAGAGCCTGCGGGCGGAGGCGGACGCCGCCGCCCGGCACGCGGCGGCCCGGCACGCGGCGGCCCGGCACGCGGCGGCCCGCGCCAGGCAGCAGCGCCGGTCCCGGCGCGGGCTGGCGCTCGTGGCAGGCTTGGGCCGGGGGCGCCCGGGTACCACCGCCCGCGGAATCGTGATCAAGGCTGGGGAGGCGCTGTGAAGTACATGATGCTGGTCTGTGCCGACGAGTCCGTCGAACTGAGCCCCGAGGAAGGCGCGCAGATGGGCCCGGCGACGCAGGCCTGGGTCGAGGAGATGGACCGCCGGGGGATCCGGCAGCAGGGCGACCGGCTCCGGCCGGTGAGCGACGCCACCACGGTCTCGGTGCGCGGCGGTGAGGTGCTGATCGCCGACGGCCCGTTCGCCGAGACCAAGGAGCAGATCGCCGGGTTCGACATCATCGACTGCGCCAACCTGGACGAGGCCATCGAGGTCGCATCCAAGCACCCGGTCGCCCGGTTCGGGAAGCTCGAGGTGAGGCCGTTCTGGGTGGACTGAGCCCGGACATCGGCGAGGCTGTCGCCGAGGCGTTCCGGCAGGAGTGGGGCCGGGTCGTGGCCGCCCTGATCGGGATGACCGGCGACTGGGACCTGGCCGAGGAGTGCGCGCAGGACGCCTTCGCGCAGGCACTGAAGACCTGGCCGCGCGACGGCGTCCCGCGCCGTCCGGGCGCCTGGCTGACCACGGTGGCGCGCAACCGCGCCACCGACCGGCTCCGCCGCGGGGCCACCGAGACGGCCAGGCTGAGGGAGGCGGCTGCCTTGTCCGTTCCCAGCGATCCCGACCTTGACGACGACAGCGGCATCACCGACGACCGGCTCCGGCTGATCTTCACCTGCTGCCACCCGGCGCTGGCGCTGGAGGCACGGGTCGCCCTGACGCTGCGCGCGCTGGCCGGGCTGACCACCGCGGAGATCGCGCGGGCGTTCATGGTCACCGAGGAGACCATGGCCAAGCGCCTGGTCCGGGCCAAGCACAAGATCCGCGACGCGGCGATCCCGTACCGGGTGCCGCCCGCGCACCTGCTGCCGGACCGGACGGCCGGCGTCCTGGCCGTGCTCTACCTGCTGTTCAACGAGGGCTACTCGGCTAGCGCGGGCGCCGACCTGGTCCGCCGGGGACTGTGCGCGGAGGCGATCCGGCTTGCCCGTGCGCTGGGCCAGCTCATGCCCGACGAGCCCGAGGCGCTTGGCCTGCTCGCGCTGATGTTCTTCCACGACGCCAGGCGCGCCACCCGGGTCGACGCCGCCGGTGACCTGGTGCGGCTGCAAGACCAGGACCGGTCCCGCTGGGACGCTGGCGAGATCGAGGAGGGCGTGGCGATCCTGGACGCCGCCCCGCGGCGCGGCCGGCCAGGGGCATACCAGGTACAGGCGGCCATCGCCGCGTGCCACGCGACCGCCGCCGACGCCGCAGACACCGACTGGGCGCAGATCGCCGCGCTGTACGGCGAGCTGGCGCGGCTGGTCCCCTCCCCGGTGGTGGAGCTGAACCGCGCGGTCGCGGTGGCCATGGCCGACGGGCCGGCCGCGGGCCTGGAACTAGTGGCGGCGCTGGACGCCTCGGGCGCGCTGCGCGGCTATCACCTGCTGCCCGCCACCCGGGCGGACCTGCTGATGCGCCTCGGGCGCCGGGACGAGGCCGCCGTCAGTTACCGCGAAGCGCTCGACCTGGCGGGCACCGACTCCGAGCGCCGCTTCCTCACCCGCCGCCTCGCCGAAATCACCGCCCCGAACTAATGTTGAGCTATGGTAACTTGGCATGATGCCAAGAGATGGGCATCAGTTCCGGGTCTGGCTGGATCGCGAACCTGCTGAAGCTGAGATCGAAGCGCTGGGCAGCGTCTGCGACGATGCGGGGCTCAGCTATGGCAATGGCATGGGCGAACTGGATTTCGACCGGGCCGCCGCGTCCTTCGCCGACGCGGTCTTCTCGGCGATTGCCGACGTGGAAGGCTCTACCAGGCTGCACGTCACGGCGATCGAGGCCGACCCGTTGGTATCGGTGATGGACATCGCCGAGCGAGCCGGGCGCACCCGGGAAGCCGTACGTCAGGCGATTAACGGGCTGCGAGCCCGGCGCTTCCCGCCGCCGGTCAATGGCGCTGGTGCCAGGCACAGGCTCTGGCGGTGGAGTGAAGTCGCCGCGTTCTACGGCATCGATGACGACCGCACGCGGCAGGCCGCCCGGGTCGCTGACGCGGTCAATGGGTGGCTAGCTTTGCGCCGCTCGGTACCCGGCCTCGCACCTTCGGCCGATGCGGTCGCCGAAGCGGTACGAGCCGCCTGACCTTCGCAGGCGGCTAGCGCTTTCCCAGCAGCATCAGCGCGAGCAATTCGAAGCACACGTGCGCGGCTGCCACCGAGGTGATCTCGGCGTGGTCGTAGGCGGGGGCAACCTCGACCACGTCGGCGCCGGCCAGTGGGAGGCCGGCCAGGCCGCGCAGGATGCCGAGCAGTTCCCGTGAGGTGAGGCCGCCCGCCTCGGGGGTCCCGGTGCCCGGGGCGTGTGCCGGGTCGAGGACGTCGATATCGATGGACAGGTACAGCAGCGAGTCACCGACCCGCTCGCGGATCCGGGCGACGACGCCGTCGATGCCGATGCGCTCGATCTCCATCGCGTGCACGATGCGGAAGCCAAGCTCGGCGTCCTCGGCCAGGTCGCGCTGGGCATACAGCGGCCCGCGGATGCCCACGTGCATGCTGTGCTGCTCGGCGAACAGGCCTTCCTCCGCGGCGCGGCGAAACGGCGTGCCGTGGGTGAGCGGCGCCCCGAAGTAGGTCTGCCAGGTGTCCAGGTGCGCGTCGAAGTGCACCAGCGCGGGCGGGCCGAACCGCTGACTGGTGGCCCGCAGCAGCGGGTAGGCGATCGTGTGGTCGCCGCCGATGGCCAGCAGGTGGCCGGTCCCCTCGAGCAGCCCCGCCGCCGCGGCCTCGACCTGGGCCATGGCCTCGGCGATGTCGAACGGGTTGCAGGCGATGTCACCCGCGTCCGCGACCTGCTGCCCGGCCAGCGGGGACACCTCAAGCGCCGGATGCCAGGGGCGGAGCAGCCGCGAACCCTGGCGCACCGCGCTGGGGCCGAACCTGGCCCCCGGCCGGTAAGAGGTGCCGCTGTCGAACGGAACGCCGACGACCGCCACGTCGCACCGGCTGACGTCGGTGCGCCAGGGCAGCAGTGCGAACGTCGGCGGCCCGGCGAAGCGCGGGGTCCGGCTTGCGTCGATGGGCCCGCGTACCGCTTCGTCCGGCCCGTCCCCCGGTTCGGTCACTGTGCGCCCCCGGTCACTGTGCGCCCCCGGTCGCCGTGCGATCCCGGTCACCGTGCGGCCCCGCCGCCCGGCGCCTCCGGCCGCCCGGCCCGCGGCCCGCGATCATCGGTTCTCCGTGATGTACTCCGGTCCGGCGGTGGCCGCGCGCTGCAGCGCGGCCGGCCGCCGCACGTAGACGATGGCCGTCGCCACCACGGCGACGAGCACGATGGCCAGTATCCAGGCCCAGAACACGTTGGCCGGCGGCGGCTGGCTCGGCTGGACGAACTCGTAGACGCCGTAGACCAGTACAGCCGAGCCGATCAGCGGGATGAGCACGTGCTTGACCGGCCGGAACGCGGACCGGTTGGTGGCGAGCACCCAGACGGGCAGGGCGATGTTCGCGATCAGGTAGACGACCAGGATCGGCACGGTGCCGATGCCCGCCTCGTCGGAGAAGATCGCCACCGCGTTGCCGTGCATGGCGAAGTACGGCACCACGACCAGG
>DASXKD010000570.1:0-3245 GCA_036497045.1 Streptosporangiaceae bacterium | reverse complement strand
GATCAGGTGACGGTGACATTCGCTGACGGGCGCACCGCAGAGGGGAGCGTCGTCGGGCACGACATCGACACCGACCTGGCCGTCATCAGCGTCGACACCGGCGAGACGCCCGCGCTGCCGTGGGCCAGCAGCGCATCAGTGGAGATCGGCAACCCGGTGTTCGCCCTGGCCAACCCGGGCGGGCGCGGGCTGCGGGTGACGTTCGGGTTCGTCTCCGGTATCGAGCGGACCTTCCGCGGTCCACGCGGCCGGCGCATCAGCGGCAGCCTCGAGCACACCGCCCCACTGCTGCCCGGCTCCTCCGGCGGCCCGGTCCTGGACGCCGACGGGCAACTGCTCGGAATCAACACAAACCGCCTCGGTGAAGGCTTCTACCTTGCCATCCCCGCCGACGAGGCCCTGCGAGGCCGCGCCGATGCGCTTGCCCGCGGACAGACCGCGACATCGCCACGGCTGGGCGTCGCCATCGCCCCGGGTCACGTGGCCAGGCGACTGCGCCGCGCCGTCGGCCTCCCCGACACCGACGGCCTGCTCATCCGCGAGGTCGCAGAGGCCAGCCCCGCGGCCCGCGCCGGCCTCGCCCCGGGCGACCTGATCGTGGCGGCCGCGGGCCAGCCAACAAGCACACCCGATGACCTGTTCGACGCGCTCGCGGCGGCGCGCGGCGGCACCCTCGAACTAAAGGCCGTGCGCGGTACCGACGAGCGGACCCTCCAGGTCAGCTTCACCGAGCCAGACCAGAACACGTAAGCGCCCTCAGCCCCCCACCTGCCTGCGTGAGCACGGACTGCGCACCGGTCATCATGCTGAAGGTGCGGCGGCGATCATGCTGAAGGTGCACCGCAGCTACTGGTGAAGAACGGATGCAGTTGGAATTGTCCGATCCCAGATGGAGGCTCGCCCGGCCGCCCTCTGCCGTTTGATGGACAGGGCTTGAGTTGGCCCGCGCAGAGCCGGGGACTCGTCGCCGACAGCTAAGGGAGCCGGGCCGGTTTCCAGCATCCCGCTGATGGCTGCGCCGCTGTGGGGCATGCGAATCCGGCCGGCGGATACCATCGGTCCGGTCGAGCACGATCATCAGGTGGAAGGCCGGCCGGCAAGTACCCGCCAATCAAAGGATTGATATGGACCGCGACCCTCTCCCCGACGACGACCGCCCTGAGACCGAGCGAGTGTCGACCGGGGTGCTCCCGCCCGATACTGACGTCCGGGCCCTCATCACTGCCGGCTACGAGCGCTATCTTGATCTCGGCGAGGGGGCCGTTGCGGACTATATTCCCGCCCTCGCAGCGGCGTCGCCCAGCGCCTTCGGTGTGTGTGTTGCCGGGGTTCAGGGGCGGATCTTCTCGATTGGCGACGCCGATCAGGAGTTCGCCATCGAGAGCATCTCCAAGCTCTTTGTCTTCGCCCTGGTCTGTCACACCCTTGGGCATGAGGAGGCGCGCCGGAAACTAGGCGTCAACAGCACCGGCTTGCCCTTCAACTCAGTGATGGCCATCGAGCTCAACGCCGATCGCACCATGAACCCCTTGGTCAATGCCGGTGCCATGGCCACCACAAGCCTAGTTCCGGGTACGACCGCCGACGAGAAATTCGAGAGCATCCTCGCCGCGATGTCGCGGTTCGCCGGGCGGCGCTTGGTGATGGACGATGACGTCTACGAATCTGAGACGGCGACCAATGACCGCAACCGGGGTATCGCCCACCTCCTCGACGGCTACGGCCGCATGTACTGTGACCCCAATCTCGCCACCGACGTCTACACCCGCCAATGTTCGGTGCGGGTGAGTGCCCGCGACCTTGCCGTTATGGGAGCTACGCTGGCGAATGGCGGGGTGAATCCGGTAACCAGCGAGCAAGCCATCGACACCCACTACTGCAAGCGAGTGCTGGCCGTGCTGGCCACCGCCGGGCTCTACGAGCATTCTGGCCAGTGGCTCTACGACGTCGGTCTCCCCGGTAAAAGTGGGGTCGCCGGAGGCATCGTGACCGTGTCCCCGGGCAAAGGGGGCCTCGGCACGTTCTCCCCGCCACTTGATGCGGCAGGCAACAGCGTGCGAGGGCAACACATCACGAGGTACCTCTCAGAAGCGCTGGGGCTCAATCTCTTTGCCTCCGCCCCCGCTGCCTGATCCCCTCCATCACCTGCCGGACGCCGCGGTCAGGTCCCCGGGACGCAGCCGGAATTGCTGCAGCCGCAGGCCATGGTATTTCTCGGTCTCCCCCACCCACTCCATGCCGACCCGCCGCACCGTCGCCACCGCGCGCGTGTTAGCGGGCCGCACCAGTGCAACGACCTGTTCTATGCCCTGCCCGAACGCCCACCGCGCCAATGCCAGCCCGGCCTCGGTGGCATAACCGTGCCCCCACTGCCGCGGCTGAAGCTGCCAGCCCATCTCGAACTCCTCATCAGGCGGCAGCGGCAGCAGGGTCGCGCCGCCGATCACCTGCCCACTGTCCCGGAGCTCGACCGCCCAGCGGCCGGCCGGTGCCACCAGCCGCGCATCCTCGGCGACCCACTGCTGCAGCACAAGGCGCATGGCCGCCAGATCACCGACCTTGTCCATGGTCGGTGTAAGCCAGCGGGCAACCTCTGCATCGCCGTAGGCGGCCAGTGCCGCCCCGGCATCACCGGCGTCCCAGCCGCGCAGCACAAGACGCCCGGTAACCAGCCTGTCAGCCATAGGCCCACGATAGCCACCGCCGTTGCCCGCCTGCGAAACTGCGGCCCGGGTTGGGGGCAAAACGTAGAGAATCAAGACGCGGGGACTTTCACGGGCCGTGACCGGTGGAGTGGTACCGCTGCGTCTGTGCGTCACGCGCCGCCTGACGTGTTCCCGATGTCTGCCGTTTCTGCTCGCGAGCCAGACGGCGCTCACGCCATCGGCTGACCCACCGGGTAAGCCGGGTCTTCACCATTCTCACCTTCAGGCTCTTCACAGAAGAAGCGGCGCGCCGCCAAGGCCAGGGATCTGGCCCGGCGGCTTGCATCAGGCACCGGCGGACTCAGCCGGAGGCGCTGCACTTCGAGCGCTACGCCACGGCCATGGTGTTGACCAGGCCGATGGGCATGCGCTCCTCCGGTAGCCCCGGATAGCTGGCCGCCGCCCAGCGGCTGAGTTTCGGTGCGTGTCTTGCACGCTACACCCGCACGTCAAAACTAGCAATGAATTTCCAGTATTGGGCAGCATACTTTGATGGCGATGTGCAGGGACAGGCACCCAGTCGCCAGTGTGTGCTGTCCG
>DASXKD010000569.1:0-11311 GCA_036497045.1 Streptosporangiaceae bacterium | reverse complement strand
CGGCCGCCGTGCTCGGGCGGCCAGCCGAGGCAGGTCCACCCCGCGGCCGCCAGATGCCGGTTCCAGGCGATCCGCTCGGCGTGCGCCTCGTACTCGCGCCCAGGGCCGCCCGCATCCCGCAGCGCGGCAAAACGGCCGGTGAGGTTGGCGGCGAGCCATTCGCGGATACCGCGCCGGAACTGCTCGTCCTGCGGGCTGGAGCGCAACTTGTGTCTCCCTGCGACGGACCCGCGGGCCCGCAGGGGGGGTTGCAGGCCCGCGGGAGCTCCGTGGCTGGCCAGCAACTGCCCGCCGCGCGTAGGCTCAGCCTACCAAGCACTTGCTTCGTTGGAGGGCACCTGGTGGAGCTCACCATCCCGGCCGCTATCGCAGGCGCGGCGGGGAAGTTCGGCGACGGACCTGCCCTCGCCGAGCCGGGGGGCCCGCGAATCAGCTATCACCAGCTACTTCAGCAGACCACCACGGTCGCGCGGGCGCTCATCGCCGAGGGCGTGGCGCACGGAGACCGGGTGGCAATCTGGTCTCCGAATTCACATCACTGGGTTCTCGCCGCGTTCGGCGCACTGTCCGCAGGCGCCACACTGGTTCCGGTCAGCACCCGGTTCACCGGGCCCGAGGCGCTCGATGTGATCACTCGCAGCGGCGCGTCCGTGCTGATCGTCGCCGACCGGTTCCTCGGTGCCGACAGGTTCGCCGCGCTGCGTAACGCTGCGAATGCTGCTTCCGAAGCGGCGCTCGCCGGCGCCAGTGCTGAAAGTTACCCAGCCGCCGAACGACGCCCCGTGGCCGGCCTGCTCCCCGGGCAGCTGCGGCTCGTGGTCCGCGTGCCGATGCCTGATACCACAGAACCTGCGCCGGGCAGCGGCGCGGAGGACGGGGTGATCGGCTGGGCGGACCTGCTGGACCGGGCGGCGGCCGTCCCTGCCAGCGCGGCGGAGAAGCGGGCCGCGGCGGTGCACCCCGGGGACGTGAGCGACATCCTGTTCACCTCGGGCACCACCGGGCGGAGCAAGGGCGCGATGACCGCGCACCGGCAGTCGCTGGCCGTGGCCCGGGCGTGGGCCGAGTGCGCCGGGCTCACCAGCACGGACCGCTACCTGGTGGTCAACCCGTTCTTCCACAGCTTCGGGTACAAGGCGGGCATCCTGGCGTGCCTGGTCAGCGGCGCGACGTTGGTGCCGCAACTGGTGTACGACGCGGGGCGGGCCATGTCGCTGGTCGCGTCCGAGCGGATCACCGTGCTGCCCGGGCCCCCCACGATCTACCAGACGATCCTCGATCACCCCGACCGGGACGCCCACGATCTGTCCAGCCTGCGGCTCGCGGTCACCGGGGCGGCCACCGTGCCGGTCGCGCTGATCGAGCGGATGCGCCGCGAGCTGACCTTCGAGTCGGTGCTCACCGCCTACGGGCTGACCGAGGCGGTGGTGGCGGCGATGTGCCGCCCTGGTGACGACCCGCAGACCGTGGCGGCCACCTCGGGGCGGGCCGCGGCGGACTTCGAGGTGCGGATCGCCGGGCCGGACGCCGACGAGGCCAAGCCAGGCGACCCGGGCGAGGTCCTGCTGCGCGGGCCGAACCTGATGCTCGGTTATGCCGGCGACCCGGCGGCAACCCGTGCCGCCATCGACGCCGGCGGCTGGCTGCACACCGGAGACATCGGGCGCCTGGACGCCGACGGATATCTGACGATCACCGACAGGCTCAAGGACATGTACATCTGCGGCGGCTTCAACGTCTACCCGGCCGAGGTGGAGCAGGTGCTGGCCCGGCTGGACGGCGTCGCGGAGTCGGTGGTCATCGGGGTGCCCGACGACCGGCTCGGCGAGGTCGGCAAGGCGTACGTGCTCACCCGGCCCGGCCACGCCCTGGACGAGCCGGTCGTGCTGGCGTTCTGCCGGGAGCGGCTGGCGGGTTACAAGGTGCCCCGCCAGGTGGTGTTCCGCGACGACCTGCCCCGTACCCCGGCCGGAAAGCCGCTCAAGCGAGTACTGCGGGAGGAATCTTGACCGAGCATGCCGCCGACGGCGAGGGGCCGGTTCTCTATACCGAACGCGGGCCGGTCGCCGTGGTGACGCTGAATCGGCCGCGGTACCGCAACGCGCAGAACTCGGCGATGACCTACGCCCTGGACGCGGCGTTCGCCCGCGCGGTGAACTCGCCTGAGGTAGCCGTCATCGTGCTGGCCGGCGAGGGCGAGCACTTCTGCGCCGGGCACGATATCGGCACGCCGGGCCGCGACGTGGATGTGTCCTTCGACCGCCAGGCGGTGCTGTGGTGGGACCACGTGGGCCGCGAGGGCGCCGACACCAGGTACGCCAGGGAGATGGAGGTCTACCTGGGCATGTGCCGGCGCTGGCGGGAGATGCCCAAGCCCGCCATCGCGATGGTCCAGGGTGCCTGCATCGCCGGCGGGCTGATGCTCGCCTGGTCCTGCGACCTGATCGTGGCCTCCGACGACGCGTTCTTCGCCGACCCGGTGGTGCGGATGGGGATCCCTGGCGTGGAGTACTTCGCGCACCCGTGGATGCTCGGGCCTCGCTTCGCCAAGGAGGCACTGTTCACCGGGGCACGGTTCGGCGCACAGCGTGCCTACGAGCTGGGCATGGTGAACCGGGTGGTGCCCCGTGCCGCACTGACGGCGGAGACCTTCGGCCTGGCGGAGCAGATCGCCGCGATGCCGCCGTTTGGGCTGGCCCTGGCCAAGCGCGCGGTGAACCAGTGCGAGGACCTGATGGGCATGCGGCCGGGCATGGATTCGGTGTTCGGCCTGCACCACCTGGCGCACGCGCACAACGCGGAGACCTCAGGTGACTCGCTGGCCGGGCTGGACGCGCACGGCATGAAGAACAGCGCGGCGAAACAGGCGGGCGGGTGAGCCTGCGCCCGGGCGAACCGGGCGAACCGGCTGGCCAGTTCCGGGCCGAGGTGCGGGACTGGCTGCGGGCGCATGTGCCCGCGCGGCCGCTGCCGTCGGTGGACACCGCCGAGGGGTTCGCCGCGCACCGGGAGTGGGAGCACGCACTGGCCGCGGCGCGGCTGTCGGTGGTTTCCTGGCCGGTCGCCTACGGCGGCCGGGACGCGCCGCTGCTTGACTGGCTGGTCTTCGAAGAGGAGTACTACGCCGCCGCCGCGCCCGTCCGGGTCGGCCAGAACGGGCTTTTCCTGCTGGCGCCGACCCTGTTCGCGCATGGCACCGCGGAGCAGCTGGACCGGGTGCTGCCGCCGATGGCGACCGCGGACGAGGTGTGGGCGCAGGCCTGGTCGGAGCCTGACGCGGGCAGCGACCTGGCCTCGATCCGGGCCACCGCCACCGCGGCCGACGGTGGGTGGCTGCTGTCGGGGACGAAGACGTGGAGTTCCCGCGCGGCGTATGCGGACAAGGCGTTCGGCCTGTTCCGCTCCGAACCGGGGGCGCAGCGCCACCGTGGCCTGACGTACCTGATGTTCGACCTGCGCGCCGAGGGGGTCACAGTCCGGCCGATCCGCCAGCTCGGCGGCCGGACCGGGTTCGCGGAGATCTTCCTTGACCAGGTGTTCGTGCCCGCCACCGACGTGATCGGCAAGCCCGGCGACGGCTGGCGGGTCGCGATGAGCACGGCCAGCCACGAAAGGGGCATGTCGCTGCGCAGCCCAGGACGGTTCAGCGCGGCAGCCGCCCGCCTGGTGGACCTGTGGCGCCAGGCCGGCGACCCGGCCGGCACCGCGCTGCGGGACCGGGTGGTGGACGCGTGGATCGGCGCTCAGGCCTACCGGCTGCACACCCACGCGGCCGCCGCCAGGCTGGCCGCGGGCGGCAGCCTGGGCGCGGAATCCAGCCTTGGCAAGGTGTTCTGGTCGGAGCTGGACGTCGCCCTGCACGAAACCGCGCTTGACCTGCTCGGGCCCCAGGCCGAGCTGGCCTCCTGCGCGCCGGAAGGGGACCCGGGGCCGGCGGGGGATCCGGAACGGGACGGGGATCCGGGGCTGGCCGGGCGCTGGCTGGACGGCTACCTGTTCTCCCTGGCCGGCCCGATCTACGCGGGCACGAACGAGATCCAGCGCACGGTGATCGCCGAGCGCCTGCTGGGGCTGCCCCGATGACCCCCGGCCGGTCGGGCGAGCGGGCCCAGTTCGCCGCGTCGTTGCACGACATGCTCGCTGATGCCGATGTGCCTGCCGCTGCCCGGAACTGGGCCGCAGGTGACCGTGCCGCGGGGCTGGCCGTGTGGCGCACTCTCGCCGCCCTGGGCGTCACCGCGCTGGCGGTGCCCGAGCCCGGCGGCGGTCTCGGCGCCAGCTTCGCCGATGTCGTGGTCGCCTGCGAGGAACTCGGGCATCACGCGGTGCCCGGCCCGGTGGCCGAGTCGGTCGCCGCCGTTCCGGTGCTGCTCGCCGCGCTGCCCGAGGACGCCGTGGCCGGGGATCTGGCCAACGGAGCCTGGCCCGTCCCGTGGCTCACCGGGCTGGCGGCCGGAGAACTGATCGCCACGGCGGCCATGCCGCCATGGCTGCCGTGGGCGGTGGACACCGGCGCCGCCGGGCTGGTCCTGCTCGCCGCGGGTGACACGGTGCGGCTCGCCGACGCGGGTGCCCGGTACCGGTCGGTGGACCCGGGCCGGTCGCTTTCGCAGGTGACCGGCGGCCAGGTGCTGGCCCGCGGCCCCGCGGTGGCCGGCGCGGTAGCCCGGGCGCTCGATGCGGGCGCGCTGGCCTGTGCCGCGCAACTGCTCGGCGCGGGCCGTGCCCTGCTGGAGGCCAGCCTCCGGCATGCCGGGCAGCGGACCCAGTTCGGCCGGCCGATCGGGGCGTTCCAGGCGGTCAAGCACCAGCTCGCCGACGTGGCGATCGGCCTGGAGTTCGCCGGGCCGCTGCTGGACGCCGCGGCAGGCGCACTGGACACCGGCAGCTGCCATGCGGTCAGGGACGTGTCGGCGGCGAAGGTGGCCTGCACCGATGCGGCCCGCCGTGCCGCCCGGGCAGCGCTCCAGGTGCACGGCGCGATCGGCTACACCGAGGAACTCGACCTGCACCTGTGGCTGCTGAAGGTGCGCGCGCTGGCCGGGGCGTGGGGCAGCCAGGCCGAGCACCGGGCCAGGGTGATGGCCGCGATCTCGGTGCCGGCAGACGGGCAGGCCGCCGCCGGGCAGGCCACCGCCGGACAGGCCGCTGCCGGGGAGCCGGCGTGGAGCTGACCACCGAGCAGCGGGACCTGCGCGACGCGGTCCGCGGGTTGCTGGCGCGGCACGGGCGCCCGGATCCCGCCGGGCCGGGCCCGGCCGGGGACCCTGGTCCTGACGGCGGGCCCGGGTACGACGTGTCGCTGTGGCAGCGGCTGTGCGGCGAGATCGGCGTCGCCGGGCTGGCCATCCCTGAGCGCTACGGCGGCGCGGGCGCCGGGCCGGTGGAGACCTGCCTCGTGATGGAAGAACTCGGCCGGGGCCTGGTGCCCTCGCCGATGCTCGGCTCTGCGGTGCTGGCCGGGCAGGCCCTGCTGGCCTCCGGCGACGACGAGGCGGGCCGGCGCCTGCTGCCCGCCATCGCCAGCGGCGAGACGGTCGCGGCCCTGGCCTGGGCGCCCCAGGCCGGCCGCTGGGATCCCGGCGAGCCCGTATTCGCCGCGCGCCCGGCCGCCGGATCTGGTCACGCCTGGGTGCTGAGCGGCGAGGCGCACCACGTGCTCGACGGCGACACCGCTGGCGTTCTGCTGGCCGCGGCCCGGGCGCCGGACGGCGTCGGCCTGTTCGAGGTTGACCCAGGGCACCCTGCCGTCGACCGGTGGGCGGTGACGACCATGGACACCACCCGGCGGCTGGCCGTCGTCGCGCTAGACGGGGCACCGGGGCGGTGCGCCGGCCCCGGCGCGGGCACCCGAGCGCTGGCCAGAGCCAGGGACCTCGCCTGCATCGCGCTGGCTGCCGAGCAGTCGGGCGCGGCGCAGCGGGCGCTGGAGCTGACAGTCGCCTACACGAAGGCCCGGGTGCAGTTCGGCCGGCCCATCGGCAGCTTCCAGGCACTCCAGCACCGGATGGCCGACCTGCACGTGCTGGTGGAGTCGGCGCGGTCGCTGTGCTACGCCGCGGCGATCGCCGCCGCCGATGCCGGAGCGGACCCAGGCGCTGACCCAGCCAGGCTCGGGATGCTCGCGGCGGCCGCGAAGGCGCACTGCTCGCAGGCGCTGACCCGGGCCGCGGGACAGATGATCCAGATGCACGGGGCCATCGGCATCACCTGGGAGCACGACGCGCACCGCTACTTCAAGCGCGCGCACGGCGCTGGCCAGTTGTTCGGCCGGCCGGAGGAACACGTCGCCAGGATCGCCGCGGCGCTCATCGACGGCTAGCGCCGTCCATGCCCTGAGATGGTTTGCGCCGTTCACCGGGCACGCGCCTCGGCGAACCGGGTTTGCGGCCCAGGCGTATTCGCCCGGTACCCGGGCAGGATGGCCCAGTGGCTTCGTACTCGGTGAACCCAGACGGCGTGGCGTGGGCACGGCATCTCATCGACGCCGGGCAATATGTGCTCGACAGTGACTGGGGCAAGGTCCAGCCTCGCGTGGAGCAGCAGAACTCCTTCCTGAAGTCGCACTCCTGGGAGGAATACGCCCGCTGGCATCTCGGGCTCACCGACGGTGCCAGCGATCACGCCAAGGCCAGGTACGCGTTCGTCTACGGCGACTTCCGGCGGCTGCACCGGATGGGCATCATCGCCTGTCAGTACCGGGCCGCCGAGTGGCGGCACAAGGAGATCGAACTCGCCGCCCACGACCTCCTGCAGCGCCTGGACCGCAAGACATCCTGAGCGCAGGCGCGGGCTAGAAGAACTCGGCGAACTCGCGCAGCAGCGCGGACTTGGACCTGGCGCCGATCACCTGCTTGACCATCTCGCCGCCACGGAACAGGCCCATGGTCGGGATGTGCAGGATGCCGTAGCGCTGTGCCGTCTTGGGATTTTCGTCGACGTTGAGTCTCACCACGTCAACCTCGCCGGTGTGCTCTTCCGCGATCGCTTCGAGCACCGGGCCGACCATCCGGCACGGGCCGCACCACTGCGCCCAGTACTCCACGATGACCGGCCGGGGTCCGCTGAGCACGTCGGCCTCGAAGGTCTCGTCGGTCACGATCTTGGCGCTCACCGTGCGGCTCCTTCCATGAAGGTCCCGGAAAAGGGATCCTGACTGTCCTCAAGCAGCGCCGGGTTCCCCAGGTGCAGGGCCGCGCAATCGTCGCTGTCACCGTGCGCGCAGACCCGCACCAGCTGCCGTAGCCGACACTGAAGCTGGGCAAGCTCCCTGATCTGCTCGCTGATCGCCGCGAGCTTCGCCTCGGCGGCCCGGGTGATGTCGCCGGCGCGCCGGCCGTCCCCGGATCCCAGCAGGTCACCGATCTCCCCCAGGGTGAACCTGCGCGAGCGGGCGGAACGGGTACGCGGTGTGCGGCTGCGCCCACAACTGGCGCAGCAGGCCGGTGACGACCTGGTCCTGCTCGGGCTCGGGCAGCGCCTGGCCCAGCGGGGTGCCGGGCAGGCATCGCTCGATCAGCAGTGCGTACGCGGAGTCGCTCTCGTGGGCGGCGTGCAGCCGGACGGCCCCGTTCCCGTTCCACAGCCGCAGCCCGGCCGCCTCGTCCCGCTCGTCACCGCCGGGGAACCGGAACCCCACCTTGAGCACCAGGCTGGCGCCTGCCGGGTCGGTCACCGGCGCCGTCCATGAGCATTGCCCGCCCGGCTGGAACGGCTCGCCCACGCGCAGCGACCACCGGCCCGCGAGGGCAGCCACGATCGCTGGCAGGCCGGCGATCCAGTCCCGGACGCCGCGATCGCAGCGTGCCGTCCCGGCCAGGTACTCGGGCACGGTGAAGGCCATCAAGGCAACGCTAGATCCAGTCGGCGTGCCGGGGCCAGGCGAGCAGGGTGTCGACAACCTCGGGCGGGCTGTCGGCCGGCGCGGCGGCCGTCACGCCGTAGCGGCCGCGGTAGAACAACAACGGTGCCTGCGTGCCGACCGGGCCCAGCTCGGTGACCCGGCCGAGCACCACGTGGTGATCCCCGGCCTCGTGCACGACCTCGACCTCGCAGCCCACCCAGGTCAGCACGCCCGCGAGTACCGGCGCCCCCGACGCGGACGGCGACCAGGTGACCCCGGCGAACTTGTCGGCCCCCGCCGTGCCGAAGACCCTGGCCAGGTCCCGCTGGCCCGCGGTGAGGACGTTCGCGCAGAAGTGCCCCGCCCGGGCGATCCGGGGCCAGGTCGCCGAGGTACGGCTCGGGCAGAACAGCACCAGCGGCGGGTCCAGCGACAAGGCACCGAACGACTGGCAGGCGAAACCCGCCGGGCGCCCGGCGGAGTCGACGGTCGTGATGACGGTGACGCCGGTGCAGAAGTGCCCGAGCACCTGGCGGAACCGCGCCGGTTCCGGACCGGGCGCGCCGCGGGCAGAGCCCACGGCCAGGGCGGCCCCGGGCACCTGAACTACCGGGTCCGCGCGGCCGAGGTTCATCATGGCGCGCCCGGGGCGTCGCCGTCCGGGCCGCCGAAGCGGTGGCCCCAGAGGCTGATCGCGGTGGTTTCCCTGACCACCCATGTACGGTCGTCCACGATCCGGCCGCCGGTGCCGTATTCGATATCGAACCCGCCCGGCGTCCGCACATAGAACGACACCATCAGGTCGTTCGCGTGCCGCCCGAGGGTGGCGCTGACCGGGGCCCGGCGGCGGGCACACCGGTCCAGCGCACGGCCCACATCGTCGAGCGCGGCCACCTCGATCATCAGGTGCACGATCCCGGCCGGCGCGGGGAACGGGGCCAGCGCGAGCGAGTGGTGCCGCGGGTTGCAGCCGAGGAACCGCATCCACAGCGGCGGCCCCGGCGGGCGGCCGAACAGTTCAGGCGCCATCCGGATCGAGTCCCGCAACCGGAAGCCGAGGACCTCGGTGTAGAAGCGGAGCGCTGGCTCCTCCTTGGACACCGGCAGCACGACGTGACCGAGCCCCAGGTCGCCGGTGACGAACCGGTTCCCGTAGGGGCTGACCGCTGGCCGGTGCTCGAGCGCGGCACCGCAGAAAACCTCAAGGGAGTTGCCCGCCGGGTCGTCGAAACGCAGCAACCGTGCCACCCGGCGGTCGGCGAGTTCGGCGTCGGTCCCGTCCTTGGCCGCGACACCGGCGTCGCGCAGTGCCGCCGTCACCTCGTCGAGCGCGCCGGTGCCGGCCACCTCCCAGCCGGAGGCGAGCAGCCGGTCCGCCTCACCCGGCACGATCACCAGCCGGGCGGGGAACTCGTCCATCCGCAGGTACACCGCGCCGGGGGCGGGCCCGCGGCCCTCGACCATGCCGAGCACCCTGACGCCGAACTCGCGCCACGCCGCGACGTCGGACGATTCGATCCGCAGGTACCCCAGCGAGGCGATCCGGTTCACTGGCCACTGCCCCTTTCGAGGAAGCTCATCACGAGCTGGTTGAACTCGTCGAACTTCTCCAGGTGGGCCCAGTGCCCGCAGCCGCCGAACACGTGCAGCCTGGCGCGGCGGATGAGCTTGAGCGCCACCAGCGCGCCGTCGAGCGGGTTCACCCGGTCCTCACGGCCCCAGATCAGCAGCACCTGGTTGCGCAGCCGGTAGGCCTCCCGCCACAGCAGCCCTTCCTCGGCGGTGGCGGGGTCGAAGAACGAGGCGCCCATCGAGGCCGCCGCCGCCAGGGCCGCGGGCTCGCTGGCCGCCGCGAACCGCTCCGCCACCAGTTCGTCGGTGATCAGCCGCTGGTCGAACACCAGCGTGCGCAGGAACGCGGCGAGCTTCTCCTTGCTCGGGCCGGGCGGCGCGGCGAACTCCATCAGCCGTTTGACGCCCTCGGTCGGGTCCGGTGCGAACACGTTGAGGCTCAGGCCGCCCGGGCCCATCAGCACCAGCCGCCCGGCCCGCTCCGGATACCGCAGCGCGAACCGGACCGCGGTGCCGCCGCCGAGCGAGTTGCCGACCAGGTGCACCTTGTCGATGCCGAGTTCGTCGAGCAGCCCGGCCAGCGCACCGGCGGCGAACGTGAAGTACTGGCCGGTCACCGGCGGCTTGTCGGAGCGGCCGAACCCCGGCTGGTCGACCATGAACGTGCGGAACCGGCCCGCGAAAACCCCGAGGTTGCGGCCGAAGTTGCTCCATGCGGACGCGCCTGGCCCGCCGCCGTGCAGCATCACCACCGGCAGCCCTGGTGCCGCGCCGCCGTCCGCCGGGCCGGCCTCGTGGTAATGCAGCCGCAGATCCCCCGCCTGGGCGAAGCGGCTGGTCGCGGCGAACTGCGCGGGTACGGTAATCATCGGCCTCCCCTTGCGGCGCCGCGTTTTGCAACAGCGCGTCGGGTGATCAGCGTCGCCCTTCCGGTCCCAAGCATCCGCCCGATGGCCGCGTCAGACCATGGCGTCGGGCGGCACGTCCAGGCCGAACTGCCCGCGGCCGAACGCCGACAGCGCCCGCTCCGGGTCGTTGATGGCGTGCACCCGGCCCGCATGCGCGTCCCGCCAGAACCGCTGGATCGGGGTGCCGGTCTTCAGGGCCCGCCCCCCGGAGTTCTCGAACAGCAGATCCACCGCGCCGATCGCCTGGCCGGTGCCGAGCACCTGGTCGCGCCGGACCCGCAGCCGCAGCGGCAGCGGGATCTTCTGCCCCGCCCGGGCGTACTCCATCAGCTCGGTCATGTTGTGGCTGGCTGCCAGCCAGGCCGCGTCCAGGTCGGCCGCGGCCCGCGCCACCCGCACCTGCCCGTGCGGGTCCTCGGCCGCCTTCTGGCCCACGTAGGAGGCGCGCACCCGGTCGCGCTGGTAGGCCACGTGCGCGTCGTAGGCGCCGGTGGCCATGCCGATGATCGGCATGGTGATCGCGTAGGAGAACAGCGATCCGTACGGCAGCCGGTACAGCGGTGCCTTGTTGACCTCGTGCCCCGGGCAGGCGCAGCGGGACACGTCGGTGAAGCTGAGCGACCGGTGCTCCGGCACGAAGGCATCGGCCACGACGATGTCGTTGCTCCCGGTGCCGCGCAGCCCGACGGTGTCCCAGACGTCGTCGATCTCGTAGTCGCTGGCGGGCAGCAGGAACGTGCGGAAGTCGACCGGGTTGCTCTCGCTGTCGGTGACGATCGCGCCGAGCAGTACCCAGCGGGCGTGGTCGCAACCGGAGGAGAAGCTCCACCGCCCGGTCAGCTGGTGTCCGCCGGGCACGGCATGTGCCTTGCCGGTCGGCGCGTAGGAGGACGACATCCTCGCGGCCCGGTCGGCGCCCCAGACCTCCTGCGCCGCCTGCGGTGGGAACAGCGCCAGCTGCCAGGCGTGCACGCCAAGGACCGACGCC
>DASXKD010000568.1:0-16293 GCA_036497045.1 Streptosporangiaceae bacterium | reverse complement strand
CACCCGGGCGCAGACGGCCCGGGCATGACCCCGGATGCGGTGCTCAAGCTGGGAGACCGCCCGCCGCGTGAACGACCGGGTCAGCAGCCGCCGCAGCCGGGAGTGATCTGGCGGGTCCATGTTGAGCATCATCTGCCGGACATAGCCGAGCGCCTGCGGCGTCGCCGGGTCACGTATCTGCGTGGCGCCCCGTGCGGAAGAGAACAACTGCGGCCTGGCCAGCACCGATTCGACATCTGTGTGCCGCAGCACCAGCCAGAACCCTGAGCCCTCGGGCCAGCCGAGGACGGGAATCTCGGCCACCCATGCGACGGGGGCCGCGTTTCGCAGCCGGGCCAGCGCCTCGAACGGCACTCCGTCGACGTAGGTGGCGGGATCAAAGACGACCTCAGTATCAGGCCGGGCAGACCATGCCGTTGTCATTTGGCGCCCCATGAATACCTCGACGGACTTCGCAGCGCTACGCCGGCCCTCGCTGCCATAGTTCCTGCCTTCGACGGCCTTAACCATCGCAGACGTCCTCGGCGTCCTCCCGGGCCGAGCGACCTCTCCTTGTCACGGACCGTACCCAGGTGCCCGCGTGGGCGGTCACGGCTCAGGGGTCCCGGCTCACGGGTCCCGGCTCACGGGTCCCGGCTCACGGGTCCCGATGGCAGACTGCGGCCATGGGGACAGGTCTGCGGGTTCACGAAGGCGGCAGCGGGGAGCCGCTTCTGGTGCTGTTGCACGGGCTTGGCGCGACGGGTGACGTCTGGCGTGGCTGGCAGCCCTTGCTCGCCCGCCGGTGGCCGGGGCGCTGGCTGGCGCCGGACCTGCCCGGTCATGGTGGTTCGCCGCCGCTGGCTGCGTATACCTTCGACGGGTTTGCTGCCGCGGTCGCGGGCCTCATTCAGCCGGGCACCCGTACCGTCGTGCTCGGGCATTCGCTGGGCGGGGTCGTCGGCCTGGCCCTGGCCAGCGGCAGGTTCCCCGTACCCGTGGACGCGGTCATCGGCCTGGGGATCAAGGTCGCTTGGACCGATGCGGATCTGGAGCGGGCCCAGGCCCTGGCTCACCGGCCGCTGGCCTTGTTCGCCTCGCGTGACGAAGCTGCCGCCCGCTACCTGCGGGTGTCCGGCCTGGCCGGCCTGCTGCCCGCCGGTGACCCGGCCGTGGCGGCAGGCCTGTGTGAGCAGGACGGGCGATGGCGGCTGGCCATGGATCCGGGTGCCTTCGCGGTCGGGGCGCCTGATATGGCGCAATTGGTAGCACGATCGCAGGCCCCGGTGACCCTTGCCCGCGGCGAGCGCGATCCGATGAACACCGATGAGCAGCTAGCCCAGTTCGGCCGCGGGGCGGTCACACTCCCCGGCCTGGGTCACAACGCCCATGTCGAGAGCCCGGAGGCCACGATCGCCCTCCTCGACGCATGCCGGTGATCCGCAGATCCCTGGCGCCTCCGCCGGGATACGGCCAGAATCGCTGGTGGAGTTCTCCTACCCTGTGGGGGCCGCGTGGCGGGCAACCAGTCAGCTGGCATGAACATGCGCCAGATCCCCCTCGGCAGGACCGGTCTGCTGGTCTCCGAGATGGTCTTTGGCGGCGGCCCGATCGGCGGCCTGTACGCGCCGGTCAGTGCGGATCAGGCGGCCGCGGCCCTGGCGGCGGCCTGGACGGCGGGCATCAGGGCCTTCGACACCGCGCCACACTACGGGGTAGGGCTGTCCGAGCAGCGTATTGGCATGTTTCTGGCCGGCCGCAAAGGGTTCGTCTTGTCCACCAAGGTCGGCCGCCGGCTGGTGCCCGCGGCCGGCGACGTCGAGGGCGCGGACGGCTTCTACGGCACGCCCAAGCTGGCCCGCGTGCGTGACTACAGCCGCGACGGCGTTCTCGCCACGGTGGAGGACAGCATGCGGCGGCTGGGCACCGACCACATTGACATCGCGCTCATCCACGATCCGGACGACCACGCGGAGGAGGCACTGGACGGCGCCTACGTGGCCCTGGACCGGCTCCGCGCGGAGGGAACGATCCGGGCGGTCGGCGTCGGCATGAACCAGGCGCCGCTGCTTGAGTGGTTCGTCGAGCGCGCCGACCTGGACTGCGTGCTGGTGGCCGGGCGCTACTCGCTGCTCGACACTGCCGCCGCGGACAGCTTGTTCCCCGCCTGCCAGCGGCGCGGCGTCGCGGTGCTCGCCGCGGGCGTCTTCAACAGCGGGATACTCGCCGACCCGCGCCCCGGTGCGACGTATGACTACGCGCCCGCGCCGGCCGGCGTGCTGGACCGGGCGCAGCGCATCCGCGCCGTGTGCGCGCGTCATGGTGTGCCGATCGGTGCCGCCGCCATCCGGTTCGTGCTCCGCCATCCGGCCGTCACCGCCGTCGTGGTCGGGGCGCGCACCGCGGCGGAGGTCAGCGAGGACGTGGGCTACCTGGCGGCGGCCGTGCCGGAGGAGTTGTTCGGTGAACTGGCCGCCGAGGGCCTGACACCGGCGGCGGTCGACCGGCCATGATCGTCGGCGCGCACCATCACCTCTGGGATCCGGCGGCCCGGCGGCACGCGTGGCTGGACCACCTGCCGCAGATCCGTCGGCTGATCACTTACCTGTGGTGACGGCCTTCAGCTCGTCGAGCGATTCCCTGATGACTTGCGGCAGCTCTTGCTGGCCGGCCCCGTCGGTCCAGCGTTCGAACGCGATCTTGAAGACAGCGATCCCCGCCTCGGCGGTCAGGCTCGCGGCCGGTTCGGTGACGCCGCGCTGGCGCAACGCCTCGGCCAGCGCCGAGGCGAGCGATGCGAGCTTGATCAGCTCACGCTCCTGAAGGCCCGCGTTGGCGGCAATGACCGCCTGACGCTGCAGGGAGTATTCGCGGCGCTCCTGGAGCAGGGCACCGGCGGCTTCCAGCGCCGCGGCGACCGCCTCGATCGGCGCCGCGGACTCCGGCGCGCCGGTGACGGCGCTGACCAGGAACTCCCGCAGCGTGCCCGCGCCTGCGAACAGGACCTCACGCTTGTCGGCGAAGTGCCGGAAGAACGTCCGCTCGGTGAGCCCCGCCCGCTCGGCGATCTCGGCCACCGTGGTCTGCTCGAACCCGCGCTCGATGTACAGCTCAAGGGCCGCCTGCTCCAGGCGGCCGCGCGCGTTCGGCTCCCATCGGCCCATGCCTCCGATCATAGTTGATGACAGTTACTGACATAAGGCAGTATGCTGATGACAGTCACTGACATCGGCTCCGCGCAGGCTTCGTGCCGAGGAGAGCCGGCTACCAGGAGGTTTCTCATGCATGTCTTCGTCACCGGGGCGTCCGGCTGGATCGGCTCCGCCGTCGTTCCCGAGCTCATCGGCGCGGGCCATCAGGTCACCGGGCTGGCACGCTCGGACGCCTCGGCCACCGCCCTCACCGCGGCCGGGGCGCAGGTGCATCGCGGCACTCTCGATGATCTGGACAGCCTGCGGACCGCGGCTGCCGCCTCGGATGGCGTGATCCACCTCGCGTTCAAGCACGACATCGCTTTCACGGGGGACTTCCAGGGCGCTGCCGATGCCGACCGCCGCGCCGTCGAGACATTCGGCGAGGCACTTGCGGGCTCCGGCCGTCCGTTCGTGATCGCCTCGGGGGTACTCGGGCTCGCGCCCGGGCGGGTGGCGACCGAACGGGACGGGCGGAGCCCGGACTCCGGAACGGCGCACGTGGGCGGCGGCCCACAGACCCGGCTGGAGACCGCGCAGCTGACGCTTTCCCTCGCCTCCCGCGACGTCCGATCGTCGGTTCTGCGGCTCCCTCCGACGGTGCATGGTGAGGGAGACAACGGCTTCATGGCCACCCTGGCCGGCATCGCCCGTGACAAGAGCATGTCCGGCTACATCGGCGACGGGGCCAGCCGCTGGCCCGCGGTGCACCGGTTCGACGCCGCGCACCTGTTCCGCCTGGCGCTGGAGCAGGCCCCGGCGGGCTCTGCGCTGCACGCGGTCGCCGACGAGGGCGTGCCGATCCGCGCCATCGCCGAGGTGATCGGCCGCCACCTGAACGTGCCGGTGGCCGCCATCGCTCCCGAGGACGCGGCCGGGCACTTCGGCTGGCTGGCCCCGTTCCTCGCGATCGACTCCCCGGCCTCAAGCGCGCTGACCCGCGAGCTACTGGGCTGGCAGCCGGTCCAGCCCGGGCTCATCGATGACCTCGACAAGGGCCACTACTTCCACAGGCCATCGGCATGACCGGCCGCGCCGCCACTAGCCCGTGGCGGTGCGGGCCATGCCCGGGATGACGGCTCTTGAAAGGATTGACGGCATGCGATTCGCCTTCAAGACCTCCCCACAGCACACCACCTGGCCTGACATGCTCGCGGTATGGAAGGAAGCCGACGACATACCGTTGTATGGCCGTCGTCCTTGGTCGATGGGCCCGGGTGCTGCGCGGCCGGCCCGGCGGCGGGGTTACAGGGTGTCGATCCAGTGGTTAAGGCGCCGTCCTGCCCTGGATAGGACGCTGGGATCACGCATGGTGTTGGCCAGCAGCGCGCTGCCTTCGTAGGCGGCCAGCAGATCGAGGGCAAGATCGTGTGCGTCACGCCGGCCCATTGATCGGAACTGCTCCTCAGCCCATTCGACCGGGAGGCGCATCAGTTCAGCTGCAGCGAAGCCCGGCGGCTTGACGCGCTTGCCGAGCTCGGAGCAGAGACTGCCCAGGGGGCAGCCATGCTGTGCGACTATCTCGCTTTGGGCGGTGAACTCCTGCACAAAGGCCTTCAATCGGCTCTTTGGGGATCGGTGATGAGTGTCGATGGACGCGAGGGTCGTCTTGATCTGCTGTACGTGGGCCTCGATGACTGCCGCGATGACTTCGTCTTTGGTCTTGAAGTAGTAGTAGACGTTGCCGGTGGGGACATCCGCAGCCGTGGCGATGTCGGCGAGTGTGGTCCGTTCGACGCCTTGTTGGTGCAGGAGCTGGGTTGCCGCGACTACCAGCCGCTCTCGTTTTCCCGGCCGCTGCTCGATGGCGGTCGCCTGGCCTGAGGTTGAGTCAGTCATCTCACTTGTCAGGATACAGATGCTGCTGCGCCGGGTGGTCTCCCTTCACAGGCGCGCGGCCGCCCGGCTCGGCGTGCTCTTCCGCGTTGACCATGACCAGAGGGGCTGCCTTCCGGGTGTTGCCGATACGAAGGGCGAGCACGGCTGCGACCGCCATCAAGATCCCGCCGACGAGCAGGGCCCGGTGGTAGCCGGCATCTGCGGCCACCAGGGGTGAAACATGAGCGGCGATCAGGTGGTCGGTACGGCTGATCGCAACAGCAGACAGGATGGCGAGGCCGAGCGCGCTGCCGATCTGCTGGGACGAGTTCAGCAACCCTGCCGCCAGGCCCGCCTTGTCGGATGGCACGCCGGCGTTGGCGGCGGCGGCGACCGAGACGAATACCGACCCCGCTCCGAGCGACATCACCAGGAATCCCGGAAGCAGATCGGTCACGTACGAACCGTGCAGTGGGACTTTGGAGACGTAATAGATCCCGGCTGCCGCGATCAGGCAGCCGGCTACAACCACCGGGCGGGTGCCGATGCGCGTGACCAGTTGTGAGGCCAGGCCTCCCGCAACAGCAAACCCTGCGGTGATCGGGAGGTAGGCGGCTCCCGCCTTGATGGGCGAGTAATGGAGGACCTCCTGCATGTAGAGCGTGGCGTAGAAGAACATTGAGAAGAACCCGGCAAAGGCGATCAGCTGGGTCAGGTCCGCCGCTACCAATCCCTTCACCCGGAGGATGGCGAAGGGAACCAGCGGGTCGCGGCTTCGAAGCTCATTGCGTGCGAACGCGATGAGCAGGCCGGCGGATCCGATCAAGGTGAGGACGGTCTGGAATGATCCCCAGCCGACAATCGGTGCCCGCACGAGGCTGTACACCAGCAACAGCATGCCCCCGGTCACGAGCACCGCACCCTGGGAGTCAAAGGACGTTCCCTTGGTCCTGGCACCGCGGTCTTTCGCGAGCAGCGCGAGCGCCCCGGCAGCCACCGCGACGCAGATCGGCGGGTTGACAAAGAAGACCCATCGCCAGCCTGGTCCCTGCGAGAGCACTCCGCCGAGGAAGACCCCGGCTGCCGCGGCCATCCCGCTGATGGCTCCCCAGGCCCCGAGCGCTGTATTGCGGTCCTTGCCTTCGCGGAAGCTGGTAGTGAGCTCTGATAGCGCCGCCGGGGCCATGAGCGCGGCGCCGATCCCCTGAACAAGCCGGGCAGCGACGAGAAGTCCCGCGCTGGTGGCCAGCCCTGCGGTCAGTGACGCCGCGGTGAAAACCGCCAGGCCGGTAAGCAGCATGCGGCGGCGCCCCAGCAGGTCGCCGAGGCGGCCGCCGAGCAGGAGGAAGCCTCCGTAGGTGAGGATGTAGCCGCTGGCCACCCACTGCAGGTTCTGCTGCGAGAAGCCCAGGCTGTGCTGGATGGATGGCAGGGCGACATTGACGATCGCCGAGTCGGCGATGTCGAGGAACTGCACGGCGCAAAGCAGCATCAAGGTGAGCGCACCGAGCCTCGACCGGAGAACCAGCCGTGCGCCGGTGGCTGGCAAGACCTGCCCTTGGACTGACGTCATACCCGCAAGCACCTTTCGCGACTGAGTTAGTTACCTGACTCAGTATCACGCCGCACGAGCGCTCGTTGTCAAGTGAGTTCACTCACTTAGTTCGAGATCGTTGCCAAGGCGGCGGGCGCGCTCGCGGCGCAGGTCCTGTAGCTGACCGCGACCACAGCTGGACTGGCTAGTACAGTCCGCAGCTAGCATGGGCGCATGTCGGGCGAGCCGAAGACCGGGCGCGGGCGCGCCAGCCGCGAGCGGATCGTGGAACGCGCAGCCGAACTATTCGCCGAGCGAGGGGTGGCGGCCACGAGCCTGGATGAGGTACTGGCCGCCGCCAGGGCTGGCAAGAGCCAGCTGTACCACTATTTCCGCGGCCGCGACGAGCTGGTGGCAGCAGCGGTGGGACTGCGCTGCGCGCAGGTGCTGGCCGGGCTGACCCAGGCGCTGGGCGCGGTGGCGTCGCTGGCGGAGCTTGAGCAGGCGCTGGCAGGGTTCGCCGACGAGTATGAGCAGATGGGGCTGCCGGGATGCCCGATCGGGTCGCTGGCGGCCGAGGTGGCCGAGCGCAACGAGGACGCACGGCAGCGGGCCGCCGCCGCGTTCGATGCCTGGGAGCAGCTGTTCGCCGACGCACTGGAACGGATGCGCGAGCGGGGGGAACTGCGCGCGGACGCCCCCTCCGCCGTGCTGGCCACGGCGCTGCTGGCCAGCATCGAAGGAGGGATGGCGCTAAGCCAGGCGCGCAAGGACGCGGCATCTTTGCGTATCGCGGTGGAATCGGGGCTCGCGCAGGCGCGAACGTACCTGAACTAATTCTGTACTAATCGGTCCACTTAGTGCTAGCCTCAGGATTGTACTAATCGGTACAGTCTTGGAGGCGCATCTTGCGGCCACCCAGCGCGGTTCCTTCATCCCGTCCCGCCCATGGCGCTCACCCTGCTACTGCTCTGCGCGGCCACCAGCTAACCAGCGCAGGCCCCGCCAGCACCCGGCACCGCCCCGATCACACCCAGCCCCGCTCGAGTAGGAGAACCTGACCATGCACCTCGCCGTATTCGGAGCCTCCGGCGGCATCGGCACCCATGTCGTGGCCCTCGCTGCCCAGCGCGGCCATCAGGTCCGCGCCATCTACCGCACCGCCCCGCAGCCCGCGCCTCCCCAGCGGGCCGAAGTCCTCCTCGCCCCCGACATCTTCGACCCCGCCGTCGCCACCTCAGCCATCCGCGGCGCCGACGTGGTGGTCGCCGCCGTCGGCCCGAACTTCGCCACCCGCCACAACCCCCGCACAGCCATGACCTCACCGCCGGACCTGCACCAGCGACTGGCCTCCACCCTCATCGCCGCGATGAAAGAGTCCGCCGCACCCGCCCGGCTGATCACGGTCAGCACCGCTAGCATGGGGCCCGCGGATGGCGTCATGGGCACCGGGCCGCGGCTGCTGTTCCGCTTCTTCCGCACCGTGCTGGTCCCCAACCTCGGCCGCGTCGGCCAAGACCTCCGCGCGATGGAAGCGGAACTCGCCACAAGCGGGCTCGACTGGTATGCGCTACGGCCCGTCAAGCTCACCGATGGCCCGCTCACCGGGCATGTTCAGGCCAGCGACCGGGTCACCATCAAGTCCATCTCCCGCGCCGACGTCGCCTGGCACATCCTGGACCTCGCCGAGGATCCCGCCCCCAGCCCCCAGCGCACTCCCGTCATCACCACCGGTGCTGGCAGGAAGTCCCGGCCAAGCCCGGACGACAGCCCATCCCCCGAGCAAGCACCCGCCACCAGGTAGACACCGCCGCCGCCATCAGCGGGGACTGTGGATCCGATCCAACGGTGTTTCCGGCCCGATCTCGCTGGTGAGTGTGATCACCTGAACTGGCCCCGGCTGGGACGTCTTTCTGCGCGAATTGTGGTCCGCCGGGTTGGTGATCGCGCTGGGTGGTGGGCGCCGTTTCGTCACGGATACTTCTGCCCGGTTGCTGTCTGCTGGCGATCCTTGACCTGCTCTCGCAACCAGGACCAAGCTGGTAAGCACCCTGGGCAAGCTCGGAGCCAGCCTGCGGAGGGCGACAGCAGGTGAGCAAGCAGCACGTACGAAGCATGTCCGCGGTTGCTGCGGCCGTTCTCGCAGCCATCCTTGGCGTAACGCCGGTCCTTGCGGCGACCTCGTGGACGGTCCGGCCCGGCGGGCCCGTATCGATGAACTCCGGCAAGTTCGTACTCACAGACACCACGACGGCCCAGGGGTTGACCTGTCAGTCCTCCGCCCTGAGCGGCACGCTGAAGGGCGGCAGCGGGCTGCCCGGCACTGGCATCGGCTCGATCACGACGGTCGCGTTCACGAACTGCACCAGCCCGCTCGGTTTCCGGTTCACGCTCCAGGCCCGCGACCTGCCATGGCATCTGAACTTCTCGTCCTACAACGCCACGACGGGCGTCGTGACCGGAAGCCTCAGCCACCTCCAGATGAAACTGTCCTTCCCGAGCTGCACCGCGGTGATCGACGGCACGAGCAGCACGGCCAGCGACGGCAGCGTGAAGTTCCGCGACACCAACAGCACCGGCGTACTCCAGACCCGCACCACGGGCGGCAACCTGCACTTCTACAACGTGCGAGGCTGCGCCGGGCTTGTCGTCACCGGCGACTCCGCCACCATCAGCGCCACCTTCACCGTCACCCCGAAACAAGCGATCACCAGCCCGTGAAGCAGATCCCTGGGTTTCTTTAATGCTGAGGCAAAGGTTGCCCGCCAGGTCACGGCCCAGAGGAGGTGCACAGGTGCGCACGCGGATGAGCGCGATGATCTTGGCTGGCGTGGCGGTCCTGGCTACCGGGGCGGGGGCCGGGTCACCGGCCGCGGCCACCTCAACGACCTGGACCGTGCACCCGGGCGGGACCATCACGGCGGCCGCGGGCAAGACGACGCTGACCGACACAAAGAACGGCGACACCCTGTCGTGTGCGTCCTCGCGCATGTCCGGCACGCTCAAGCCGGGCAGTGGGCTACCCGGCACAGGTATCGGGTCGATCACTGCCGCGGCCTACAGTTGCCCCACACCAATATTCTCCCGCAGGTTGACGCCCCGCGGCCTGCCGTGGGATCTGAATGTCATCTCCTACGATGCGCGCACTGGCGTGACCCGCGGCACGATCAGTCACCTCCAACTGGCCTTTTCTGTCCCCGAAGTGTTCTGTAGTGCGGTAGTCAATGGCACCAGCAGCACCGCATCCGACGGGGTGGTGGCGGTCACTTACTCCGATAAGACCGGCAGGTTGAAGATCCTCCCCACTGGGGGCACCCTGCACTGGTACCACGTCCACAACTGCGGCCATGTCGTCAGCAACGGTGACCCCGCCGCGCTCTCCGCCGCGTACGCGATCGCTCCGCTACAGGCCATCACCAGCCCGACGCAGGCCGCTACCCGCGGCGAGTCCGGACGCACCTTGACCACGACCTCGCGGCCGTCACCCAGCCGGAGCCCGATGACTACGGACAGGTACCCGGACCTGAAGATCTCCTCCGCTGGCGGGCTGCCCAGATGCTCCATGCACCACCGGGCAAGGCGGGCAGGATCCACAGCGTGCGCACGAGGTGACACCTGAGCATCCTCACATGCACTGGTGGTGCCGCGGCCCACGCTGCCACCGCACGCCAGGTGAACCCATCAACCGCGACACTAGGCGGCGTAGCCGGTGGCCCTCTCCACAACCATCCGCACGGCCACACGGACGGCGCCGGGGCGGTCCTGCCCCGGATCCCTGCCGTCGTACTTCCACGACAGCTGAGTGTCGAGCCGCCGGTCAATGTCGGGGGTCATCGACACCCGGCCGCGCAACTCGACATAGTTCTCCGGGTCTGCCGAGTCGATCACGGTGACGCTGACGCGCGGGTCAGCCAGCATGTTGCGGTGCTTGACCCGCCCTTCCACCGTCGAGAACAGCAGGTCACCGCCCTCGCGGCCGACCCACACCACCGAGGTCTGCGGGCTACCGTCCGGATTCACCGTGGCCAGGACCGCGTAGTTCTTACCATCGACCAGTCGCAGCGCCGCGTCGCTGAGCGGGATGCCCATGGCGGCACCGTAACAGCCATGGCGGCACCGTCACAGAAGGACGCGGCGGTCATGGCTCTGTGCCACGCCATTGCGGGACCTGGCGGGCTGGCAGATCGCCGGTAAGCCAGACCACAGGTGCGGCCGGAATTTAGAGTCGGCGCATCAGGCCTTTGGGGCGAGTATCAGGTGCGGATGGTGAGCGGGGAATCCGAGGTGACCGGGCGAGGCGGCGCGGGAGGCTGGAGCCGGCGCCGGGTGCTGGCGTTCGGGCTGGGAGGTGCGGCGGCCGTGATCGCCGGCGGCGTGACCGGCGTCGAACTCGTGTCTCACCGGGTGCTGCCCGGAAAGGCCCTGCTCGACCAGGTCGACGGCGCCTGCTCGGTCCCGCGCCCGCCGCTGGAGTACTCGTCGCCCGGGCCTTCGTTCTCGGGCGCGTTCTACTCCCATGCCCGCCGCCGCAGCGTCGGCTACACGATCGCCTACCCGCCAGGCCGCCGGTCCGGCGACGAATTGCCGCTGGTGGTGATGCTGCACGGATTCGGCGGCAACCACAATGACGCCCTCGCCGGGATGTCGCCGGCGCAGGCCGTGGCGCTGAAGGTCGGCGGCGAGCCACTTGCCCCGATGGCGCTGGTCACCGTCGACGGCGGTGGCGGCTACTGGACCCCCCATCCCGGTGACGATCCCATGACGATGGTCATCGGTGAGCTGGTCCCCCGATGCCAGCGGCTCGGCCTCGGGCGGCCACCCCGGCCGACCGGCATGATGGGCATCTCCATGGGCGGCTACGGCGCTCTGCTGTTTGCCGAGAAGTACCCGCACCTCATCGCCGCGGTGGCCGCGATCAGCCCCGCGATCTGGACCAGCTATGCCCAGGCGCAGGCCGCAAACGGCGGCGCGTACGCCTCGGCGGCGGCTTTCGGCGCCAACGACGCCGTCACCCACGCGGCCTCACTGGCCGGGATCGCTGTCCGAGTCGCCTCAGGCTATGACGACCCGTTCTCCCCAGGTGTCCAGGCGCTCGCGCGGGCACTGCCGCCCGGTGCCGTCATGGAATTCGCCAAAGGCTGCCATACCGGGCCCTTCTTCCTCGAACAAGAACCCCTATCACTGGCCTTCCTCGCCAGGCACCTCGTGCAGTAGTTCCCGCTGCCGGCACGCCATGCCCCGCCCCCATCGGGACCGCAGAACAGCGGACAAACGGCCGATAAGGCATCCGCAGGCAGGGCTACCGCGGCCGGCCCGGCTCAGCCGTTGTAGGCGATGGTGGCGTAGTCCGCTGAGCTGCCGGATCCTTGGCTGAGCCCGGTAACGAACACCGTCCCGGTGGTGGGGCTGACCGCCATCGAGTGGGCGGTGTCGTTGCCGTTGCCGGGGCCGTTGTAGCGCCTGGCCCACGACCGGGCGCCGGTGGCGGCGCCGTAGGCGACGGTGGCGTAGTCGTAGCCCGAGGCGGCTCCCTGACTGGAGCCGGTGACATAGACGGTGCTGCTATCCGGGCTGACGGCCACCGCGAATGGCGTGTCGTAGCCGTTCGCCTGGCCGTTGTAGCGGCTGGCCCATTGCCGGATGCCGCTGGCGGCGTTGTAGGCGACGGTAACGTAGTCCAGGCCGTGGCTGCCGGAGCTCTCGCCGGTGACGAACACGCTGTTCCCATCGGGACTGACAGCCAGCGCAGCCGCCTGGTCGTTGCCGTTGTTCGGATCGTTGTAGCGCTTGGCCCACAACTGCGCCCCGGTGGCACCGTTGTAACTGATGGTGGCGTAGTCCGCAAAGGACGTGCTTGCTTTGCTGTAGCCGGTGACGAACACCGCCCCGGTGGTGGGGCTGACGGTCAGCGCGGCGGCGAAGTCCAGGCCGAGAGGGCCGCTGAATCTGCTCAGCCATAGCTGTGCGCCGGTGGTTGTGCTATACGCGACCGTGGCGTAGTCGTAGCCTGAACTGGTGTCTTGGCTGGTCCCGGTGACATACACCGCATCCCCGCCCGGCGCGACAGCCACTGAGTCCGCGACGTCGTTGCGGTTGCCTGGACCGTTGTAGCGCTCGCTCCACAGCTGGGCGCCGGTAGCGGCGTCGTAGGCGATCGTGACGTAGTCCTCGCCCGAGGTGGCCGACCAGCTTGTGCCGGTGACGAGCACGGTCGTCCCGTCGGGGCTGACGGCCAGGGCCGCGGCAGCATCGTAGTTGCTGGCTGGGCCGTTGTACCGGCTGGCCCACAACTGGGCGCCGGAAGCCGCGTTGTAGGCCACCGTGGCGTAGTCGTAGTTCGAGCCTTGCCCAGTGCTTCTCCCGGTAACAAACACTTCCTTCCCGTCCGGGCTGACCGCCACCTGCTCGGCGGAACCGTTGGCCGGGCCGTACTGGCTGGCCCAGAGCTGGGCGCCGGTGGCCGTGTCGTAGGCGACCGTGCCGTAGTCATAGGTCGAAGAGCTCATGGCGGTGTAGCCGGTCACATAGACCGTGTTCCCATCCGGACTCACTGCCACGGAGTGAGCGCCGTCACCACCGTTGGCCAGGCCGTTGTAACGGCTCACCCAGAGCTGTGCACCCGGGCCGGAGCTAACCACGGCGGCCGCTCCCGCTGCCGGGACCGCGCCGGCCACCGCAGCCAGGCCAAGAACGAGCCCCGCAATCGTTGCCTTCACGACTAAGCCACCCTTCTTGCCAACCAGCCAGTTATCAGACGTATGAGCGCCCGCGCCGGTGTACGCAGGCAGCTCCGTGCTGCTGATGGGTTACCCACCCAGCGTGGGGCTGTCCGCGGGCTCAGGTTGGTTCGCGGGATTGGCGGCAGCGAGTGGCCGGTCGTGGAAGCAGGGGTCGCCGGGGTCGATGGCGCGGATGATGCGGTGCCCGATCTCCTGCAGCTGCCGGGACTGGGCCTTGGTAAGCGGGTCGAATACCAATCGGCGGACTTCTTCGACGTGCCCGGGCGCGGTCGCGGCAACCTTGGCCCAGCCCTCGTCGGTGAGGATCGCCAGGGTGTAGCGGCCATCGGCGGGATCGGGAGTGCGGCGCACCCAGCCGCGTTTTTCCAGCCGGCTGACCACCTGTGAGAGGCGCGGCAGCGACCCCTCGGCCAGCATCGCCAGCACACTCATCCGCAAGGTGCGGCCGGGCGTCTCGGACAGCCCGGCCAGCACCTGGTATTCGAAGTGGCTGATCCCGGCGTCGCGCTGCAGCTGCGCATCGAGCGCGGCCGGCAACCTGATCAGCACGCTGGCCAGGGCCAGCCACGTCTGCAGCTCACCGGTGTCCAGCCAGCGCGCCTCGGTGTTCCCCATGGCGCCAGGATAACTTCACACCTGAAGTGAACCAATCACCATGTCATTTGCATCATGAAGTCAGCCGGGTATAGATTTCAGTTAACGTGTGAAGTCATACCGGGCCATGGGCCGCTTCACCACGGCCCCACCCCGGGCCTGATGGCCGCACCTGCATGGGAGAAATCATGCGCGCACCGAACGTCCTGGCTCACGATCTGCCGCAGGAGGCTAACCGCACATGACCGAGTCCACCGCAACGGACGTTACATCGCTGCTGGCCGACGGAACGGCCGCGGGCAACTGGGTCCTCGACCCGGCAGGGTCACACGCCGAATTCGGCGTCAGGCACTTCTGGGGCGCCATCACCGTGCGCGGCACATTCGAGCGCATGACCGGCGAGGCCACCGTCGGCCCAGGCGGCACAGTGACGGGGCGGATCAGCTTCGACGCCGCCTCGCTCAACACCAAGAACAAGCAGCGTGACAAGCACCTGCGCACCGCCGACTTCTTCGACGTCGATAACCACCCGCAGGCCGTACTGACCGTGACCTCGGCACGCCCGGCAGGCCCAGCCGAGCTGCAATGCCAGGGAACCCTCGAAGCGGCCGGCCACCGCAGGCCAGTCGCCTTCACTGCGCATATCCAGGAGGCGAACGCGCGGGCCATCGTGCTCACCGCCGACCTCGAGGTCGACCGCAGCGAGTTCGATATGACCTGGAGCCCGCTGCACGTAGCGTCGATGACCGCGCGCGGCACCGTGCGGGCTCGTTTTGCCCGCGCATAGGCCCTGATTCCGCTCGGGGTTAGATGACCGGCGCCGCCGGGAATGACGCCGTCCCGCCGCAGATTCCAGCCCGGCCTCTTCTCCGGATCTGCGCCGGGGCTAGCGCCTTGCCCGCGGTCACCGGCTGGAGAGCACCGGGCGGGGCTTGCCGGGGGCAACAGTGCGGGCCAAGATCCCGAGCGTGGCCCGCAACGCGCTCTCCGGGATCACCGGAAATATGGCGGCGTCCTTCCAGCTCTGCTCGGTCGCCGACCAGTCGTAGTAGGACGTCACGAGGGTGCCGCCCTCGATTGGCTCTAGCCGGTAGCCGTAGACGTGGCCGAGGTCCAGTTGGCCGCGGACGGTCCAGGCAATTTCCTGATCCGGCTCGAACCTGACGATTTCGACGGTGACGTCGTAGAGACCGAGGGCATAGTCGTTGAGCGCCTCGCGGTCCATATGCACGACGAAGGTGTCTCCCGCCTTGGCGACGATGTCCCCGCTGGCCTCCATCAGCATGCCGGAGCTGTCTATGGCAACGTGCCCCCGCGGATCTCTGAGCACAGCGAAGATCTCGCCCGCCGATGCGGCCACCGCCCGCTGCACCTCGAGTCGTTCCGGCATGCGCCGATTGTCGCACCCCGGCTGACACGGGGCGCCTGTACCCCGCTGCGGGCGATGGCAGACAGAGCGGCACGAATTGCGAACGGGATCGCTTCGCAGCCGGTGCCGGTGACGATCCGCTGAGAGCGTTCGCCTCCCAGCCGGCGGAGTTACTTAAGGCTCGTCCGCGGCAATGAGCTCCAGGATGCGAGCCGGGGGCAGGTGCTGCTCATAGATCCGCACGCCGAAGGGCGAGAGCGCGTCCTCAATCGCGTTCACTACCGTGGGCGGCGCGACGATCATGCCACCCTCGCCCACGCCGCGAAAGTTGACGTCGGCGTCGAGGGCCACGGTCTCGATGTGCTCGATCTCGATGCGGGGAATATCACAGGCGGTCGGCACCAGGTAGTCCATGAACGTGGCCGACTGGCAGTTGCCGTCCTCGTCATACGCCGTTCGTTCGAGCAGCACCGCGCCGATGCCCTGCGCGACTCCGCCCCGGATCTGACCCTCGACGACGGCGGGGTTGATGAGCGCGCCGCAGTCCTCAGCGACGACGTACCGCTCCACCGTCACAAGGCCAGTCTCGACGTCGACTTCGACGATGGCGCAGTGACTGCCGCCGGACCATCCTCCTTCGCCGCCGTCGAAGGTGGCCTCGACTTCGAGATTAGCGTCCACGTCGGAACCGAACCGGCCCGATGCCGCGCGCCGCGCGACCTCACCCACGGCGATGGCACTCGCTGGGTCACCGCGGACCCCGACGTGGCCATCGGTGATCTGGAGGTCCCGAGCGCTGGCTTCCATGAGATGTGCCGCGAAATCGAGCACCTTGGCCTTGAGCTGCCGAGCGCCGTGCAGGGCCACGCCTCCGGTCATGGTGGCCGAGCGGCTGCCGCCGGTCAGCCCGAACGGGACGACGTCGGTGTCGCCGACCACAACGCGGACCTGCTCGAACGGCACGCCGAACTCGTCGGCAGCGATCTGGGCAAGGGTCGTCTGGTGGCTCTGGCCGTGCGGCATCTGCCCGGTGAACAGCGCGACAACGCCGTCTTCCTCGAGCCGAAG
>DASXKD010000567.1:0-4316 GCA_036497045.1 Streptosporangiaceae bacterium | reverse complement strand
CGCACCTTGTCGCCGAGCGCCAGTTCGGCGACGAGCTTCTCCGTAGGGCCGCCCGGCCCTGGCCTGCCCACCACGACGAGGTGCACGTCCCGCTCGGTGGCCAGCTTGGCGAACGCCCGCAGCAGCGTCGCCACGCCCTTGATCGGGGAGTCGGCGGCGCTGGCCACGGCAATCATCCGGCCGGGAACGCGCGGTGCGGGCCGGGGATGGAACAGGCGGGTGTCCACGCCAAGCGGGATGACCCGCACGTTGCCCGGCGCCGCGCCGAAATCCCGGCAGATGTCCGCGGCCGACGACCGCGACGCGGTCAGGATCGTGCCGCAACGGCGGGCCACCCTGGCCTGCATCCGCACGAAGCTGTACCAGCGCCACTTGGCGAGCTTGCTCAGCCCGCTGGCCGCCTTCAGCTCGATCCGGCGGTCCACGCTGATCGGGTGATGGATGCTGGTCACCAGCGGCATCCCCGCCCGCGGGAAGGCGAGCAGGCCGTAGGCGAGCACCTGGTTGTCATGGACCAGGTCGAAGTCCGCGAGCCTGGCCAGCAGCGCGCGGCGGAGCCGCAGGCTGAACGTGAACGGCTCGGGGAACGCCCCGGTCTTCATCCAGAGGAATTCAAGTACGTCGATCCAGTCGCGGTATTCCGGCAGCTTCGGCGTACGGAACGGGTCCGGCTCCCGGTACAGGTCCAGGCTGGGCAGCGTGCGCAGCACCGGGCCCGGCTCAAGCTCGGGATAGGGCTGGCCGGAGAAGACCTCCACGTGGTGCCCGAGTGCGGCCAGTTCGCGGGACAGGTGCCGCAGGTAGATGCCCTGGCCACCGACGTGCGCCTTGCTGCGGTAGGACACGAGAGCTACCCGGAGCGGGCGCTGGTTGGTCTGCACGCAGCTTCGCACCTCTTGTCGGGTCCGGTGTCGGGTGATGCCCAGGCCGCCCGCTGGCTCCTAGGCAGGGAACATTACCATCCAGTACCACACCTGCCTCGTGCGCGTCAGCACTGGCACGAGGCGCAGTCGTACCCTGAGTGCAGCGCGGCGCAACCTACGCCGTGACCATCGGCGGGGAGGCCATGCCCAAACGCGCACTGATCACCGGGATCACCGGCCAGGACGGCTCCTACCTGGCCGAATACCTGCTTGCGCAGGGATACGAGGTCTGGGGCCTGGTCCGGGGCCAGTCCAATCCCCGGGTCCGCCGGGTCCGCCAGCTGCTCGGGGAGGTCCGGCTGGTACGCGGTGACCTGATGGATCAGGGCAGCCTGATCTCGGCCGTGGAGCGGGTCCAGCCGCACGAGGTGTACAACCTGGCGGCGATCTCCTACGTGCCGATGTCCTGGCAGCAGGCCGAACTGACCGGCGAGGTGACCGGCATGGGCGTGCTGCGGGTGCTCGAGGCGATCAGGGTGTGCAGCGGCATCAGCGCCTCGCGCACCCCGGGCGGCGGCCAGATCCGGTTCTACCAGGCCTCGTCCTCGGAGATGTTCGGCATGGTGGCCGAGTCACCGCAGACCGAGCGGACGGCGTTCCACCCGCGCAGCCCCTACGGGGTGGCCAAGGTCTACGGGCACTTCCTCACCCAGAACTACCGCGAGTCCTACGGCATGTTCGCGGTGTCCGGGATCCTGTTCAACCACGAGTCGCCCCGGCGCGGGGCCGAGTTCGTCACCCGCAAGGTGTCCCTCGGCGTGGCCAGGATCAAGCTGGGCCTGGAGCGCAGGCTGCGGCTCGGCACGCTGTCGGCGCGCCGGGACTGGGGGTTCGCCGGGGACTACGTGCGGGCCATGCACCTGATGCTGGCGCAGGACGAGCCCGCCGACTTCGTCGTGGGCACCGGGGTGACGCACAGCGTCGAGGAACTGGTGAGCCGGGCGTTCGCCGCCGCGGGCCTGGACTGGCGGGAGCACGTCGTGTCCGACACCGCGTTCGTGCGGCCGGCCGAGGTGGACCACTTGTGCGCGGATCCGTCGAAGGCGGCCAAGGAGCTGGGCTGGGAGCCGACCGTGGGCTTCGAGGAGCTGGTCACCATCATGGTCGAGTCGGACCTGGAGTTGCTGTCAGGGCCGTTGGCGCATCAGGACGACTCGTTCGGGCCTGAGGGCTGGTGATCGGGGTCAGACGCGCGAGCCGACGGCGTGGCCGATCAGGTACGTCAGGCCGGCCGCCACGGCGCCCAGCAGGAGCTGGCGGAAGGCGCCGCGGAAGAACGGGCGGTCGGTGAGCCTGGCGACCACGCCGCCGCCGACGAAGGCGGCCAGCGCGGCCAGGCCCAGAGCCAGCGGGAGCGAGTTGAGGCCGGCCAGGTAGGGGAGGAGGGGGATCAGGGCGCCTGCGGCGAAGGTGACCAGGGAGGCGGCCGCGGCGGTGTAGGGAGAGGGCAGCTCCTTGTGGTCGACGCCAAGCTCCTCACGGACGTGCACGGCCAGGGCGTCGTCGGGGTGCACGGAGATCTGCCGGGCGACCTCCTCGGCCAGTTCGGGCGCCACGCCGCGCATCCGGAACGTGGCCGCCAGCTCCTCGCGCTCGGAGTCCGGGTTGTACTTCAGCTCGTGGGCCTCCTTGCGGACCTCGGCCTGCACCAGTTCGTTCTGTGAGGACACCGAGACGAATTCGCCGGTGGCCATCGAGAACGCGCCCGCCGCCAGTCCGGCCAGCCCGGTCAGCACGATGAACTGATGCGAACCGCCGCCGCCACCGACCCCGGCGATCAGCGACACGTTGGTCACCAGGCCGTCCATGGCGCCGAACACCGCCGGGCGCAGCCAGCCGCCAGAGACATCACGGTGCTGGTGCCCGTGATGCTCGCTCTGGGTGTCGCTTGCCGTGCTCATGCTGGATTCCCCCGGCTGCTGATCGGTGATCTGCGGCGTGCCCTGACCGAGCACGCGGGCTGCAACCCCGCTTCAGCCTCTCATTATTCCGTCACGGGCCGGAATGCCATGATGCGGCGGTGAGGCGCTCGATGTCTTCGCCGAAGGGGCGGTCGGCTTCGATCGGGCCGATGACGTCCGTGAGCCGGTCCATGAGCGCGCGGCAGCCGGGCGGCACCTCGTGTGGGGAGAGGGTCACGGCGCGGTAGGCGGTCAGCAGCTCGCACGAGATGACGGCGTGGCCGTGGCGGATCGCCTGGCGCAGGGACTCGGCGGCCTCCCAGCCGAACGACTGCACGTCTTCCTGGCCGCCGGAGGTCTCGATGAGCCCGACGGTGGACGGCAGGGTAAGGCGGCGCAGGGCGTGCACCTCGCCGGCCGCACGCTTGTGCACGGTGACCAGGCCGGTGTCCGGCCCCGGGCGCGCGGCGAGCTGCGGCGGCAGCCCGGTGACCCGCGCGTCGAGCAGCCGGTGGATCCGGGCGGCGGACACCTCGGCCGCGTGGGCGATGGCCGCGGTGAGCTGGTCGCAGTGCGCCGCGAGGTCGAGGCCGTGGAATCCCGCGGTGCCGACGAAGGCGCCGCCGAGGAAGGCCGGCGAGTCGGTCACGCCGGACAGGGCACGGCCGATGGCGCCCGCCAGCCCGTTCCCGGCCCGCAGGAGCTGAGCGAGCACCGGGCCCGCCACCCGGAACGACACCGGCGCCTGCAGCGCGACAGGACCGGCAGGCTCGCCTGCGTACCGCCGCAGGCGGCCGAGCACCTGGCCGAGCAGCGGGTCACCGCGCCCGCACTCGGCCCGGTACGGGTCCCTGGACGCGGACGCGGCCACGATCGACAGCGCCGCCGCCGCCTCCATCCGCGCCGCGAGCGCCCTGGCGCCGGCGAGGCGCATTATGCCGAGCGCGGTGCCCCCGGGAACCCCGGCAAGCAGCGCGTGCCCCTCCCGGGGGCCGAGGCTGAATTCAGGCAGGCCGTGCTCACGCAGCGCGGCGGCGGCCGGCCGGGTACCCCCGCCGGGGCCGAGTACCCGGCCGATCCCGCACAGCGGGCCGAACGCGTGTGCCAGCGGCAGGATCTCGCCCGCGCACCCGACGCCGGTACGTGGCACGGCCGGGATCAGGCTGGTGTCGAGGACGTCGGCCAGCCGCTGGCACAGCGCGGCGGACACCCCGGCGTCCCCGGAAAGGAACGTGCGCAGCCGGACGGCGATCAGCGCCCGCGCGTCGGCCTCGTCCAGCCACGGCGGCCCGCCGGTGGCCCTGGCCAGCAGCAGGTTGCGCTGATGCTCGCGCTGCTGCGCCTGCGTGAGCCGGACGCCGGACATCGCGCCCATGCCGGTGTTCACGCCGTACACCGGCATGCCCGCACCGAGCACGGCGCGTGCCTGACGGCAGCGCCGATCCACCGCCCGCGCCAGTTCGGGGCCGAGGGCGAGCCCGCGCCCGGCGGC
>DASXKD010000566.1:0-9803 GCA_036497045.1 Streptosporangiaceae bacterium | reverse complement strand
CAGCGGCAGCCAGCGGGCCTTCAGCGCGCCGATGCCGTGCTCGGCCGAGATCGACCCGCCGAGCGAGGCCACGAAGCCAAACACCGCGTCCTCGTGCCGCCCGTCCGCCTCGGCCACGGGCACCACGTTGACGTGCAGGTTTCCGTCCGCGACGTGCCCGTAGATGATGACCTTCGCGCCGGGGTCCACCGACCGGACCACCGCGCCGACCTCGCTGGCCAGGATGACCCACCGGGCGGCCGGTACCGACACGTCGAGCTTCAGCGGCACCCCGAGGAAGCCGGCCGCCTCGGGATGGCGCTCCCGGCAGGCCCACAGCCTGGCCCGGTCCGCCGCCGTGGTGCCCACCGCCACCGGGTGATCTCCAGCCACCCCGGCCAGGTCCTCTCCCGCCCCCGGCCCGGCCGCCTCCAGCAGCAGAAAAGCCGGAACCCGGCCGGGCAGCGGCGGCGCCAGCCCGGCATGCTCGGCCAGGACGTCCAGCCCGGCCCTGGTGAAGAACTCCGCCGACAGCAGGCCGGGGACGGCGCGCTGCGCCGCCCGGGCCAGGTCGTGCACCTCGCCGGGGCCGCCGCCCAGGCCGATGATCGCGGTGACCGGATCGGCCGCCCGGGGGACGAGCTGGATCCGGGCCGCGGTGACCACGGCGAGCGTCCCCTCCGAGCCGGCCAGCAGGCCGGGGTAGTCGTACCCGGTGTTGTCCTTGACCAGCCCGGCCAGGTGCGACACCACGGTGCCGTCGGCGAGCACCGCTTCCACGCCGCGCACCTGGGCCCGCATCGGCCCGTAGCGCAGCACCCGCAGCCCGCCCGCGTTGGTCGCGATCGCGCCGCCCACCGTGGCGCTGTCCCTGCTGGCGATCAGCACCCCGAGGTCCAGCCCCGGATCCGCGTCCGCGACCCGCTGCAGGGACACCCCGGCACCGGCCGTAACCTGGGCCGCGTCGGTGTCCACCGGCTCCAGCCGGTCGAGCCGGGCCAGGCTCAGCACCACCTCGCCGTGCCGCGGCACCCCGCCGCCCACCAGGCCGGTGTTGCCGCCCTGCGGGACTACCGGCACGCCCGCATCCCGGCAGCGCCGCAGCACCGCGGCCACCTGACCGGTGTCCGCGGGGCGCAGCACGGCCGGGGCATGCCCGCGGAACCGGCCGGTCCAGTCCACCGCGTACCCGGCGGTGGCATCCCCGGTCAGCACGTGCGCATCGCCGACCACGGAAGCGAACTCGGCCAACAGCGCCCCTGGCAGCTCACCGCCGCTCAACGGAACCCAATGTCGTCGTTGTGGCAACCACGACAAAAGAATGTCGTCGTTGTGGCAACGATGACAAACGGCTAGGCGCGGCAGGCGTTCATGGCGCGGGCGAAGGCGGCGCCGCGGTCGGCGTAGTCGCGGAAGGCGCCGAAGCTGGGTGCGGCCGGCGACAGCAGCACGACCCCGTCCGGGCGGGCCCAGCCGAGTCCGCGCTCCACCGCGGCGTCCAGGTCCGCGCACGGGACCACGTCCACCTTGGCAGGGTCCGCCGCCTCGATCGCGGCCTGGATCCGGGGCCCGCTCTCGGGCACGGCAAGCACCAGGGTTGGCCAGTCACGCGCGGCGAGCCCGGTAGCGAGCGGCGCGTAGTCGATGCCACGGTCATGGCCCCCGGCGATGAGCGCGACCCGGCGGCCCGGGAAGGCATCCAGCGCGGCCAGGGTGGGCAGCACGTTGGTGGACAGGCTGTCGTCGACGAACGTCACCCCGCCGACCTCGCCGATCAGCTGGAGCCGGTGCGCCAGCGGCACAAAGCCCGCCGCGGCCCGCGCCAGCGCGGCCTCGTCGCAGGCCTCGGGCACCCCCAGTGCCCGCAGGCAGGCGCGGGCGATCAGGGCGTTGCGCCGGCCGTGCGCGCCGAGCAGGCGCAGCGGTGCCATCCAGCCGGCGCCCGGGTCGTCGCCGGCCAGGACCCACTCCACCCGGGGCCCGAGCAAGGCGGCGCGCTCGCGCAGCAGATCGCTGTCCCCGTTCGCGACGGTGAGGTCCGCGCCGGGCTGCGAGCAAGCGGACAGCTTGTCGGCGTAGTACGTCGCCACGTCGCCGTGCCAGTCCAAGTGGTCGGGGTGCAGCGAAGTAACCGCGACCACCGCGGGGGACCAGGCCAGGTCGGTGGCCTGGTAGCTGGACGTCTCGATGACCCAGTACCTGGCGCCCTCATCGAGCGAGGGGTCCCACGGCGGCTGGCCGATGTTGCCGCCGACCACGCACGGGTAGCCCCACTGGCGCAGCAGGTGCCCCGCGATTGCCGTCGTGCTGCTCTTGCCCTTGGTCCCGGTGATGCAGGCGACTCTGCTGCGGTCCGCCCCGGCCAGCCACAGGCCGAGGCCACCGGCCACCGGAATGCCACGGGCCGCCAGTTCGGCGACCTCCGGGCGGTACCGGCTGATGCCGGGTGACTTGATCACGACTTCGCAGGCGGCCAGCGCTTCCAGCCCGCCCGCTGCGGTAGCGAGGACCGGCTGCCCGTCAGGCCCGGGCCCGGACGGCTGGTCGTCCACCAGCACCGGGTGCGCGCCAAGCGTGGCGAGCTTGCGCAGGCTGGCCCTGCCCTCGACGCCGAGCCCCCATACCCCGGCCCGGGCGCCGCGCAGGTCGGACCAGGAGATCGCCGGGCGCGCCGCGGCCATCAGGCTGCGCCCCCATCGTGCGGGCGCAGCCGGGCGAGCACGCCGAACCGGCCACACGGCCGGGCCGCGCGGTTGCTGAAGAAGTCCGCACCGGTCGGGACGGCGGCCACGTGGATGTTCTGGCCGGCCACGCCCGCCTCACGGAGCAGGACGCGGTTGGCCGACCACAGGTCGCACAGCCATCGACCGGTGCCGTCGGGCCGGATGACCAGCGAGGCGCGCTCACCGAAGCACTCGCGCACCGCCTGCGCGACCTCCTCGCCCACCTGGTAACGGTCCGGGCCGATCGCGGGCCCGATACCGGCGATCACATCGCCAGGCCGGGTGCCAAGCGTCGCCATGGCCGCCAATGCGGCGCCGGTCACCCCGGCCACGGTGCCGCGCCAGCCCGCGTGGACGCACGCGATCACGTGTGCCCCGGGGTCGTAAAGCAGGATCGGCACGCAGTCGGCGACCACCGCCCCAATGACGATGCCAGGATCGCCGGTGACCAGGGCGTCGGCCTCGCCCACCCCCGCATCGGCGACCACGGCGCCGCGGCCCCGGTCCGCGCGGGTCACCACCCGCGCCACGGCCCCGTGCACCTGGCTACCGAAGACGAAATCGGCGAGGTCGGCGCCCAGTGCCGCGGCGGCACGGCGGCGGTTCTCGAGCACGTACTCCGGCCGGTCACCTACGCCGAAGCTCAGGTTCAGCGTCGCGTAGTCGCCCACGGAGACGCCCCTGTGCCGGGTGGTGACCAGCGCGTCGACCGGGTACCTGTCCAGGGCCGGCCAGGCCAGCACCCGCAGACCGCCCCGCTCCCGCAGTTCGTGGCCCGTCGTGGCTTCTGTGGTCATCGTCTGGGAGCTTAGGGCACGGCCGCGCCACACTGGGACGGTGAACAGCGACGAGGCCCGGGTCCGGAAATCGATGCGGGTGACCGGGACCGTCCAGGGGGTGGGGTTCCGCCCGTTCGTCTATTCGCTGGCGGCCCGGCTGGGCCTGTCCGGTTTCGTCGGCAACGACTCCGAGGGCGTGTTCGCGGAGATCGAAGGGTTCCCCGCCGCCGTCGAGGAGTTTCTGGTCGCGGTGGAACGTGACGCCCCGCCGCTGGCGCGGATCGACCAGGTCGTGCACACAAACATGCGGCCATACGGCAGTGCGGGGTTCACGATTGCCCCGAGCGCACCAAGTGCGCAGCGCACCGCCCTGGTGTCGGCCGACAGCGCCATGTGCGCCGACTGCCTGGCCGAACTCCTCGATCCGACGGACCGCCGGTACCGCTACCCGTTCATCAACTGCACCAACTGCGGGCCGCGGTTCACCATCGTGACCGACGTGCCCTACGACCGGCCCAACACGACGATGGCCCCGTTCGCCATGTGCGAGCCGTGCGCGGCGGAGTATCACGACCCGGCGAACCGCAGGTTCCACGCCCAGCCGGTGTGCTGCCCCGCCTGCGGCCCGCGGCTGAGCCTGCGCTCCGCCGCTGGGAACCTGGGGGACGGCGACCCGCTGGCGGCGGCGGCCGCGCTGCTGCGGGACGGGCAGGTGCTGGCGGTGAAGGGGATCGGCGGCTACCACCTGGCCGTGGACGCGCGCAGCGAGGCGGCGGCCGCGGCGCTGCGCGCGCGCAAGCACCGGGAGGACAAGCCGTTCGCGGTGATGGCGGTCGGCCTGGCCGCGGCGAGCGACCTGGTCGAGGTGGACAAGACGGCCGCTGCGCTGCTGGCCAGCCCGCGCCGACCGATCGTCCTACTGCCCCGGCGGCCGTGCACGGTCGCCGCGGCGGTCGCGCCGGGGAACCGGGCGCTGGGGGTCATGCTGCCGTACACCCCGCTGCACCATCTGCTGCTCGAAGCGGCCGGTGGCCCGATTGTACTGACCAGCGGCAACCTCTCGGACGAGCCCATCGCCTACCGCGACGAGGATGCGTTCGAGCGGCTGGCGGCGATCGCGGACGCGTTCCTCACCCACGACAGGGCCATCCACATCAGGACCGACGACTCGGTGGTGCGGGCATGGGGCGGGGTGGCGGGGTCCGAGCCAGCAGAGCACGGGGTGGCGCGGTCAGAGCTTGCAGTGCGCGGCCGGGAGATGGTCATCCGGCGCTCCCGTGGGCATGTCCCGGAACCGGTCACCGTGCGGCACGGCTTCCCGCGCCCCGTGCTGGCCTGCGGTGCCGAGCTGAAGAACACGTTCTGCCTGGCGTCGGCCGACCGTGCGTTCGTGTCCCACCACATCGGGGACCTGGAGAACGCGGCGACGCTGCGCTCGTTCACCGAGGGCATCGAGCACTTCGGCCGGCTGTTTGGCATCGAGCCGCAGGTCGTCGCCTACGACCTGCACCCGGAATACCTGTCCACCAAGTACGCGCTCGACCTCGACCTGGACTCCTGCGGTGTGCAGCACCACCATGCGCACATCGCCTCCTGCCTGGCCGACAACGGCCACGATGGCCCGGTCATCGGGGTGGCCTTCGACGGCACCGGGTACGGCACCGACGGCACGCTGTGGGGCGGCGAGTTCCTCGTCGCGGACCTGGCCGGCTTCGAGCTGGCCGGGCACCTCGAACCGGTGCCGATGCCGGGCGGCGCCGCCGCGATCAGGCAGCCGTGGCGGATGGCCGCCGCCTACCTGCGTGCCGCCTTTCCCGGCGGGCCGCCGTCCGGGCTCGATGTGGTCAAGCGCAACGAGCGGAACTGGGCGGTGATCACCTCGATGGCCGAGCGTGGTGTCAACGCCCCGCTGTCCTCCAGCGCCGGGCGGTTGTTCGACGCGGTCGCGGCGCTGCTGTCAATCAGGGACACGATCAACTACGAGGGCCAGGCCGCCGTGGAACTCGAGCAACTGGCCGACCCCGGCGAGACGGGCAGCTACCGGGCGGCGATCAGCGAGGGAGATCCGTTTCGTATCCAGGGCGCCAGCCTGGTGCGGACGGTCACCGGCGAGCTGACCGACGGGGCGCCGGCGCCGGTCATCGCGGCCAGGTTCCACAACGGGATCGCCGCGCTGATCGAGGAGGGGTGCGTGCGGGCGCGGGAGCGGCACGGGCTGGACACGGTGGCGCTGTCCGGCGGGGTGTTCCAGAACCTGCTGGTGACCGAGCGGGCGGCCGCGCGGCTGGAGGCGCGCGGCTTCCGGGTGCTGCTGCACTCGCGGATGCCCTGCAACGACGGCGGCATCAGCCTCGGCCAGGCAGTGGTGGCCGGGGCCAGGGACCGGGCCCTGGAGAGCTAGGCCAAAGCATCAGCCACCGGGCCACGGCACTCGTGACGGTGTCACGAGAGCCGCAGGCCCGCGGGGGGCTCCGGGCCATCGGGGTCCGGGGTGTCCCCGGAGGGCTGAGTGTCCATCCGGGCCAGCACTCGGTAGCCGTCTCTCGCCGCGGCGGCCAGTCCGGCGCCGGGCATGCCCTCCGGGAACGGCCAGCGGTCGCCGGCCTCGGCCTCCGCGTGCTCCACGGGCACGCCGGCCGCGTGCAGTTCGATGATGAGCGCGGCCACGGCGGCAAGCTGCTCGTGCTGTGCGGCCAGGAACGCCGCGCCGACCACGGCCCCGTGCCCGGGCACCAGGACGTCTCCGTCGCGCAGCGCCGCCCGGAGCCGGCCGATGGTGGCCGGCCAGTCCAGCGGGAAACTGCCGGACCCGTACACCGGCGGCCCCGACTCCTCCACCAGGTCGCCGGTGAGCCACACGCCGCTGGCCGGCAGGTGCACCAGCAGGTCGTTGTCGGTGTGGCCGCGGCCCAGGTGCAGCAACTCGGCCGCGGTGCCGCCGAGATCGAGCGTCATCTTCTCGCCGACCAGCACCGTGGGCGGGGTGATGACGATCTCCCGCCACTCGCCGGCCGGTTCCTCGCCCGCCGCGATCAACTCGGCGAGCATCGGCCGCTCGTAGGCGTCGAGGTGCGCGGGCACCCGTTCGTGCCCGTAGATCGGCGCACCGAGGTCGCTGCCAGGGCCGAACCTGGCATTGCCGAAGCTGTGGTCGAAGTGCGCGTGCGTGTTGACCACCCAGCGGACTGGCAGCGTGCCGAGTTCCCGCAGGTCGGCGAGGATCTCGTCGGCCTGGCGGTGCGAGGAGCGGGTGTCGCAGACGAGCAGCCCGCCGGTGCCGCGCACCACGCAGACGCTGACGTCATAGGGCTGGTACCGGCGGCGGAAGATCCCCGCCGCCACCTCTTCCCAGGCTGTCACCCTGCCGAGGCTAGCGCCAAGGCCCCCGCGACGGAGTCGCAGGCCCGCAGGCCCGCGGGGTTCCAGGAGGTCGCCCCCCGGCTAAGCCGGGGCCTGCCGGCGCAGCCAGTTGTACCACTGGCCGATGCCGTCCCCGGCTCGCGCAGAGACCGGCAGCACCGTGGCGCCAGGGCTGATCATCCCCAGGTCGGCCGTGCACCGCGCCAGGTCGAAATCCACGTAGGGCAGCAGGTCGGTCTTGGTGACCAGGACCAGGTCGGCGCTGCGGAACATGTGCGGGTACTTGACCGGCTTGTCGGCACCCTCGGTGACCGAGGCGAGTACCACGCGGTGTGCCTCGCCCAGGTCGAACAGGGCCGGGCAGACCAGGTTCCCCACGTTCTCGATCACCACCACGGACCCGCCGGGCGGGTCGAGCTTGGTGAGCGCGTCGCGCACCATCACCGCGTCGAGATGACAGCCCGTCCCGGTGTTGACCTGGACCACCTGGCAGCCGGCCGCGCGCATCCGGTCCGCGTCCAGCGCGGTCTCCTGGTCCCCCTCGATGACGCCGACGACAAGCTCACCGGCCAGGCCGGCGGCCGTGCGCTCGAGCAGCGTGGTCTTGCCGGCGCCGGGTGAGCTCATCAGGTTGAGCGCGAGGATGCCCCGCTCGCGCAGCCAGTCCCGGTTCTGCCGGGCAAGCGCGTCGTTGCGGGCCAGCACCTTCTCGGCCAGCGTGACGGTCCGGCCGTGGGGATGCTGCCCGTCGTGCGCGTGTTCGTGCCCGGGGCCGTCCTCGTGCCCGGGGCCGTCCTCGTGCCAGGTGCCGTCCTCGTGCTCGTGCCCGGCCAGTTCGTCACCGGCGCAGCCGCAGGTCGCGCACATCTCACGCCACCTGGACCGCGAGGATCTTGAGTTCTTCCCCGCCGAGCACGGCCACATCCGCGCTCCCGCACGGGCAGAGAATGATCGGCGGGTCCGGCAGGAACTCGGTGCCGCAGGAGCGGCACCGGCACCGCGCGGGCGGCTCGGTGATCTCCAGTCTGGCTCCTTCCAGGCCGGTGCCCTCGGTGGCGAGGTCGAAGCAGAACCTGATCGAGTCGGTCACCACGCCGGACAGCGCCCCGATCTCCAGATGCACGCTGGTGATCCGGGCGCCGGGCAGCCGCTGCGTCACCGTGTCGACCACGCCTTCTGCGATCGCCAGCTCGTGCACGCGGCCCTCCCCGGCGCGGTCAGCAGATGCGCGGCAGCGGGTCGCCGACCAGGAGGTCGACGATGCGGGTGCCGCCGAACGCGGTCTTGATCGTGACCAGACCGACCGGTTCGGCGGTCACCTCGCCAATGATCGCCGCCTGTGCGCCGAGCGGGTGGGCGCGCAGGACGGCGAGGGCCCGCGCCGCCTGGTCGCCGTCCACCACGGCGACCAGACGGCCCTCGCAGGCCACGTAGAGGGGGTCGATGCCGAGAAGTTCCGCCGCGCCGCGGACCTGGTCCCGCACCGGGATCGCGTTCTCGGAGATGAACACGCCGACGTCCGCGGCCTTGGCGATCTCGTTGAGGATCGTGGCGACGCCACCGCGGGTCGCGTCGCGCAGCGCGCGCACCCCGGGCACCGCGCCGAGCAGGCCGGCCACCAGTTCCGCCAGCGGCGCGGTGTCGGACTCCACGTCCGCCTCGATGTCCAGCTCACCGCGGGCGAGCATGATGGTCACGCCGTGGTCGCCGATCGGCCCGGAGACGAGGACCTTGTCGCCTGGCCGGGCGTTGGCCACGCCCAGGTCCACGCCCGCCGCTACCGCGCCGACGCCCGCGGTGTTGATGTAGCAGCCGTCAGCTTTGCCCCGCTCCACCACCTTGGTGTCCCCGGTGACCACGGCGACTCCGGCCGCGGCGGCCGCGTCGCGCATGGATTCGGCGATGCGGGTCAGGTCGGCGATGGGGAAGCCCTCTTCGAGGATGAAGCCGGCCGACAGGTACAGCGGGGTCGCGCCGGCCACCGCGAGGTCGTTGACCGTGCCGTTGACCGCCAGGTCGCCGATGTTCCCGCCGGGGAAGAACAGTGGGGATACCACGAACGAGTCGGTGGTCAGCGCCACCGTGGTCCCCCCACCCGCCTCCCCAACCCCCTTCATCGGCAGCCGGGCCGCGTCCTCCAGCGGTTCGAGCAGCGGGTTCCGGAACGCGTCGAGGAAGACCGCCTCGATCAGGGTGTGGGTCGCCTTGCCGCCCGCCCCGTGCGACATCGTGATCCGCTCTTCGCGCAGCTTGGGCCGCCGCCGCCTGACTCTCTCGATGCGGTCGAGCACCTGCTGCTCACGATCGCCCGTGGGCAGTACCCGCTGCTGCGTCATGGCCTGCTCAGCTCTATGGAGATCGCCTCGGGCACCCGTCGGCGGTTCAGCCGGCCGTAGTTGTAGTACGCGGCGCAGGCGCCTTCCGGCGACACCATGCACGTGCCGATCGGGGTCTCCGGGGTGCACGCGGTGCCGAACACCTTGCATTCCCAGGGCTTGAGCACACCCTTGAGCACCTCGCCGCACTGGCATGCCTTGGGATCGGCGACCCGCACGCCGGGCACCCCGAACAGCAGTTCGGCGTCGAAGTCCGCGTAGGCCTCGCGCATCTTCAGCGCCGAGTGGGAGATGAAGCCGAGGCCGCGCCATTCGAAATAGGGCCGCAGCTCCATGGTCTCCCCGATGGCCTTGAGCGCGACGGGGTTGCCGTTCCAGGGCACCACGCGCGAGTACTGGTTCTCCACCTCGCTGCGGCCCTCGTGCAGTTGCAGCATGAGCATGTAGATGGACTGCAGGATGTCCAGCGGCTCGAAGCCGGCCGTCACGACCGGCTTGCCGTAGCTTTTCGCGATGAACTCATACGGCCGGCAGCCGATCACCGTGGACACGTGCCCGGGGCCGATGAACCCGTCGAGGCGCAGGTCGGGGGAGTCCAGGATGGCCTTGATGGCCGGGATGATCGT
>DASXKD010000565.1:0-4838 GCA_036497045.1 Streptosporangiaceae bacterium | reverse complement strand
GGGCGCGGGCGCGGCCGAGGGCGCGATGGACGCGGGCAACATGCTCAAGCCGATGCTGGCGCGCGGCGAACTGCGGATGGTGGGCGCGACCACCCTGGATGAGTACCGGCAGCGGATCGAGAAGGACCCGGCCCTGGAGCGCCGGTTCCAGCAGGTGTTCGTGGGCGAGCCGTCGGTCGAGGACACGATCGCGATCCTGCGCGGGCTCAAGGGCCGCTACGAGGCGCATCACCAGGTGCAGATCTCCGATGCCGCGCTGGTCGCGGCGGCGGCCCTGTCCGACCGCTACATCACCGGGCGCTTCCTGCCGGACAAGGCCATCGACCTGGTCGACGAGGCCGCCTCCCGGCTGCGCATGGAGATCGACTCCCGGCCGGTGGAGATCGACGAGCTGCAGCGCATCGTGGACCGGATGAAGATGCAGGAGATGGCGCTTGAGCGTGAGGCCGATCCGGCCAGCAAGGAGCGGCTGGAGCGGCTCCGCGCCGACCTCGCCGACCGGCAGGAGCAGCTCACCGCGCTGCTGGCCCGCTGGGAGCGGGAGAAGGCGGGCCTCAACCGGGTGGGTGAGCTGAAGAAGCGGCTCGATGACCTGCGCGTCCAGGCCGAGCGCGCCCAGCGGGACGCCGACTTCACCACCGCCTCACGGCTGATGTATGGGGAGATCCCCGCGCTGGAGCGTGAGGTGGCCGCGGCCGCAGCGGCCAGTGCCGAGCCGGGCGCCGGGGCCGCCGACGGCACGGCCGGATCGGAGGCTCCCATGGTCAAGGAGGAGGTCGGCCCGGACGACGTCGCCGATGTGGTGTCGTCGTGGACCGGCATCCCGGCCGGCCGGCTGCTCGAAGGGGAGACAGGCAAGCTGCTGCGGATGGAGGCCGAACTGGGCAAGCGCCTGGTGGGCCAGGCCAGGGCGGTTCAGGCCGTGTCCGACGCGGTGCGCAGGTCCCGCGCGGGCATTTCCGACCCGGACCGGCCGACCGGTTCGTTCCTGTTCCTCGGCCCCACCGGGGTCGGCAAGACGGAACTGGCCAAGGCCCTGGCCGAGTTCCTCTTCGACGACGAGCGGGCCGTGGTCCGCATCGACATGAGCGAGTACAGCGAGAAGCACTCGGTGGCCCGGCTCGTCGGTGCCCCGCCCGGCTATGTCGGTTACGAGGCCGGCGGCCAGCTCACCGAGGCTGTCCGGCGCCGCCCGTACTGCGTGATCCTGCTGGACGAGGTGGAAAAGGCGCATCAGGAGGTGTTCGACATCCTCCTCCAGGTCCTCGACGACGGCAGGCTCACCGACGGGCAGGGCCGGACCGTGGACTTCAGGAACACGATCCTGATCCTCACCTCGAACCTCGGGTCGGCGGAGATCGCGAACCAGTCCATGGACGAGAACGCGAAGCGGGAAACCGTGATGGCCGTGGTCCGGGCAACCTTCAAGCCGGAGTTCCTGAACCGTCTTGACGACATCATCCTGTTCGACCCGCTGACCACCGAGGAACTCGCGGAGATCGTGGACCTGCAGGTGGCCATGCTGGCCCGGCGGCTTGCCGAGCGCCGGCTCACGCTGCACGTCACCCCGGCGGCGCGGGAGTGGCTGGCCTTGACCGGGTTCGACCCCATCTACGGCGCACGGCCGCTGCGCAGGCTGGTGCAGTCCGCCATCGGTGACCAGCTTGCCAGGGCGCTGCTCGCGGGCGACATCCTGGACGGCGACACAGTCAGGGTGGACCGGGACCCGGCCGCAGATGCCCTCACGGTCGCGGCAGAACGCCTGCCCGCGGCGTCGGCCACCGCCTGACCTGCGCCTGCTGCCCGGGGACTGAGGGCGCCAGGCGCAAAGGCGGTCCGGCTATCCGCCGGAATGCGTGTCAAGCAGCCGGTCGTAGTCGTCCTCGGGCAGGCCGAGGTCGTTGCGGATCCGGAACCGCAGGCTCAGGAGCAGGCGGAACTCGTTCACGTCGCCTGGCACCTGGGTAATGAGACCGGCCGGGGTCACCTCGTTGCCCTGGCCGACCGGGCCCGGGGTCCGGCCGAGGCACAGCTCGACACCGGCATTGGCCCAGCCGAGCGCAGCCACCAGGTCAGACTGCTCGACAAGCAGTTCCGCCAGCAGGTCGCATGTCCGCGCGTCACGCGGCGACTCGGCGGCGAGGGTGCTGACGTAGGCCTCCGCCTCCGCGCCGCGGCCCAGCTGGAACAGGGCCCGGGCCAGCGGAATCCGCGGATCCACCGAGGCGGGGCCGCCGTCGGCCATCGCACGCATGAAGCCATTAACCGCCGCGGCTGGGTCATCGGCGAGCAGCCACTGCTCACCGGCCCGGATGTAGGCCTCGGACCTGGGCATCGCCGCGGTCTGGGTACCGGTATCGGCAAGCCTGGTCATCTCCTGCGCCGCGGCGCGGTGCTCACCGCTGCTGGCAGCGTCGAACTCGATCGCGTCGAACGTCTCCGGAGTCAAGGCAACCACGGTAGGGACGTACCCATCTGCAGACCCCAGCAACGTGCTGGGCCAGCCCATCGGCGGTTATTCACGGCATCTGCCCTCCTGCCCGGAGATATCGCATCCCGCAATCCCAATTGCAGCCAGGACGAACGCCGTTGCTCATCGCCGGGGTCACGGCGGACCGGATCGATGACGGACCCTTTCCAGCGCGTCCCAGAAACCGCGCCGCAATGCGTGCCGCACCTCGTCGTGCAGCAGCGAATCAATGGGCAGCGAGGAATCCTGCAACAGCCGGGCTTCGAGGTCGGAAGGCATCCGCGGCTTGCGGGCGAGCACGGCCTCCAGCCAGAGCGCCGGCGCATCCCTGGCGACGGCGTGGCCGAAGTTGAAGCCCTCTCCGTGCGCGGCCTGCACCGCGTCGGCCAGGGACACCGCCACCGGCTGCGGCACCAGGGCGTGCTGCGCGGCAGGCTGCGGGCCACTGTGCGGGCCCTGCGGCGGGGCATAGGGCCCGGGCATCGCTCCGCCGGGCTGGCCCGGCGGAGCAGGGAGCTGCCTCGCACCCTGATCACCCGCCGCGCCGGGCGGGTGCCCGCCCGGCAGTGCCGCCGGGTATCCCACGGGCACACCGCGAGGCTGCTGGCCAGGCTGGACCACCGGGCCGGCCCGAACCGCACCGGGCGGCGGGGCCAGGGCCGGGCCTGGCGGGGCACCGGGCGTCGGTGGTCTCGGTACGGCCGGAGCCTGCCCGGGCTGGGCGGCCGCGGCCTGGCCCGGGTACCCGGCCGGTGCGGGCGGCTGGGTCGGCGCCGCCGCAGGTGGCGGGGGCGGCGGAGGCGGTGGGGCCGTCTGGTAGGCGGGTGGGGCAGGGCGCGCCGGTGCGGCCGGTGTGCCTGGCAGGCCGGCGGGTGCCTGGAATCCTGGCGCCGGGGCCCCTGGCTGTCCTGGCACGGGCTGTCCTGGCACGGGCTGTCCCGGCATGACCGGTCCTGGCATCGGCTGCCCGGGCGTGAACTGCTGGGGCGGCAGCCCATGCTGGGCGTGCTGGCCGACCGCGGGGCCGGACTCCGCACGCGGCAACGGCGGGCCCGCGTGCTGCCCGCCGCCACGCGGCAGCGACTGGGCGTGCTGCGGTGGCACCGCGGGAGCGGTGAGCGGCCCGGAGATGTGCGCCGCCGGGTGGCCCGGTGCGGGCTGGCCAGGCGGCATCATCGGCTGGCCAGGCGCCGCGTGCTGCGGCGGCACGGCGGCATAGTGTCCCGGTGCCGCGTGGTGCCCTGGCGGGGCCGCATGCTGGCCTGGCGAGACCTCCTGGCCGGGCGGCGCCGGAGGGCCGGCCAGTGCGGACGGCGCGAAGGGCTGGGCCGCCGGACCTGCTTGAGCCGGCGGTGCCGGTGGCAGGCCTGGCTGGACGGAGATGTCGCGCGGGCCTGGCGTACCGCCCTGCCCCGTGCCAGGCTGGCCGGCCGCGCCTGGCGGTGGCGCCATCCCCGGCTGCGGCCCGGGTGGGGCGGTCAGGCTGTGGTTTCCGGCCACCGCCTGGCTGCTCGCATCGGCCAGCGGCGGCCGGTGGCTGTTCGCGGGCTGCGCGGCCCGCTGGTACTCGGCGATCAGTGGCCCGGTGTAGAGCGCCGGCGGGGCGGCGTGCGACCCCCCGGGCAGCGCCGGCTGCCCGATCACCCCGAGGGTGCCGTGGCCGTTGGCCGGCGCGCGGCTCGCGTAGGCGGGGACCGCCTGGCGGTCTTCCTCGCCGACCGGCTCCGCCCCGACCACGAGCTCCACGCAGGGACGCAGATGCGCCCCGCTGATCTGGACGATTTCGTCGCACTCCTGGCGGAGCGCGGTGGTGGCGGTCCAGCCGGGCGCGGCGATGTGCACCAGGACCACCCGCAGGCCGAGATCCTGCACCTCGGCGATGACCTGCGCGAGGTCGTCCTCCGCGCTGACCACCAGCGCGTCGCTGATGGCCCGGTTCCGGGCGAGTGTGGTCAGGTCGCGGTGGATCTCGCTTTCGACGCCCTCGCGGCGGCCGGGCTTCATCTTGCCGAGCCGCAGCTTCACGCCGGGCAGGTCGGCGAGGGTCTCGTGCTCGGAACTGCGGCGGCCCTCGACCGTGGCCTCATACCAGTAGCAGCGCAGCAGCGGCAGGCCGGTGTGATCGCGCGCCACGTTTCGCAGGACTTCGAGTACCCCGGCGTAGTCCCAGGAAACGGACTCCCGGTTGCGGGTGCCGTGAACGGCCATCGCGCCATCTCCTAGCACATAGCCCGCGTCCACGAACAACGCGCAGCGATCCACGCGACACCGCCCTTCCGTCCAGGCGAGACGTTACCAGCGGACAGCCGCCTCCGTGATGGATCGCGCACAGATCGCGGACCTGCCGAGCACGGGCCAGGCCAGGTCC
>DASXKD010000564.1:0-3823 GCA_036497045.1 Streptosporangiaceae bacterium | reverse complement strand
CTGGGCCGGTGAGACGCCCCTATGGTTCTACATCCAGCGAGAGGCAGCCGCCCGGCATGCCGGAGACCGGCTAGCCTCGATCTTTCACGCTGCTGAGGGGGCTGCTTGAAGGGCGTGGCGAGTGTCTTCGGGAGCGGTTTTTCGGTGCCGGGTCATGCTGATGGCCCGGTTGGCGGACCGGGTGGCCGGGGTTCCACGGGCCCCGGTGGCTCCTTTCTTGGTCGTAGGGACGGTTTGCGCTGGTCAGGTGGGGTGCGGGAGGGCCTGGATGCGGTTCCATGCGGTGATGATCGCTGTGGCTCAGGGCCAGGTGGCGGCGATCTTGAGGGTCTTGCGGCGCCCGCCGCGCACGAGCCGGGCGGCGGTGTGGAAGAGGCGATAGCGCAGGGTCTTCGGCTCCGCTCTGGCGAGTTTGCCGTCGAGGGCGAGGTGCCGGAGCCAGGACAGCAGGATGCAGGCGGTCATCGACGCGTCGAGCCAGGATCTGTTCAGCCCGTAGTCGCGGGAGGGGAAATGGCCGAGCCCGGTGTCTTTGCCAGTGCGGATGATGTCCTCGACCCGGGCGTGAACCCGGTGGGCAGCGTCGACGTAGGCGCACTGGCCGCGCCAGCCCCTTGTGCCGGCGGGCAGGTTCGTCGCCCACAGGGTGTACCGCCATCCGTCTTGGGTCTCGAACAGGGTGAGCTGCGCGCCGGGATGCGGGCGCTCGCGGCGGGCGAAGACCCGTATTTTCTTCGGCCACGCTTTCAGCCGGTCGCCGCCCGGGCCCTCGCGCCGGAGCCCGGTCAGCTCGGTGACGTGCGCTTCTTCGATCCAGCAGCCCCGGTGCCCGCACTTGCCGTTCTCGCAGGCATCGTCGGAGCGGCGCTCGCGGACCTCGCCCTTCGCGCCGACCGCGGCTTCCCACGCGGTGTCGGGAACCAGCCTGAGCGCGGTCTTCTCCCGTTCGGTCAGCGCCCAGCCGACGGAGTAGGTGAGCTGGTACCCGTGGCGGGCGGCGAGCTTGTCCAGGCATTTGACCAGGTCATGACTGGCTCCGGCGCCGTCGCAGGTGATCATCAGCTTGCGGCGGAACGCCGGCGGGAGCGCGGCGATCGCCTCGTCCAGGAGCGTCAGGTGGTCCTCGGCGGTGTTGCTCCCGGCTGAGCCCGGCCGCATCATCCAGGCCAGCGGCTCGCGCAAATTGTCGCATTCCGCCAGCAGCGGATGATGGCCGAATCCCTTGAAATTCGGTTCCGCCTGCTCCTGGCGCTGTGCGCGGGCACGACGGTGGCGTCCAGCCGGATGCAGGTGATCCCTGTGAGCTGCCGGTCCGCGACCTGGACCGGAGGCAGCTGACCATGCCGGGCCATGACCTGCAGCCAGGCGTAACGCCGCGCCTTGTTTACTGCGGCGGTGACCTTGCGCCGGGTGCGTTCCCCGCCGGCGGCGGCCTCCTTCAGCGTCCGCCACGCGGTCGGGACCGATGCGACCTGCCCGAAGACCTCGTCCTGGTCGCCCATCAACCGGAAATCGCTGATCACCCGGGCGCCGTCGGCGATCGCGCAGGCCAGGTCCGCGAAGACCCGGCCCCGGTCCAGGCCGCCGTCCGGCGTCGGCAGCGCTGCCGACAGGCCCGCGGTCAGGCCCGTCCGGTCGGCGAGCTGGCGGACCAGCACCAGGCCCGCGTGCGACACGACGCCCGTGCCGCCGCCCGTAACTTCAAGACCTCGCGACCATGCGGTAGCGTTCACGTGGAAAAGTGCTCCTTGAGCTGGACTGGTATGGACCTCGACAATCCACATCGTCCCAGGTCAAGGAGCACTTTTTAGTTCAGGCGCGCCGCCTGGCCCTCAGGCTCGGTGAAAAGCCAGGGCTAGGTACACCTAAGAACCCACGTGCCGGCTATGGCTATGTTGCGTCCGGCGGTCGCAGCCACCGGCCGCCGTGTGGACTGGGCGCTCAGAGTCCTGCCCAGAAGTCCGTTAGTGCCTGAGCTACGGGGTGCGGCTCCATGACTGGCCACCAATGGCCGACCTCGAGCTCGGCGATCACCGCGTCGGCCTGCTTGGCCGCCTCACGGTGCTGTTCCGGAGTCCCGCTGGCGTTGCCGACATCTCGCAGGGGGATCAGTGCCAGTCCCGGCCGCTGGCGTGCGTTCGCGAGACCGCGTCCGGCATCGGCCATGACGGGCTGCGCTGCCGAGCGCAGCAGCGACAGCACTGCGCGGCCCATGCCGTCGTCCATTCCGGCGGCCACCCGTTCGGCGCCCGGGCCGGTCATCCCCAGGCCCGCGACTACGTGAGCCCGCTCTTCGAGTGTGCCCCCGAACAGCTCCTTAACTGACGCCTCGCCTGGCCCCACCTGTTGCCACACCTGGGCGCGCGGGTGCCAGACGTAGTCTGCGGCGTAGAGGCCCAGCGCGTCCGAGGCCCAACTCCGGATCAGGTCCGGACGGGCCATCGCCACCTGGACGACGTGGGCACCGCCCCAGTCGTGGCCGACAAGGTCGACCGGCTCACGGAACTGCTCCAGGCAACCGATGAGCCAGTCTCGGTAGCCCGCCACGGTCGCCTCGAACGCAGCGGGTGCGGGTACGCCGAAGCCAGGGGGCGACAGCGTAATCGCGTCGGCGCGCTGGAGTTCGCCGAGCAACGGCCCCCAGACCGCCGCGTTCTCTGGGTTGCCGTGGACTAGGACGAGAGGAGTGGAGCGGGCCACGTCATACCCCCATATAACTTGCGTGCATGTATACAAGTTATATCACAACTGCTGTAGCCGCTACTAGCAGAAGGACGGCCTGCCGTACCTGCGGTGTGCGGGAGTGGTGGTGTCAGCCGGTAGGGGCGCGGAACGCGTCGCGGGTCGCGCGCTGGGCCTCGCGGACGATCGCCGGGATATCGTCCGGGGGCGGTGTCGCGATCAGTTGCAGTCCGATGCCGCGGAGCAAGGCCACCAGGTATACGGCCGCGGCCGCCGGATCGGCATCGGCCCGCACGGTCCCATCCGCGATGCCAGCGCGGATTCGGTCAGCGAGGAAGACGCGGAAATCCGCGTCCTGCCGGGCGAATAGGGGAGTGAGCACCTCGTCCGCGGCGGTTGCCTCGGCCCATAGCTGCAGGAAGGCTCGTGCTGCCGGGGACCGGTTGACCACATTATCCAGGTACGCCGCTACGAGCTTGGACAGGTAGTCGAGCCCATCGCCCTCGTAGGCCGGGACCGCGAAGCGCTGCGCGTCTGCCATAACCGCCGCCAGCAGCTTTTCCCGGCTGCCGAAGTGGTGGTAAACGATTCCCCGGCTATACCCGGCGGCCTCGCCTACCTGGGCCAGGGTGATCGACCGTGAACCGTGTGCGGCGATGAGCGTCATCGCCGCGTCGAGGACACGTCGCTCGGTCTCTGCGCGCCGTTGCTCCTGTGTCCGTCGGACGGGACGGTCGGGCATGTTTTCGTTCTCCCAGGCAGGCGTCAGTGGCTAAAGACGTATTTTGGCACCCCGTCCGCCATGCGCCTGCGGAAAGGCTGGAGTGCTGCGCCCCGCCTATCCGAGTGGAGGGTCAGTCGGGCATCGCGGCAGTGACGTTCTCCGGAGAGAGCGGGAGCGTGCGAACGCGGATGCCGAGGGCGTCATAGACCGCGCCGCCGATGGCGGCTGCGCTGTTCGCCGTTACGGTGACGATAGGCGCGTCCGTCGCATCGCTCATAATCACCCCTATAGGTTCTGCCCGGCCTCCATCAACCTACAAGGCCGAGGTGAGCGGAGCGGGCAGGCCCGTCCGGTCGGCGAGCTGGCGGACCAGCACCAGGCCCGCGTGCGACACGACGCCCGTGCCGCCGCCCGTAA
>DASXKD010000563.1:0-3895 GCA_036497045.1 Streptosporangiaceae bacterium | reverse complement strand
CGCCCGACTCCAGTTCGGCGGCCGCCGGATCCTCGGGCAGGTAGGTGGCTGGCGGCCCGGCGAACAGATTCCGTTGTTCCATGGCTTCCATCCTGCCTGCCGCCGTGAGTGCCCGGCCGGCCGCCGCGCGGATGTCAGGTCAGGCGCTTGCCCGCGGACATGAGGTCCTCGCAGGCGTGCTGGACACGGGCGGCCATGTTGGCCTCGCCGGCCTTGCCCCAGGCGCGCGGGTCGTAGTCCTTCTTGTCGCCCACCTCGCCGTCCACCTTAAGCACGCCGTCGTAGTTGGTGAACATGTGCGCCGCGACCGGGCGGGTGAACGCGTACTGGGTGTCGGTGTCCACGTTCATCTTCACCACGCCGTAGCCGATCGCCTCGCGGATCTCCTCCAGCGCCGACCCGGATCCACCGTGGAACACCAGGTCGAACGGCTTGTCCTTGCCGTACTTCGCGCCGACCGCCTCCTGGATCTCCTTCAGCACCGTGGGCCGCAGCGTGACGTGGCCCGGCTTGTAGACCCCGTGGACGTTGCCGAACGTGGCGGCCAGGATGTACCGGCCCCGCTCGCCGAGGCCGACCGCCTCCGCCGTGGCGAGCGCGTCCTGCGGGGTGCTGTACAGCTTCTCGTTGATCTCCCCGACGACGCCGTCCTCCTCGCCGCCGACCACGCCGATCTCCATCTCCATGATCACGTGGGCTTTGGAGCACTCGTCGAGCAGTTCCGCAGCGATGGCCAGGTTCTCGGCCAGCGGCACCGCCGAGCCGTCCCACATGTGCGAGCCGAACAGCGGGTCCTCGCCGCGGGCCACCCGCTCCTGCGACAGCTTCACCAGCGGGCGCATGAAGCCGTCGAGCTTGTCCTTGGGGCAGTGGTCGGTGTGCAGCGCCACGTGCATCGGGTACTTGTTCGCCACGGACCGGGCGAAGTGCGCCAGGGCGACCGAGCCGGTGACCATGTCCTTGACGGCCGCGCCGGACAGGTAGTCGGCGCCGCCGGTGGACACCTGGATGATCCCGTCACTCTCCGCGTCGGCGAAGCCGCGCAGCGCGGCGTTGAGCGTCTGGCTGGATGTCACGTTGATCGCCGGGTAGGCGAAGCCGTGCTCCTTGGCCCGGTCGAGCATCTGGGCGTAGATCTCCGGCGTCGCGATAGGCATGACGTTCAGCTCCCGTCTGGTGACCAGAGTCCAGTATCTCCCGGCCCGGTCAGGTGCCGGTTCCCGAACTAGCGTTTATCCCACGAAGACGGCACCGGAAGGCAATGGCGGCGATACCACGCCCCGGTACCTGGTACAACTTTGGCCATGGAGAGCTTTATCATCCACGCTGGCTACGCAGCGGTGTTCCTCTTCGGGTTCCTTGAGGCCTGCTGCGTGCCGATCCCGTCGGAGATCACCTTCGGGTATGCGGGCGTGCTGGCCGGCGAGGGCCGGCTCAACGTCGTCGCGATCATCATCATCGGGACGGTCGCGGAACTGCTGGGCTCGCTGGTCGCCTACGGTATCGGCCGGGTGGGTGAGCGCCCCCTGGTGGCCAGGTTCGGCCGCTACCTGCTGATCACGCAGGCGGACATCGATCGCGCGGAACGGTTCCTGGCCGGCCGCGGGGCGTGGGCGATCCCGGTGGGCCGCGCGCTGCCGGTGGTGCGCACGTTCATTTCCATCGTGGCGGGCTTCTGCGAGGTACCGCTGCTGATGTTCGCCTTGCTGAGCCTGCTCGGCACCGCCGTCTGGGTTACCACGATCACCCTGATCGGCTATGCGGTCGGCCACCAGTGGCAGAAGGTGGCGCACGGATTCGCGCTGGCCGGGTACGTCATCGTGGCGGTCGCCGTGATCGGCATCGCCGCCTTCATCTGGCACCGGCTACGTGAGGTCCGCAAGGAGCAGGCCGCCGGCGCGGCCGAAACCCCCGGTGGCCATCAGCCCAAGCACAGGTCGCCGACGTCGTAGGCGGCGCGGTACTCCAGCCCGCGCGCGGTCACCGCGGCCCTCGCGCCGCGGTCCACGAGCACCGCCACGCCCGCTACCACGGCGCCCGCGTCGCGCAGCACGTCCACCGCGGTCAGCACCGAGGCGCCGGTGGTGGAGGTGTCCTCCACGGCCAGCACCCGGCGCCCGGCGACGTCGGGGCCTTCGATCCGCCGTTGCAGCCCGTGTGCCTTTTCTGACTTCCGCACCACGAACGCATCCAGATTTCTCCCCGTTACGCAAGCGGCGTGCATCATCGCCGTCGCCACCGGGTCTGCGCCCAGGGTGAGACCACCGACGGCGTCGTAGCTGAGGTCAGCCGTCACGGCGAGCATCACCCGGCCGGCCAGCGCGGCGCTGGCGCCGCTGAGCAGCACCCGCCGCAGGTCGATGTACCAGTCCGCGTGCTGCCCGGAGGACAGGACGAAGTCCCCGCGGACCACGGCCTTGTCGCTGATCACTTGACGGAGGTCGTCGCGCTCGCTCACGTGAGGCAGCGTAGCCGCGCGATGGGGCCTGCCGGCTTGCCGGCCAGGCGCCATTGGCGCCCCGGGGGGTTCCAGGGGGGTCGCCCCCCGGGCCAGCAGTGCCGCGCGATGGGGCCTGCCGGCTTGCCGGCCAGGCGCCATCGGCGCCCCGGGGGTTCCGGGGGTCGCTTCCCCGGGCCAGCACCGCTAGGCGACCGCTGCCAGGACCGCGCGTTCCTTTTCCGGATCCAGGCCCAGGTCCAGGAGGCCGGTGCCCGCTGCCGCCTCCTGCCCCGCGGTGGCATCGTGCTTCAGCCAGAGCCAGGTGTCGTGCATGGTGTCGCTGAGCGGCCGGTACCGCATGCCGGTACGCAGCGCCCGGTCACCTGGGATCTCCCAGATGTGCGCAAGCTCGGGGATGTCCGGGGCCCACATCGGCAACTCGGTCCACATGCCGACCCCGGCAGCCAGCAGGTCACGGTCGCTCACCCAGCGGAGTTCGGCGTGCGGGCTGCCGTCGGCGCTGGCCAGCCGCGCGCAGTCGGCCAGCAGCGTGCCGAACGTGGTGCCCTGCGCCCCGGGCACGTTGACGGTTGCCGGCAGGCCGCGCCTGGTGTTGTCGACCACCCAGGCCGCCAGGTCGCGGACGTCGGTCATCCGGACCGGCTTGCCCGGCCCTCCGGGCGCGAGGACCGCCCCGCCCCGGGCCAGGCGTGCCAGCCACCACGCGGTCCACCGGACGTTCTCGTGCGGCCCGACAATCACGCCGGGCCGGACGATGAGGCACCGGCCAGGGAAGGCGGCGCCGGCCGCGCGCTCGGAACCGGCCTTGAGCTGGCCGTATCCGAGGCTGTCCAGGGTGCCCGTGGCGTCGGCCGGGCAGTCGAGGACGGGTGAGTCCTCGGTTGCTGGCTCGCGGGGGTAGCCGGCGTACACCGACAAGGTGGAGATGTAGGTGTAGTGCCCGGCGCGGCCGGACAGGATCTGAGCCGCCGCGGTCACGTGCGCGGGCGCCAGCACGGAGGTGTCGATCACCGCATCCCATTCACCGTGCGCGAGCTTCCGCAGGTCATCGGGATTGGTGCGGTCTCCGGTCAGTGTCTCGGTGCCCGGCCGGTGATGGCCGGACAGCCCACGGGAGAAGGTCGTCACGTCGTAGCCCCGGCTGCACGCCTCGTCCACGATCGCGCGGCCGAGAAAGTGCGATCCGCCGAGTACAAGCAGTCGCATAATCACCAATCCTGCCCGCTGGCCGGTCCCGGCCGCGATGCCTCCCCTTGCACAAGGCCGTAGCCGCGGATGCCATTCCCCCGCAGCGGACCTGGCCTGGCCCGTGCTCGGCAGGTCCGCGATCTGTGCGCGATCCATCACGGAGGCGGCTGTCCGCTGGTAACGTCTCGCCTGGACGGAAGGGCGGTGTCGCGTGGATCGCTGCGCGTTGTTCGTGGACGCGGGCTA
>DASXKD010000562.1:0-2221 GCA_036497045.1 Streptosporangiaceae bacterium | reverse complement strand
GGCTCATCGGGGTCTGGCCCGGAAGGTTCCGGCGGCTGGGCTGACATCCGGCATCTTCCTCCCCGGGTCGAGAGGGCATCTCCGATGACTGATAGGGCCGGCTAGCCGGCCGGCCGTCGTGTCACCCGATTGGGTGTCATGACAGTGCCGCCTTGATCGGGAATGCTGACTTATGCGCCACGCCGCACGGCGCCCGGCTATACAGCCGGCGGATCGCCTGAGACCCGGGGGACCTGGGGGCAACTCCAGTGGGGGGGGTGGGTGCCCCGGGTCCCAGGTTACTGGCCCGGGGCACCCAGGCTGGGGCCGGCCGCGGCGCGGGCGAATGACCTGTACGGCATGATCTCGCCCGGCTTGATCACGCCGTCCTCGATCGCGCGGGTGAGCAGCGCGTCCTTGCTCGGCGCGGGCCGTCCGGTGGCCGCGTACTTCGCGCGCGCGCGGCTGATGTACTGCCGGACCGTATTCTCGCTGATCGACATGCGCCGCCCGACCGAGGCTTTCGACATGCCCTGGAACCACAGCAGCAGCGCCTGCCGCTCCTGCTCCGACAGCGCCGGCCGGGCCGGGCGCTGGTCGGCGAGCATCGCCCTGGCCTGCGACCGGGTCACGTACGGCCGGTCGGCGGCGGCCGCCAGCACGGCCTCGACCAGATGGTCGCGCCCCTCCTCCTTGGACACGTAGGCGTGCGCGCCGTTGTCCAGCGTCTCCATCACGATCTCCGGATCGCTGTGCCCGGAGAAGGCCACCACCCGGTATCCCGCTGCCACCAGCCCGGGGATCTGGGCGGTGACCAGCTCGCCGGACAGCTCCAGGTCCAGGATGACCACATCGGCCGACGGCCCGGGCACGCCGCTGAGCCCGGCCGCGCCGCTGAGCCCGGTCAGGTCGCGCGCCGTCTGCACTAGCCGCACCCGCTGGCCGGGGTCAGACCGGACCCAGGACGCTACTCCCTCGGCAACGACCGGATGGTCTTCGACGATCGCCACCGTCACAGGCTGTTCCATCGCGCCTCCGCCCAGAACATGCCGCCGTCTTGCTGCTGTTGGATGGCGACCCCCTCGCCTGCCGCGGGCAGGTGGACGACCGCGCCGGTATCGGTGACGAAGCTGACGGCGATGCCGGCGGTCACCGCCGCCAGCGTGATCCGCGCCTGGCTGCGCGCCGCGGTCAGGATCGTGATGGCAGCGTCGGTGATCACCCGCCGAGCCGGGCCGGGCACCTGCGGCAGCGGGCCGGCCGTCTCGATCTCGACGGCAATCCCCCGCCGCTCGGCCACATCGGCGCTCGCGTGCAGTTCGTGCACCAGCGATCCGGGTACCTGGTCGCCCTCGGCCATCAGCCGGCGCAGCCGGGCCGCCTGGACCGCGCACCTGATGCGCACCTGCGTGTCGCCCGGGTCAGCCGTCCCCACCGCCAGCTCGGCGATCAGCGGGACGGCGCTTTCCTGCAACGCCAGCCAGCGGGCGTGCCTGGCGGCCGCGATGATCTCCGCGGTGGCGGCCCGCTCGCGCGCGGCGTGCTCACTCCGCGCCGCCGCGACGGCGTGGCCCGCGGCGACATCCAGCGCCCTGACCCCGGCGGCGACTGCCACCTGGGCGCCGGTCGACCAGGCCAGCACGGCGAGGAACCCGGCCAGGTCGGCGCGGGTCAGCCCGTCCCACGCGAGCACGCCCAGGGTGGCCAGGGCCTCGGCGGCGAGGAACCATGCAAGCTCGGAGAACCGGCGGCGGAACAGCACGAGCACGCCGATCCAGCCGGCACTCCCCCACGCCCAGTTGACCGCCAGCATCTGGCCGGCCGGGCTGGCTGCCGCCGCTGCCGTGCTGGCGGCCAGCGCGATCAGGGCCACCGCCCAGGCCGGGCGCCAGCCGGGTGCTCCGCGCAGCACCAGGACCGACCCGGCGGCAATCGCCAGCGCCATGACCAGCCACATGGCGCCCTGGAAGGCGAACGAGCCGTAGGCGGACCGGTTATGCAGCAGTTGCCCGCCTGCTCCGGCGAGATGCCAGCCCGCGACCAGGAAGATCACGGCGACAGTAAAGGCCCGCTGATAGCGGCCCGACATCATCGCGGTCGCCTGCACGTCGGTCATGCCGGCCAGCTCACGGTGACGGTCGTGCCCGCGCCGGGACGACTGGCGATCGCGGCCTGGCCGCCGGCCGCCAGCATCCGCCCGGTGATCGACTCGCGGATGCCCCGGCGGGATGGCGGAGTGGCG
>DASXKD010000561.1:0-1826 GCA_036497045.1 Streptosporangiaceae bacterium | reverse complement strand
AGAAGACAAACGTGTCATCACCGGCGGGGTAGACACCCACGCCGACGTGCACGTCGCCGCCGCGCTTGATCCGATCGGCGGGCTGCTCGGCGTCAAGGAATTTCCTGCTACCCCGGCTGGCTATGGCCGCCTGCTGGGCTGGCTGGGCGGGTTCGGGACCGTGTGCCTGGTCGGGATCGAGGGGACCGGCAGTTACGGCGCGGGCCTGGCCCGGCACGTGGCTGCAGCCGGCGTCCGGGTCGTGGAGGTGGACCGCTCGGACCGGCAGGACCGGCGCCGGCAGGGCAAGTCCGATCCGCTGGATGCGGTCAGCGCGGCCCGGGCCGCCCAGTCTGGCCGGGCGGCCGGCGCGCCGAAGGGCCGGGACGGCGCCGTGGAGGCGATCCGCGCGCTGATGGTGGCCAGGCGCAGCGCCGCGGGAGAACGCACCCGGGCGATCAACCAGGCCAGGGCCTTGCTCCTGACCGGCCCGGATGACCTGCGGGCCCGGTTCGCCAAGCACACCCCGGCTGCCCTGGTCACCGGGATCGCGTCGCTGCGGCCGCGTCCCGGTGAGGTTCCCGGTTATGCCGTCCGCGTCGCGCTGCGGGAGCTGGGGCGGCGGGCTGAGTTCCTGGACGGCCAGCTCGGCCGCCTCGATGAGCTCATCGTCCCCCTCGTCACAGCCCGCGCCCCCGGCTTGCTCGCCCTGTACGGCATCGGCCCTCACACCGCGGCGCTGCTGCTCAGCGCGGCCGGGGATCACCCCCGGCGGCTCCGCTCCGAGGCCGCCTGGGCGCACCTGTGCGCCTCTGCGCCGATCCCCGCGTCATCGGGGAAGGTCACCCGGCATCGCCTGAATCCCGGCGGCGACCGCCAGGCCAACCACGCCCTGTGGCGGATCGCGTTCACCCGCATGGGCTCTGACCCGGCGACCCGCGCCTACGTCGAGCGCCGCACAGCCGAAGGGAAATCCAAAGCCGAGATCCTCCGCTGCCTCAAGCGTTACGTCGCCCGCGAGGTTTACCCCCACCTCCGCACGCCCGCTGGCTGACGCACCGACCCCGGGGACGGCCTGACCCTCTAATCGGCTGCCGCACCCGCTGGCCTTCGAACGATTCGTCGGCCGTCCCCGGCCTCAACTCTCCGGCCTGCTGGGCGTGACCTAATAAGAGCTTGCGCTCTACTCCGAGCGCTCATCCCTGTCTTGTCCGCAACCCAGCAATAAACCCAATCGGAACACCACCGCGCAACCCCAGAAATGCGAGCCACAAACGTCACCTGAGCCCTTGACAAGACATAGGAGTCGTCCCTGTCGCGCGGCGACGCCCTGAGAGCGTGAAAATCGGGTGGGGTGCCCGCCGACGCCGGCGATGCTTGGTGCCGCTGAGCCCGCATAAGAGTCTGGCGCTGGGAGCCTGCCACAGGGGTCCTGCATTGTTGCCTCGAGCACGCGATTCCGCCTCTGAACCCCCTCCTGGCTCCCGCGGGCAGCCCGCCTGGAAACCGCTCACAGGAAGGACTCATGGTTCATGGACGAGATCACCGAAGAGCCGGGCGCGCTGACAGGGCGGGTCGCGGCACTGGACATCGGCAAGGCAATCGCTGACCGCGTGCATCAGGGTCCCGCACGAGGACAGGCCCGGGGCGCGGCGGCAGGAGGTCCGCACCTACGCCACGACCACCCCGGCGCTGCTGGACCTGCGGGACTGGCTCATCTGCCAGGGCGTGACCCTGGTGGTGATGGAGGCCACCTCGGCGTACTGGAAGCCGCCGTTCTACCTGCTCGAAGACGACATCGAGTGCTGGGTGGTCAACGCCCGCGACGTCAAGAACGTCCCCGGCCG
>DASXKD010000560.1:0-2633 GCA_036497045.1 Streptosporangiaceae bacterium | reverse complement strand
TGGAGTGGCTGCGCCTGGACACCGCGACCGAGTACGACCCCCAGGTGGTCGAGGCACTGGCCAAGGTCGCCGGGCGGCGGCACCGCAGGTAGTACTAGGCTGCCCGGGTGCTGAACTCGGTGCTTGTGGCCAACCGCGGGGAGATCGCCCGGCGGATCCTTGCCACGGCCCGCCGGCTGGGCATCAGGGCCGTGGCGGTCTACTCGGAGGCGGACGCGGACCTGCCGTTCGTCGCCGATGCCGACGAGGCGGTGCCGATCGGCCCGCCGCCGCCCGCGCAGAGCTATCTCGATGTCGCCGCCGTGCTGGCGGCGGCGCGGCGGACCGGCGCGGCGGCCATCCACCCCGGATACGGGTTTCTGGCCGAAAACCCGGCCTTCGCACGCCAGGTGCTGGCCGAGGGCCTGATCTGGGTGGGCCCGCCGCCCGGGGCCATCGAGCAGATGGGCGACAAGATCAATGCCCGGAATCTGATGGCCGCGGCGGGCGTGCCGGTCGCCGCGGGCAGTGCCGAGCCGGTGACCAGCGCTGCCGCCGCCACGGCGGAGGCAGCCAGGATCGGCTACCCGGTGATGGTGAAGGCCGCCGCGGGCGGCGGCGGGATCGGGATGAGCGCGGTGGCCGGCCCGGCCGGCCTGGCCGCGGCCTTCGAGACCGCGCGCACCCGCGCGGAACGTTTCTTCGGCGATCCCGCGATCCTGCTGGAGCGCTACATCGAACGCGCCAGGCACGTCGAGGTGCAGATCCTCGGGCTCGCCGACGGCCGGGTGATCGCGCTCGGGGAACGCGACTGCTCGGTCCAGCGGCGGCACCAGAAGGTCGCCGAGGAGACCCCTTCGCCGGGAGTCGGGAACGAGTTGCGCGCCCGCATGCTGGCCGCCGCGGTCCAGGCCGGCCAGGCGGTCGGCTACCGGGGCGCCGGGACGGTGGAATGCCTGGTGGACACGGCCGCCGGTGACTTCGTGTTCCTGGAGATGAACACCAGGCTCCAGGTCGAGCACCCGGTCACCGAACTGGTCACCGGCATCGACCTGGTGGAGCAGCAGTTCCGGATTGCCGCCGGGGAACAGGTGAGCTTCGCCCCGGACCAGGTGCGGCCGCGGGGGCACGCGCTGGAGCTGCGGATCTACGCCGAGGACCCGGTGCGCTTCCTGCCGAGCCCGGGGACCATCACGCAGTGGGAGGAGCCGGCCGGGCCCGGCGTCCGGGTGGATGCGGGGTACACGGCGGGGAACAAGGTGACCCCGTTCTATGACCCGCTGCTCGCCAAGCTGTGCGTGCACGGGCAGGGCAGGGCCGAGGCGCTGGCCAGAGCCAGGGCGGCGGTGGCGGCGTTCGGCATCGCCGGGCTGCGCACCAACCTGCCGTTCCACGCCGACCTGCTGGCCAGCGAGGAGTTCCGCAGCGGGGGCTACGACACGTCCATCGTCAGCAGGCTGCGGCCCTGACCGCGCCGCGAGCACAATAGTGGCGGGCGGCGCCGGGCCGGAAGGGCGGCCGGGCCGCCGCAGGGGACAACGGAGAGGAGCCGCGGGTGGCCGAGGTCCGCGCCGAGATGGTGGCGAATGTGTGGAAGGTGGTGGCCGCGGAGGGGGCCCAGGTCTCCGATGGCGACACCCTGGTCATCCTCGAATCCATGAAGATGGAGATCCCCGTGCTCGCCGAGGGCTCAGGCACGCTGACCCGGCTGCACGTCGCCGAGGGCGACATCGTCCAGGAGGGCGATCTGATCGCCGTGATCGAGTGACACCAGGCCGGGCGGGTCAGCCGGCACCGGCGGTTCCGGCTCGCTCATCGGCGCGCAGCCCACGCCCGGGACGACCCCGGCACCTTAAGGTGATGCCATGGGATTGGCGGTGGGGCTGCGCGCGACCGTGCGGCACGTGGTGACCGAGGCGGATACCGCCATCGAGGCCGGCAGCGGGGACGTCCCCGTGCTCGGCACCCCCAGGCTGCTGGCGCTGGCCGAGGCGGCCTGCGTGGCCGCCCTCGAACCGCACCTCGAGCCCGGGATGACCTCGGTGGGCACCAGGGTGGCGCTGGAGCACCGGCGGGCCAGCCCAGTCGGGGCCGAGATCGAGGTCGAGGCGGAGTTGACCGAACTGGACGGCCGCAGGCTGGTGTTCGCCTTCATCGCGCGCCACGTGGGGCCATCGGCGGCCGGCCAGGACCCTGACCAGGACGAGGACCTGGTGGCCGGCGCGGGCTCGGTGGAGCGGATCGTGGTGGACAGGGACAAGTTCCTCGCCCGCGCCGCGCTGCAGCCAGGCTGACCGGCAGCTCAGACCCCGGTGGTGGACCGTGGGTAGGCGACCGCCGGGTCGGTGATCACGTTGACCAGGTAGGGCAGCCCGGAGTCGAAGGCCCGTCGCAGCGCTGGGCCGATCGCGTCCGGTCTGGTGACGATCTCCCCGGCGCCGCCGAGCGCCCGGACCACCTCGTCGTAGCGGCAGCCCTGTTGCAGGTCGGCGAGCACGTCGTAGCCGTACAGTGCCTGCATGGGGTACTTCTCCAGCGCCCAGATGCCGTTGTTGCCGCAGATCATCACGACCGGCAGCCGGTGCCGCACCAGCGTGTCCACGTCCATCAGGGAGAACCCGGCCGCGCCGTCCCCGAGCAGCAGCACCACCTGC
>DASXKD010000559.1:0-7951 GCA_036497045.1 Streptosporangiaceae bacterium | reverse complement strand
AGGTGCCCGGCGCTGCCGGTCACCAGAACGCGGTCACCAGGCATGCGCATCACCCTACTGCCCGGGGGACGCGGTCACCGGGCGCGCCGCACCGCCCTGCCGCACGCCGGCACGGTCGCTGGCGCGCGGCATCCCGCTGACCGAGGGCGCGAGCCAGCCGTGGCGTGGTGGGATGGTCAGGTGCGCCTTCAACTGACCATCCCTGGCAAGCTCGCCCCCGGCGACAAGGTCGCGGTGGTGTCGCCCTCGTTCGCCGCGCCGGGCCCCTTCCCCGAGGTACACGAACTGGCGATGACCCGGCTCCGGGAGGAGATCGGGCTGGAGCCCGTGGAGTACCCGACCACCCGGCAGCTGGGTGCCTCCGCGAAGGCCCGGGCGGATGACCTGATGGCGGCGTTCGCCGACCCGGACATCAAGGCCGTGCTGGCCACGGTCGGCGGGGATGACCAGATCACCGTTCTGCCGTTCCTCGATCCCGAGGTCGTGATGGCGAACCCCAAGGCCTTCTTCGGCTACAGCGACAACACCAACCTGCTCAACTGGCTGTGGTACCACGGGGTCGCCGGGTACCACGGCGGCTCGACCATGGTCCACCTCGGCCGCCCCGGCGGGCTCCATCCGGTGTCCACCGCGTCGCTGCGGGCAGCCCTCCTCGACGGTGGTGACCTGCCGTTGCATCAGGTGGACTGGTTCTGCGAGACGGAGCTGAGCTGGGCAGACCCGCCGGGATTGCGTTACCCCGCGCCGACCTCTCCGGCCCCGGGCTGGGTGTGGCACCGGCCCGACCAGGTGGTGACCGGGCCGACCTGGGGCGGCAACCTGGAGATCCTGCAGTGGACCCTCGCCGTCGGGCGCTGGGTCCGGCCGGCCGAGGACTACGCGGGATGCGTGCTGCTACTGGAAACCTCCGAGGAGATGCCCTCGTCCGAGGAGGTGTTCCGGATCCTGCGCAACATGGGCGAGCGCGGGCTGCTCGCCCAGTTCCCCGCCGTGGTGTTCGGCACCGCCAAGGCGACCAGCATCGACCGGCCGGTCAGCCTGGACAAACGGGAGCCGTACCGGACCGCGCAGCGCGATGCCGTGCTGGCGGCGTTCGAGGCCTACAACCCCGAGGCGATGATCGTCTTCAACGTGGACATCGGCCACACCGACCCGCAGTGGGTGCTTCCCTACGGTGGCACGATGACCGTCAACGGCCCGGCGGGCACCATCACCGCCTCGTACTAGTGTCGGCCAGCCGACGGCCCGCCGGGGGTGCACTGGGGATATGTGTGGACCGCGACGGGACCGAGTCCTACGGCGTTTCCCCTGGTAGCCCTGGGCGGACCCGCGCCCGCCCGGCCCGCTTCCGCTGCCGGCGAAACATTGCGCCAAGCCGCCCGCCGCTGGGCGACCTACCATGTGTGGATGCGGTGGTATCGGCCGGTTCCAGCTCCTCGTCCCCAGATCGAGTGCCCATGACTGCCCCCGGTGCGCCGGAGGCGGCCGGCCCGGCGGCCGACCCCGGCGGGCAGGCGGGCCCGGGCGGACCGGTACGGCCGGTCATCCTGACCGTGGACGATGACCCAGGCGTGTCCCGTGCCGTAGCCAGGGACCTGCGGCGCAAGTACGGGGAGCGGCACCGCATCGTGCGCGCGGAGTCCGCGGCCGCGGCCCTCGACGCGCTGCGGCAGATGAAGCTGCGTGGCGAACAGGTGGCCGTGCTCCTGGCCGACTACCGGATGCCGGAGATGAACGGCATCGAGTTCCTCGAACAGGCGATGGACATCTATCCGGGGGCCCGGCGGGCGCTGCTGACCGCCTACGCCGACACCGGTGCCGCCATCGACGCGATCAATGTGGTGGACCTGGACTACTACCTGCTCAAGCCCTGGGACCCGCCCGAGGAGAAGCTCTACCCGGTGGTGGACTCGCTGCTGGAATCGTGGCTGGCGGCGGATCACCGGCCGCCGGACGAACTCAAGGTGGTCGGTCATCGCTGGTCGGCGCGTTCCTCGGAGGTCCGCGAGTTCCTGGCCCGTAACCAGGTGTCCTACCGCTGGTACCCCTCGGATGAACCGGAGGGGAAGCGGCTCCTGGACGCGGCGGAGGCGGACGGGATGACGCTGCCCGTGGTGATCACCGCGGACGGCGCGGCGCTGGTCGGGCCCTCCGACTCCGAGCTTGCGGCCCGGGTGGGGCTGGCGACGACGCCGTCGGCCGAGTTCTATGACCTGGTGGTCATCGGCGGCGGGCCGGCCGGCCTGGGCGCGGCCGTCTACGGCGCCTCGGAGGGGCTGCGCACCGTCCTGGTGGAGCGGACAGCGACCGGCGGGCAGGCGGGCCAGAGCTCACGGATCGAGAACTACCTCGGTTTCCCCGACGGGGTGTCCGGGGCCCAGCTCACCGACCGGGCCCGGCGGCAGGCCACCAAGTTCGGCGCGGAACTGCTCACCACCCGTGAGGTGACTGGCCTGGAGGTGCACGGCCCGGCGCGGACAGTCCGGTTCTCCGACGGGACCGCGATCCACGCGCACGCGGTGATTCTCGCGACCGGGGTGGCCTACCGCAAGCTCGTCGCGCCCGGCATCAGCGACCTGACCGGGCGCGGGGTCTTCTACGGGTCGGCGCTGACCGAGGCCACCAGCTGCACGGACCAGGATGTCTACATCGTTGGCGGGGCGAACTCGGCCGGCCAGGCGGCGGTATACCTGGCCCGGGGCGCCAGTTCGGTGACGATCTGCGTCCGCGGCCCGTCGCTGCGCAAGTCCATGTCGCACTACCTGGTCGAGCAGGTCGAGAAGATCCCCGGCATCACGGTGCGTGCCTGCACCGAGATCGCCGAGGCTCATGGTGACGGCCACCTGGAGCGGCTCACCCTGCGCGACAGCAACACCGGCCGCACCGAGGTGGTCGACGCGCAATGGCTCTTCGTCTTCATCGGCGCGGCCCCGCTGACCGGCTGGCTCGACGGCGTCGTGCACCGCGACGAGCGTGGCTTCGTGCTGGCCGGCCCCGACCTGGCGGCCGGAGACGAGCGGCCGGCCGGCTGGCCGCTGGACCGGGCGCCGTACCACCTGGAAACCAGCGTGCCCGGCATCTTCGCGGCTGGAGATGTCCGGGCGGAATCCGCCAAGCGGGTCGCTTCGGCGGTCGGAGAGGGAGCGATGGCCGTCATGCTGGTGCACAGGTACCTGGAGCGGACATGAGCGCCGCCCCGGCCCCGAGCGGCCCGTCCGTGGTCTGCAGCCCGGCGGAACTGCGCACGCTATTCCTGTTCGAGAAGCTCACCGACGACCAACTCGCCTGGCTCTGCCGCGAAGGTCACGTCGAGTACGTCGAGCCGGGGATGCTGTACGTCGAGGGTGAGCACGCGCAGAAGCTGTACGTGCTGCTGCACGGGACGCTGGTGATGTCCCGCCGGGTCGGCGCGGACGACGTCGAGACCGGCCGGACGTCCAGCGTCGGCGTGTACGCGGGGGCGTTCATGGCATACCTGGGCGATCGCGTGCCGCAGGTCTACAACAACTCGGTGCGGATCATCGAGCCGTCCCGGTTCTTCGTGCTCGGCGCGGACAGGTTCGCCCAGCTCATGAACGACTGGTTCCCCATGGCGGTGCACCTGCTCGAAGGGCTGATCTTCGGCAACAAGAGCGCACAGGAAGCCATCGGCCAGCGGGAACGGCTGCTCGCGCTGGGCTCGCTGTCGGCGGGGCTGACCCATGAGCTGAACAACCCGGCCTCTGCGGCGGTGAGTGCCACCGCTGCGCTACGCGAGCGCGTGGCTGGCATGCGCCGCAAGCTGGGCCTGATCGCGGGGTCACCGCATCCGCCGATGGCGCTCGCCGCGCTGGTGAGGCTGCAGGAAGAGGCGGCGGAGCGGGTCGCCAAGGCGCCATCGCTCAGCCCGCTGGAGGCGTCCGACCGGGAAGACGCGCTGACCGACTGGCTCGACGAGCACGGCGTCACCAATGGCTGGGATCTCGCGCCGGTCTTCGTCCAGGCGGGCCTGGACACGGCCTGGCTCGACCAGGTGGCCGCGACCATGGCCGAGGAGGCCAGGGAGGCCTGCGAGGTGGACGGCACCGGAGGAGCGGCACCGGGCAGTGCCACCGCGCCGGGCGACGGGCTGGACGGCGCGGTGCGCTGGCTGGGCTACACCGTGGAGACCGAGTTGCTGATGAACGAGATCGCCGACTCGGTCACCCGGATTTCGGTGCTGGTCGACGCGGCGAAGCAGTACTCACAACTCGACCGGGCGCCGTATCAGGTGGTGGACGTGCACGACCTGCTGGACAGCACCCTGACGATGCTGGCCAGCAAGATCGGAGACGGCATCACCGTGGTCAAGGACTACGGGCCGGGCCTGCCCCGGATCCCGGCCTTCCCGAGTGAGCTCAACCAGGTCTGGACGAACCTGATCGACAACGCCTGCGCCGCCATGGACGGCCACGGCACGCTCACCATCCGCACCGCGGTAGAGGGCGACCGGCTGCTCGTGGAGTTCGCCGACACCGGCCCCGGCATCGCGGACGACATCAGGGAGCGGATCTTCGAGCCGTTCTTCACCACCAAACCGGTAGGCCAGGGCACCGGGCTCGGGCTGGACATCTCGTGGCGGATCGTGGTGAACCGGCACCACGGCGACCTGCGGGCCGAGTCGGTGCCCGGGGACACCCGCCTGCAGGTGCGCCTGCCGCTCACGGCCCCGCAGGACGCGCCCTGACACTTGCCCATACGGGAACCGCCGTCCCGGCACCGAGGGCCGGTCAGCGGGCCGTTCCCTCGGCGGGCTGGCTGGTCAGGCGGCCGCTGCCTTGCAACAGGACGTCCGCGACCAGCGCCGGGTCGTCGGTCATCGGCACGTGCCCGCAGCCGGGCAGCGGCCGGATCCGGGCCTGCGGCAGCCGCGCCTTGGCGACAAGCACCTGAGGCGGCCGGAGCAGCCGGTCCTTGGTTCCCCAGGCGATCGTGACCGGGATTCCGTCCGGGACCCGGCCGGTGAACGGCGTCAGTTCCGCTAGGACCGCCTCGAGCGCGTCACGGGCGGCCAGGAACGCGGCCATGTCACCCGCCGCCTGCTCGGCGGTCATCCGGGAGGGCCGGTTCACGATGGCGCCGTACATCAGGGCCCGGCCCGCGGTGTGCCGCGACAGTGCCGGGCCGAAGCGCTGCAGCCGGCCGGCCGCGGCCTCCATCACCTTGAAGGTCGCCCGCGCCATCGTGGCCTCGCGCTCGCTCCGCCAGAACCCGGCGGGTGACAGCCCGGTCGCCGACGCGGCCCATCCGGCCACCGCCGACTCCAGGGCGAGCCTGCCGCCCAGCGAGTTCCCGGCCATGTGCGGGTGCGCCACGCCCAGGTCGTCGAGCAGCGCACGCACCGGGCCGAGCAGCGCGTCCACGATCGGCAGGCCCCGCTCCAGTGCTGGCGACTCACCGTGTCCGGGCAGGTCGATGAGGATCACGTCCCGGTGCGGCGTCAGCCGGCCGAGCACGGCCCCCCATGCCTGGCGGCGGTGCCCCACCCCGTGCAGCAGGACCAGCGGCGGTCCCGACCCTGTGCGCTCGTAGGCGAGTCCCATGGCAGCTCCCTACTCGTGGGTAGCCATGGATGCTACCCCAGCCCGTCCTGGGGCGAAATGGTCAGACCAGAAGGATGGTCTAGCCTCCCGCGCCGGTGGCGGTGACCGCCGCCGCAGCAGCGCCCGTCCGGCTGACCGAACCGGCCCCGGCCAGCCGCGCCGCCAGGACCACCGGGATGATCGTCAGCAGGATGACGATCGACACCACGGCGTTCACCTCGGGCAGCTGCTGTCCGAGCCGGATCGCGCCGAAGATCCACAGGGGCAGTGTGTTCTGCGCGCCCGCAGTGAACACCGTCACGATGACCTCGTCGAATGACAGGCCGAACGCGAGCAGCGCGCCGGACACCAGGGCGGTCGCCGTCATCGGCAGCATCACGAAGCGCATCGTCTGCCAGCCGCGCCCGCCGAGGTCCATCGACGCCTCTGCCAGCGACCCCGGCGTGCGGCGGAGCCGGGCGATCAGGTTGTTGAAGACCACCACGATGCAGAACGTGGTGTGGCCGATCACGATGGTCAGCGTGCCGAGCTGGATCCCGGTGAAGGAGAAGAACGAGTTCAGTGCGATCCCGGTGATGATGCCGGGCAGGGCCAGCGGCAGCAACAGCAGGAGCGAGATCGCACCGCGGCCGAAGAAGGTGAATTTGTACAGCGCATAGGCCACCGCCGAGCCGAGCAGCATGGCCAGGGCGGTGGCGACCAGCCCGACCCGCACCGACAGCAGGAACGCGCCGCGCACCTGCGGGTCATGCCAGGCGATGGCGAACCAGTGCAGCGAGAAGTGCGAGATCGGCCAGCTTTCGATGTTCGAGGAGTTGAACGCGTACAGCACGATGAGCACGATCGGCACGAACAGGAACGCCAGGACCAGCCCGACCCAGATCCGCAGCGCGACACGCAGGCCTGTCGGTTCCATGGCGATCAGATCTCCTCGAACGCGCCGAGCGCCCGGGCACCGAGCAGGTAGATGGCCATGATGGCGATGGGGAACAGGGCCATCGCGGCGGCGAACGGCACGTTGTTCGCGATGCCGATGTTCGTATAGATGATGTTGCCGATGAAGTTGGCGCTGGTGCCGCCGACCAGCAGCGGCGTGATGTAGTCGCCGAGGGTCAGCGAGAACGTGAAGATCGACCCGGCGACGATGCCCGGCAGCGCGAGCGGGAACAGCACCATGCGCGTGGTCCGCCAGGTGCGGCCGCCCAGGTCCTGGGACGCCTCGATCTGTGAGGCCGGGATGCGCTCCAGCGCCGCGTACACCGGGATGATCATGAACGGCAGCCAGAGGTAGCAGAACACGGTGTACACGGCCCAGTTCGTGTAGATCAGGTGCACCTGGCCGAGGCCGATCTTGCCCAGGGTCCAGTCCAGGAGCCCGTTGTGAGTGAAGATCAGCAGCCAGGAGTAGACCTTCGCGAGGTAACTGGCCCACAGCGGCAGCAGTATCGCCATGAACAGGATGGTCCTGGTCTTCCCCGAAGCGATGCGGGCCATGAAGTAGGCGAACGGGAAGGCCACGACGGCGTCGGTGACCGTGACCGCCGCCGCCATCCCGACCGTCCGCAGGATGATGCCGCGGTAGGCGGGGCTGGTGACGATCGTGCGCAGGTTGTCTAGGCTCCAGATCCGCTCGATGTTCGTGGTGAACGGGTTGATCTGCCAGAACGCCGTGACCAGGAGCACGGCCAGCGCGGCGAGGTAGATCAGCACGAACCAGGCCAGCGGCGGGGTGAGCAGAATGGTGGCTCGCGCCCAGGGCCGGCGCCACAGCGTCGCGGTGACGCGGGACCACATCCCTTCCCGCCTGGTCTCTGTTCCCGGCCCGGCGGCCGTGGTCACCGCCACGGGCCGCCGGTCCCGCGAGCGCTGTCGGCCAGCTTCACTTGACCTGGGTGTTCCACGCGGACACCCACTCGGAGTAAGGCGCGCAGTCGGGCTTGCCGTTGTCGCAGGTCGCGATCGGTGTCTTCCACAGCTTGATGGTGTCGAAGTAGCTGGTCGGCGCGTTGGCGTGGTACTGCTCGCAGGAACCCGCCTGCAATTGGTTCATGATCGGGCAGGCGAGCTTGTTGTCCGGGGTCTCGCCGTAGCTGACCGCCTGCTCGGCCTGGACCTTCGGCGTGCTGATGTACCGCATCCACAGGTAGGCACAGTTCGGGTGCGGTGCCTTGGCCGCCAGCATCCAGGTGTCCGCCCAGCCGGTCGCACCCTCGCTCGGGATCGTGGTGCCGATCGGGAAGTGGGCCGCTTTGAGCGTGCTGACCTGGTACGGCCAGCCCGCGCCGACGATCGCGTTGCCGTTCTTGAAGTCGAAGATCTCCTGGGAGGCCAGCGCCCAGTACTTCTCGATCAGCGGGCGCTGCGCGGCGAGCAGGGTCACCGCGGCCTGG
>DASXKD010000558.1:0-16921 GCA_036497045.1 Streptosporangiaceae bacterium | reverse complement strand
GCCGTTGGCGTGGCCGCCGGGTGTGTGGTGCAGGCGATCGGGCTCTGGCGGCTCAGTGACGTCCTGCAGTTGTCGGCCATGCCGGGCATCTCGTCCATTCAGCGGCGACTACGGCGTGCAAGTAAACACTAACAATAGGTTAGCATCGGAAAATCAAAATCCATGCCGCTGCGAAGTGAACCATTACCCCCACCTCAAGCGTCCGTTAAGGGGGGGCGCCGCCCTTCCTCGGGTGAAACGCGGCTCCTGGATGTTAGTGAGGCAGGCATCAGGTGACTACGAGACTGGCGGTGCCGGTGAGGCTGGCTGATCGGGACTTCCGCGTGAGCGGGAATGGCCTGCGAGGCGGGTATCCACGCTACGATCGGTCATCAGGAGGTCACTCTGTCGTGACGTCGTGTTCCGATATCCTTAGCCATCTGTTCTGCTGCCATCGGGGGCATGCGGGGGGCCTGCCAACTGCGAGGCTTGTGGTCGCGCGCGGCCTGAGCCGAAGTTTACGGACCTATTAAGGTCCGGGTATACCTGTCCTTTAGGGGATGTGATCTATGGGGATCATGGACGGCGTCAGGGACGCGAGGCCTGCCACGGCCGCCGGGGCAGGGGCGCCGCCTCTGCGTTTGGCCGACGACTGGGAGCGGCTTGCGTACCTGCGTGAGGTCTGTGAGCTCCTGTGGCCGCCGACCGCGGAGATGACGCTCTACGGCGGGGCGCATGGCTGGCCGACGATCACCGGGGCGGTGCGGCCCCGGGCACTGGGGGGCGCCACGCGCGCCGATGGACGCGACTTCGTACTGATTCCCGGCGTCCGGCATCCCCGGCTGCTGGTGCCCGCGGCGCCCCGTGCGGCCGCTGCGGCGCTGCGCCAGTACGGCCAGCCGAGGTCGTGGGCGGCCAGGATGGGTGTCGCGGCGTTCGCGCTCGGGCTGGCCGGCGGGCTCGGCGGGACGCTGCTCGGGGTCCGGGTGCGGGTGACCGCCCCGCCGGAAGCCGAGAGCATCGAGTCCTACCTGAAGTCCGTCCTCTCTCCTGACATCAGGGTGAGCATCCGCCTCGGGCCGGCCCGCGCCAACCGCAAGCCGGTGCTCCAACTGCACACGACCAGCGGGGAAGCGGCGGGCTTTGTCAAGATCGGGTTCAATGCGCTCACCCGTGATCTCGTGCGGGCCGAGGCCGCGTCGCTCGCCTGGCTGGAGCGCACCGGGCTGGACGGGATTTCGGTGCCGCGGGTGCTTCACCACGGCCAATGGCACGGCATGGACGTGCTCGTGCTGAGCGGGCTCCAGGTCTGGCAGCGCCGCCGCGCGCTTTCCGCCGCCCAGCTCTCCGCCGCCATGGACACCGTGGCCAGGGTCGGCGGGCTGCAGGAGGGGGCGCTGGCCGGCAACGCTTACCTGCAGCAGCTACGTGAGCGCCTGGACGCGGCGGACCGGGGAGCTGAGCGCTCGGCGCTGCTCGAGGCTCTGGACACGATCGCCGCCACGGGCCGGTACACGAGCCTGACCTTCGGGGCGTGGCACGGCGACTGGTCTCCCTGGAACATGGCGAGCACCACCCACGGGCTGCTGGTCTGGGACTGGGAGCGGTTCGGCTCCGGCGTGCCGCGTGGCTTCGATGCACTGCACTACTGGCTGCAGAGCGAGGTGGGGCCGCGGCACAGGGACCCCCTGGCCGCCGCCACCGGCTGTCTCGAGCACGCGGCCGCGTTGCTCGCCCCGTTCGGCATCGACCCTGCGCGGGCCCGCCTGACGGCGGCCCTGTACCTGGCCGACGTGGCCACTAGGTACCTCGTGGACCGGCAGGCGGCGGCAGGTGCACCGCTCGGGGCGCCGGGCACGTGGCTGATCCCCGCACTGGTGGGCGAGGTGGCCCAGCTCCGGGCTCAGCAGAACGGCAAGCACTGAGCCACCGGGACCGCATGTGCGGTTCGAAGGGCGCCGGTAGCATCGGGCTCATTGCCCGGTCAGCATCCAGACGAGGTCGCACATTATGGCAGTTACCCCACGCCACGGGAGCAGGAGCCAGCCGCCACCGCCGCCGTCGGGCCTTCGCTTGGGCCAGATGGTCCAGCTCGGCGTGCTCGGCCTTGCCTCGGACATCCGCGACCGCAGCAGGGACCCGGCGCTGCGCAAGCGCCCGTCGGCGCGCGCCCTCGACCCACGGCTGCACCGGCCGATCTTCATCATCGGCGCGCCCAGGTCCGGCACCACGTTCCTGGGCAGCTGCCTGGGCCGGATGCCTGAGGTCTCCTACCACTTCGAGCCCCGGCTGACCAAGGCCGCGGCGCGCTGCGTATACGACGGATCCTGGACCGAGCGCCGCTGTGCCGCGGTGTTCCGTGGCTTCTACTCGGCAATGCTGCTCGCCGGGCTGCACGGCGGCCGCCGGTTCGCGGAGAAGAACCCGGAGAACAGCTTCGTGGTGCCGTTCCTGGCCGGGGCCATGCCCGACGCGCAGTTCGTGCACATCATCAGGGACGGCCGCGATGCCGCGGTCTCGCATTCCGAGCAGCCCTGGCTCAACGCCGCGTCGGCGGGCTCGGGCAAGCACGGCCGGGGCGGCCAGTTGTGGGGTAACGCGGCGCGCTGGTGGGTGGAAGCTGACCGCCGCGAGGACTTCGCCGCGGTCTCCGACATCGTGCGGTCGGCATGGTGCTGGCGCCGGTTCACCGAGGCCGCGCTGGCCGGGCTGGCCACTCTCCCGGCCGGCCGGTCGATTGAAGTGCGATACGAATCCGTCGTGTCTGACCCGATGCATGCCGCGGATGTGCTCGCGGGGTTCCTGGAAACCACGCCAGCCGGGCTTGACGCGCTCCGGGCCGGATTGTCACGGGCCAAGCCGGACTCCGTGGGAAGGTGGCGCAAGACCCTTGACCAGGGGCAGATTAGCGACGTCGAACAGGAGATCGGGCCGTTGCTTGCCCGGCTCGGCTACTCCTGACCGCGTCCATGCCAGGCCCTGAGCCCGGGGCGGGCGACCCGGCTGTGACCTGCGGGGATTCACCGGAAGTTCACCAAGAACCAATTATTCCGTTCCAAAACGATCTACCGGGATTCCCACCACATCGGGCGGGAAGCACAGTAAAGTTCTTCGAGCGGGGGAGCAAGTGCTGAAACAGCCGACATGGGGGTGTCCGTGACCGCGCTGGCCGGGTCCAATGCTGCTGCAGCGGACTCCAGCGTCACCACCGCCGGTCCTGCCCGCGAGCCCGGGCAGGCGCCCATTGTCGTCTACATCGCCGGATCCGGCCGCTCCGGAAGCACATTGCTGGAGCGCGCCCTCGGCGAGATCCCTGGCTTCGTCAACGTCGGTGAGCTCATCGACCTGTACCGGCGGGTCGCCGCCCACGGAGAGCGCTGCGGTTGTGGCCAGGAGTTCGCCCAGTGCCCGTTCTGGTCCCGGGTTGGTGACCGCGCCGTCGGTGGCTGGCAGGAGCAGAAGCTCATCGCGACCCGTGACCTGCAGGGCAAGGTGGCCCGGCAGCGGCGGATGCCGCGGCTGCTCGGCATGCGGCTGGCGGGCGCCCGGTTCCGCGGGGACGTCGCCGCCTACGGCGCGAGCTACACCGGCCTCTACGAGGCCATCGCCGCGGAGGCTGGCGCGGCCTGTGTCGTGGACGCCAGCAAGTGGCCCGTCCAGGCGCTGGCACTGGCCAGGGCCGGGCTGGACGTACGGGTGATCCACCTGGTCAGGGATGTGCGGGGGGTTGCCTACTCACTGGGCAAGCGCGACGTGTCCCGCCCTCACGCGGTCGGCGAGGCCGACGTCATGACGCGCCTGTCGCCCGCGGAGGCGGCCGCCCGGTGGGTGGCCGTGCAGAGCCAGGCCGGGTTGCTGCGCCGGTGCGGTCTGCCGGTCATCCGGATGCGCTATGAGGAGTTCGTCCGGCATCCGCGGCAGGCCGTGGAGGAGGCACTGGCCGGGATCGGCCTGCCCGTCCCGGCGGCGCACCTGGCGCACATCCGCGACGGACGGATCATGCTGGGCACCAGCCACGGCCTTTCCGGAAACCCGTCGCGATTCCGCGACGGGGAAATAACGCTGCGCGCCGACGAAACCTGGCGCGCCAGCATGTCCCGGCGCGACCGCCTCATCGTTACGGCGATCGGCCTGCCCCTCATGCTGCGCTACGGCATTACGGCCGCGAGCAGCCCTGCGGAGAAACAAGAGGCCCATGACTGATGCGCCGGCTCCGGCGCCCGGGGAGTGGCCACTGGTGTCGGTGATCATGCCGACGCGTGGCCGTCCTGAGCTCGTCCGCGAATCCATCGCCGCGGTCGTTGCGCAGACCTATCACGGGCAGATCGAGTGCCTGGTGGTGCACGACCAGGAGCCACCGGACACCAAGCTCACCCGCCTGGGCACGCCGCAGCGCCAGGTGAAGGTGGCCGCGAACACCCACTCACCCGGCCTCGCGGGTGCCCGGAACACCGGCCTCGACGCCGCCCGCGGCTCCATCATCGCGACCTGCGACGACGACGATGTCTGGCACCCGGACAAGCTGGCCAGCCAGGTCGAGCGGCTGCAGCAAGAGCCCGAGTTGCTCGTGGTTGGCTCGGGCATCAGGCTGATGCTGCCCGGCAAGGTGGTCGAGTGGCCGGGGCGGGCTGAGCATGTCAGCTACCAACTGCTGCTGCGTAACCGGGTCAAGGAGCTGCACTCCTCCACCCTGGTGATGCGCCGCGAGGCGTTCGCCAAGGTGGGCCCCTACGACGAGAAGCTGCCGCGCGGCTACGCCGAGGACTATGACTGGGTGCTCCGGGCGGCCCGGGCCGGCCAGGTCGGCATCGTCACCCGCCCGCTGGCCGACATCCGCAAGGACGGCAGCTCCTGGTATGCGGGCGGCGCCGAGAACGCGGCCCTGGCACTGGAGTACATGCTCGCCAAGCACCCCGACATAAGCGCCTCGCCCCGCGGGCACGCGCGCATGCTCGGCCAGATCGCCTTCGCGCGGTCCGCCCTCGGCGAGCGCGGGCCGGCGATCCGCTATGCCACAAAGGCGGCCCTGCGGTGGCCGATCTCGCCCTACCCCTATATCGCTTTTGTGCATGCCACCACGCGCGTTCATCCCAAGCATCTGCTCCGTGCTGCCCGGCTGTTCCGCCGCGGTATGGCGTGAAAGGGTGTCATGTCTGACCTGCTGCCAAACTTCCTTCACATAGGACCGAGTAAATCGGGCTCCACTTGGCTGCACGAGGTTCTCATCGGCCATCCCGAGGTCTACCTCAGCCAGGCGAAGGATCTCTACTTTTTCAACCGTTACTACGACCGCGGCCCCGGGTGGTACCGGGCGCAGTTCCGCGGCGCGCAGCGAGAGAACAAGATCATCGGCGAGGTCTGCCCCGACTACCTGGCCTGTGCGGAGGCGCCCGAGCGGATCCACACCTGCCTCGGCCCGGACGTCCGGCTGATGGTCACGCTCAGGGAACCCATAGCGCGGGCGTTCTCCTCCTACCTGTACCTGGCCAAGCACGGCGGGGCGGCGGCCACCTTCCGGGACACTACGAAGACCTCACCTGAGTTGCTCGAGGAAGGCCGCTACGCCACCCACCTGCGCGGTTACCTGCGCTACTACGGCCGTGAGTCGCTGTACGTCGGGCTCTTCGACGATCTGCAAGCCGATCCGCAGGCGTTCCTCGACGGCGTCACCGACTGGCTCGGTGTCGCCCGGCTGCCGCTGAGCCCGGAGCAGCTGGAGGCCCAGCTGCCAGCCAGCAAGGCACGCTGGCTGCCGCTCGCGATGGCCGCCAAGTACGGTGCCAACTGGGTCCGGCGCCATGACGGCGCGGACCTGGTGGGCAGCCTGAAGCGCTCCGCGCTGGTGCAGCGGATGCTGTATCGGCCGCTGGGTGCCGACAAGCCCGAGATGGCGCCCGAGGATGTCGCGTTCATGCACGAGCAGCTCGACCCGGAGATCGCGGCACTGGACAGCGAATTCGGCCTTGGCCTGCGACGGCGGTGGGGCTGGCATTGAGCCAACGGGCACGCGAAGCTGCCACGCGGGTCCGGGCCGCCGGCCCGGAGCCGCTCACACAGCTGGGGCGGCGCACCTATGCCCGGATGAGCGAGGCGACCGCTGGCCTGCGGATGGAGCCTGGGTTCATCCTGATCGGCGCGCAGCGCTGCGGCACGACCTCTTTGTTCCGTGCGCTGGCGGCCCATCCGCAGGTGATGCCGCCGACGTTCCGCAAGGGTGTCAACTACTTCGACCTGAACTACCACCGGGGGGCTCAGTGGTACCGGGGCCACTTCCCTCTCACCGAGATCGCGCGGCTCAGGGCCGGGCGCCACGGGCCGCTGGTCGCCTTCGAGGCGAGCGGTTACTACCTGTACCATCCCCAGGCGGCCGAACGGCTCGGGCACGACATCCCTACGGTGAAGCTGGTCGTCATGCTCCGCGATCCCGTCGAGCGGGCCTTCTCCGCCCACAAGCACGAGTTCGCCCGGGGCTACGAGCAGGAGGATTTCCCGCGAGCCCTGGAACTGGAAGACGGCAGGCTGGCCGGCGAGATCGAGCGGATCCTGGCCGATCCGGCCTACGAAAGCTTCGCGCACCGGCACCATTCCTACCGGCACCGGGGCCAGTACGCCGAACAGCTCGAACGCGTCTATGAATTCTTCCCCCGCGCCCAGGTGCACGTGATCGACAGTGCCGCCTACTTCAGCCAGCCGGCGCAGGAGTACCGGCGGCTTCTGGCGTTCCTGGGCCTGCGGCCCTTCGAGCCGGCGTTCGCTGCCGTCAACTCGCGGCCCAGCCCGCCGATCGACGCCGGGTGCCGGCGTAGGCTGCAGGGGCATTATCAGCCCCACGATGAAAGGTTGGCGAAGCTACTTGGGCGCCAGCCGGGCTGGGTCCGGTGAGCGTTAACCATGCATAGCCGATCCCGGACAATCGGCACTTCCTGCAGGGGAGTGCCCAAGTCTGCCATGCTGTTTGCCGAACGGCAGGTTCCGGCCCGACAGGACACCCGTGAATGGAGATCGCCAATGAAGAGGGTCGGTCCAGGCAGCACGCAAGGACCGGTGGCGTCATGAGCGCGGCCGACAAGACCGCCGCTCCCGCCAGGCCCGACGCGGGCAAGGGTGCCGTAGACACGGGCAAGGGTGCCGTAGACAGGCGGCCGGCGGGTCAGTCGCGCCCGGATCGCAGCCTGTCGGGCTATCTGCGCGACCCCAAGTCGCTCAACCCGGCGCTCAAACAGGCAGGCCGGCTGGCCCTGGTCGCGGCGCGCAGGCCCACCAGCCGTGCCCGGATCCTGCCCAGCTTCCTCATCGTCGGTGCCCAGCGGTGCGGGACCACCTCCCTGTCCAGGACGCTCGACGAGCACCCCGCCGTGTTCAGCGCGGTGCTGCACGAAGAGGTGCACTTCTTCGACGTCTCCTACCGCCGCGGGCTGTCGTGGTACCGGTGTCATTTCCGGCTGCTCGCGTCCGCGCGCCGGGCCGCGCGCGGAGCCGGCGTCACCCCGGTCTCGTTCGAGTCCAGCCCGTACTACATGTTCCACCCGCTGGCCGCCGAGCGTATCGCCCGTGACCTGCCGGGGGTGCGGCTGCTCGTGCTGCTGCGCGACCCGGTGGAGCGGGCCTACTCGGGGCATGCCCATGAGGTGGCGCACGGTTTCGAGACCGAGTCATTCGAAGCAGCCCTGGAACTGGAGCCCACCCGGCTGGCCGGCCAGGCCGAGCGCATCGCCGCGGACCCGGAGTACTTCAGCTACAGCCACCAGCACCACTCCTACATCGCCCGGGGCCAGTATGTCGACCAGCTCGAACGGCTGGAACGGCACTTCGGCCGGGACCGGCTGCACGTAGTGGACAGCGGTGACTTCTTCACCGACCCGGAAGCCGTATACGACGGGGTTCTGGCGTTCCTTGAGCTGCCCAACCGGGGCTACCCGGCGTTCAAGCGCCGCAACGCCCGGCCGCGCTCACCCATGCCCGACTCGGTGCGGAAGACGCTGCAGGAGCACTACCGCCCCTACGACGAGCGGCTGGCCGCCTGGCTCGGCTATCAGCCAAGCTGGCGACGCGACGGCTGATAAGTGCTGGCCCGGGGGAGCGCCCCCCGGAACCCCCCGCTGGCCCGCGGCCCTGCTGGCCCGGGGAGCGAATCACACACGTAAAAGTGCCCGGCAGCATCGCTGCCGGGCACCTGTGTGTGCTGACAGGGCTACTTCCGACCGCCGAACTTCGCCCGGGCCACCATGCCGCCGTAGGCCGCCAGGTCGAGCGAGTAGCGCTTCCACAGCCGGCCAGGTTCCCTGGTCAGCCGGAAGGCCCAGCCGAGCCGCATCTTGTTCACCCAGCCCGGGTACCAGTACACCCGCTCGGCCAGATGGTCGAGGTAGCTTCCGCCGGTAATGATCACCGGCACGTCGAGCCGGTCGGCCACCTGCCACACCCAGTTCTGCTGCATCGGTGTCGGGATGGACACATGCAGGATGTCGGGCTTGGCCTCGTTGATGGTCTTCACCATCATGTCGACGTCTGCCTCGTCGTACCGGCCAGGGTGGCCCCGCGCCACGTCCCAGTAGCCGTGCAGGGTACCCGCGATCGGAATGCCGGGGAAGGTCTCCTTGAGGTTGACCGCGGCCTGCTCCGGTATGCCCTCGCTGCAGCCGAACAGGAAGTTCGAGAACCCGCGCTCGGCCGACAGGGTGAACATCTTCGGGCAGATGTCGTCGTTGCCCTGCCGGTCGGGCACCGGCAGGCCGAGGAGCCGGCCGCCGAGGACGATGCCCCAGCCGTCCGGCAGGACGATGTCGAACTCGTTCATCTTGTCGACCAGCCCGGCGGTCTTGTGGCCGCGCAGGACGTAGTCGGGATTGATGAAGGAGATGGTGAGCCGGGACCGGGTCTCCACCGCCTGCCTCACGGCGCCGACGAACTCCTCGTCGGACAGGCACGACAGGCCGATGCCGAGGAACTCTCGCTTCTGTGCCCGGTACCCGGCGCCGAGCCCGTCGGCGCCGCCGGTCACCTCGCCGGCCGGCCTCACAGCAGTCCCTCCGAAGCCAGCAGTTGCCGGAGCCCGGCTTCCAGGTCGTACTCCGGTTTCCAGCCGGTTGCCTGCATCAGCTTCTGCGGATCGGAGATGAGGTGCCCGTCGCCGTCGCGCATCCGCTCGGGCACCTGGCGGACGTCCACCGGATGCCCGGTGATCTCACCGATCGTCTCCATGACGTCCTCGATCGTGGTCCCTGTCCCTGTTCCCACGTTGAAGACCTCCAGGCCGGGGGCACCCTGCGCCGCGGCCACCAGGCCGGCGGCGGTGTCGGTGACGAAGATCAGGTCGCGCTGGGGCCACAGGTTCCCGAGTTCGATGGTCTGCCCTGCGCTCAGCGCCTTCATCACCTCGGGCAGCACATGCGGGTTGGTCTCCCGTGGCCCGTAGGTGTTGAACAAGCGGGCCACGACGGCCCGCACCTCCGGCCGGTCAGCGTGGAACCGGCCCATGATCTGCTCGCCCATCCACTTCGAGATGCCGTAGATCTCATCGGGCCTGGCCGCCGTGGTCTCGGGCCACGGGGTGTCGCCGAACCCGTAGATCGCGCCGCTGGAGGGGAACACGAACGACTTGAGCGGCGCGGTGCGCACCGCCCGGATCACCGCGTCCAAGCCGAGGACGTTGACGTCCAGTGCCTCCTGCGGATGGGCGTTGCAGTAGGGGATGAAGTGCAGCGCCGCCATGTGGAAGACGGTGTCCGGGGCGAAGTCCGCGACCAGGCCGAGGTCCTCGGCGCTCCTGATGTCACCCTCGATCACGGTCAGGCGGCCAGCCGTTCCTTCGCTGCCCAGGTGTTCGCGCCTGCCCATCCTGAAGTCATCAACGACCAGGACGGCGGCGCCAGAATCCAGCAGCCAGTCCACGAGGTGAGAGCCGATGAAACCGGCCCCGCCTGTGACAAGAACGCGATCCATTTATCGTGGCCTTCCGTTTGTTTGGCATGTTGCCCCGGCCGGGTCAGCGGCTGCGGCCAGCCGGCCGGCCAGCGCGGCTCCCGGTGCATGCCCGGTGATCATATCGACTGGTCAAGGGCATTGTGGGTGAATTTCGGGCGCTAGTGGACGCAAGTTCACCTGGCTGGCGGCCGATGGACACGTGACCGGTGGGCCAGCCGGGATCGGCTGCGCCAGGCGGTAGCCCACAGGCCCGCCTGGCACAGCCCCGCCACGGCGTTAGGACGTGTACGGCAGGAAGCACAGGCCAGAGAAGCCGGCCTGCCCGCCGCAGGAGGTGCCACCGCCGAAGTTGTCGCTCGCGATCCACAATCCAGCGGTGGTGAGCAGCATGTCATCGGCGCCGTGGCCGCGTGACCTGCTGTACAGGCCCGAGGTGCCAGCCGAGTTGAGGATCAGCGACCCACCGGTCGGCCCGGGAGTCAGCCCGGCCAGCCCGTTGGCCGGGATCGCGCCCGGGCCCGCCTTGTTGCAGGCGTTCTGGTTGTTGAACCACCGGTTGTGCCCTGCCACATAGACGGCACTCCCGTCGGCGGCCGCGGAGTACAGCGAGTCACAGCCGTCGAGGGCGATCCAGTCGGAGAAGACCTGGGACTGCGTGGCCGGGAACGCCGCCGCCCCGTCGCACAGGCCCGGGATCGGGAAGGTCTTGCCGTTCCACAGGATGGGCTTGACCCCCGTGTCGGCGATGTAGATCTCCGACTCGTCCGGCGACCACGCCGCGGCATGGATATAGAACGGGTGCGAGTCGCCGCAATTGAAGTACTTGTCGTTGGGGTTGAGGGTGCCGTTGGGGTCGGTGCCGTCGAACTCCGGCGAGGTCCAGCCGGTGACCGTCGCCGAGGACCCGCTCACGTTCAGCATGAAGATCTGCCGTCGGCTGAAGCCGCCAACCGAGGTGAAGTCTCCTTCGACCAGCAGCAGCGTGCCGGTCTGGGGGGACAACTGCTGGTTGTAGACCTCCGTGGAGTTGGACTTGACCCCCGTGAAGACGTAGTGCCCGGAGATGTTCAGGTGCAGGAACCCGTCGTCCTCGCCGGTGGTGGGGTTCAGGCTGGCGTAGTACGGGTTCACGCCCTTGTTGCCGTTGATCGAGGTGAACGTGCCGCCGACCAGCAGGTGCCCGTTCACCGGCAGGATCGTGTCGACGTGGCCGCCGCCGGCGTGGTCGCCGAACCCGGTCACCACGTTCCCGGTGGTGGTGTCGATCTCGGCGATATTAGCCACCGTGGTGCCGTTGACCGAGGTGAACTGTCCGCCGATGTAGGCGTCCGCGCAGTTACTTCCGTTGAAGGCGATCGAGTTGACCTCCCCGTTGACATTGGGGGCCCACGAGGTCATGGTGAACGGCGCGGTGTCGCTGAAGCTGAAGATGTTGTTCCTGGTGACCGTGGCGGTCGTGGTGCCGTTCCACCCGCTGATCGAGGTGAAGCTGCCCACCGCGTACATGGTGCCGCCGCAGTCCGCGACCTGGCGGATCGTCTCGGTGATGGTCCCGGTGGCCACCAGCGTGGGCGTCCCCGCGACGGGTGTGGGAGACACCGGGCCCGTCGCGGCCAGCGCTGGCGGCGCCGCGGGAAGGCACAGGACGCCAGAGGCGGTGACCGCGAGAAGCGCGCCGCGCACGCCGAGTTTCCTCCGTCGCTGGGCGTGTTCTCCTTGCAGCATGATGAATCCTCCTGTGCGGGGGAATGGGTGGCTCCCCTGGGTCATGAGGAAGGCAGGAAGCAGATACCAGCGAAGCCGGATGCGCCGCCGCATGAGGTGCCGCCGCCGAAGTTGTCGCTGGCAACCCACAGGCCGGCGCTTGTACCCAGCAGGTCATCCGCACCGCGGCCACGCGACCTGCTGTACAGGCCGGCGGTGCCGCTGGAATTCGTGATCAGTGCCCCGGTGGACGGGTTGAACCCGCCCAGGCCGGGTGCGGGCAGCGCACCAGAACCCTGGTGATTGCAGCCGTTGGTGTTGTCTGCCCAGCGCTCGTGGCCACCTATATAGACGGCGCTGGAGTCGGCGGCGACCGAGTACAGCGAGTCGCAGCCGGTGTAGTTGACCCACTCGTGGGTGACCTCGGCCTGGGTGGCTGGGAAGGCGGCGACCGAATCGCACAGGCCCGTCCGTGGTTTGCTCGTCGACCAGTTCCACGGGTTGAAGCCGGTCGCCGAGGTGTAAACCGTCAAGTCGTCCGGCGACCAGGCGGCGGCCCGGATGTAGAACGCTTCCTTGACCGAGCACTGGTAGGCGTAGCCCTGGGGCAGGTTGCCCTTGCTGCCGTCGAACTCGGGTGAACTCCACCCGGTGACCTGTGCCGCGGACCCGCTCAGGTTGAGCATGAAGATCTGCTGTCTGCCCAGGCCGCCTACCGAGGTGAAATCGCCTTCGACCAGGTCCAGGCTGCCGCTGTGGCTGAGCTGCTGGTTGTAGACCTTGGTCGGGTTGGTTTGCACCCCGGGGTAAACGTAGTGCCCGGAGATGTTCAGGTGCGCGAACCCGTCATCCAGGCCGGTGGCCGGGCTCAGGCTGGCGAAGTACGGGTCTGCGGTGCTGCCGTTGATGCCCTTGAAGGCGCCACCGGCCAGCAGGTGCCCGTTCGCCACCGCCAGGGTATTGACCTCACCGCTGGCGTTGTCCTTGAAGCCGGCCACCAGCGCGCCGCTGGCCGCGTCGACCGCGGCGATGTTCTTGGCCGCGGCGCCGCCCACCGTGGTGAACTGCCCGCCGAGGTAGGCGGTGGAGCAGTCGCTGCCATTGAAGGCGACGGTGTCGACCGTGCCGTTGACGTTCGGGTCCCACGAGGTGACCGTGTACGGGGCGGCTGCGCTGAAGCTGAACACGTTGTTCCGGGTGAATGTCTGGGTCGAGCTCCCGTTCCACCCGCTGATCTCGGTGAACGTGCCTACCGCGTACATGGTCCCGCCGCATTGCACCAGCTGGCGTATCTGCTCGGTAGTGCCGGTGTCCACTAGCGTGGGCGTGCCCTTGGCGGGCGTCGGCGATACCGCCCCCGCCAGCGCTGGGCTGGCGGTGGCGGCGGACGCCAGAGCCGGGAGGAAGCATGCGAACGCGGCGGCGATACCCGCGATCAGCGCGCCACGCGCACCCTGTTTCCCCCATAGCTGAGCACGGTTGCGCTGCATACTTCTCCCCTCCTGGTTGTGCTACTTGCGATGGTGCGTTGCGTTACGAGTAAGGCAGGAAGCAGATACCGGCCAGGCCGCTCACGCCGCCACAGGCACTGCTGCCGCCCTGGTTGTCGCTGGCGATCCAGATTCCGGCCGGGGTCTTGTAGATCTGGTCCGCTCCCAGGCCGCGGTCACGACTGTAAAGGCCGGCGGTGCCAGCGGAATTGGTGAGCAATTTCCCGCCCAGGGTGAAGCCGCCGAGCCCCTGTGCCGGGATCGCGCCCGATCCGGCCGCGTTGCAGCCGTTCTGGTTGTTCGCCCAGCGCTCATGGCCGCCGACGTAGACGGCGCTGGAATCGGCGGCGACCGAGTACAGCGAGTCGCAGCCGGTGTAGTTGACCCACTCGGAGCTCAGCCCACCGTGCCGGGTGCCCGGGAAGGCCGCGACCGCGTCACACAGCCCGGTGAGCGGGAAGGTGCCGTTCCAGCCTTCCGGGGCCTTCCCGGTGTCCGCGACGTAGACCGTGGACTGGTCGGCCGACCAGGCTGCCGCCTTGATGTAGAACGGGTGCTTGTCGGCGCAGAAGGCGTTGAACTCGTTGGAGTACCAGGTGCTCAGGTTGCCGCGGCTGCCCAGGTTGAGCATGAAGATCTGCTGCCGGCTGTTGCCTTCGACCTTGGTGAAGGTGCCCTCGACGAGCACGTGGCCGTGGTCCGGCGACAGTTGCTGGTTGTAGACCTCGGTGTTGCTCACGCCCGCGCCGGGGAACACATAGTGCCCGGAGATGCCCAGGTTGAGATAGCCGTCGTCCTTGCCGGTGGACAGATTCAGGCTCACGTAATAACTCTTGCTCGATCCGTTGATCGAGGTGAATTGACCGCCGACAAGCAGGTGATTGTTCGAGGTCCGCAGGATCGTGTCCACCATGCCGTTGGCGTCATGGGCCCAGTCTTGGACCATGGTGTTGTTATAGGTCCTGATATAAGCGATATTGTCGGCGGCAGAGCCGTCCACATTCGTGAATTTCCCGCCGATAAAAGCGTGGTGGCAGTCACTCGTCAGCTGGATGGAGTTGACGGTGCCGTTGGTGCTGGGCGCCCAGGACGTGATCGCATACGGCGCGGTCTGGCTGAAGCTGAAGACGTTGTTCCTGGTGAAGGTCTGGCCGCCCTGGCTGATCTGGGTGAAGCTGCCGACCGCATACATGACACCGGCGCACGCCACGATCTGCCTGACCTGCTCGATCGCCCCTGTCGGCGCGAGCGCCGGGGTGCCGGTAGCCGGATTGGGGGACACGGGGCCGGTCTGGGCGGACGCCATCGATGGCATCAGGCCCGCTGCACCGGCCGTCAGTGCGCACAAGGCGGCCACTGGCGCCTTGTGCAGAAACCAGCGCCTCACTCCCTGCATCATGCCTCCATTTGCTCCGCACGACCGGCGCGGTCACCGGTCCCCGCGGGTGCCGCGCCGTGGTCGTTTTGTGTTCTTATGTATCCCGAACGCAACATTCTAGGGCGTGTCCAGCGGGCACACTGACAAACTATGCGATATAGCAAGATCCCCAAGATTGTTCCAGCCTTGCCACAATGATTGTGGCCAGGAGTGATCGACGGGGTCCTGCCGGGGAACAGATTCAGTACGCACCATGCCCGCGGGCCACGGCTGGCCAGGTCTTCCACAGGATGAGCAGGTCGGAGGCGAGCGACCAGTTCTCCACGTAGCGCAGGTCGAGCCGCACCGCCTCGTCCCAGGACAGGTCGGACCTGCCGTGGATCTGCCACAGGCCGGTCAGCCCGGGCCGCACGGCCAGCCTGCGCCGCACGTAGTCCCCGTACTTGGCGGCCTCTTCCGGCAACGCGGGCCGCGGGCCCACCAGTGACATATGCCCGAGCAGCACGTTGATCAGCTGCGGCAGCTCGTCGAGGGACCAGCGGCGCAGCCTGCCGCCTATCTTGGTGATCCGCGGGTCGTCGCGGATCTTGAACAGGACGCCGGCGCCCTCGTTGTTCAGTTGCAAGGCTGCCTTCTGCTGCTCGGCCTGGGGCACCATGGTGCGGAACTTGTACAGCCGGAACGGACGGCCATCCTTGCCCACCCGCACCTGCTTGAACAGGGCCGGGCCGCCGTCCTCCAGCCGGATCATCAGCGCGATCGTCAGCATCACCGGAGCGAGGAGCAGCAGCGCGGAGGCGGCTGCGACCTTGTCGAACAGGCTCTTGATGACCTGGCGGATGCCGGACAGGTCCGGATGGTCCACATACAGCAGCGGCAGCCCGGCCGTCGCGCGGACGGTGGTGCGCGGCCCCGCGACATCGAGCAGCGCGGGCGCCAGGCACAGGTCGGTGTCGGTCTTCTCCAGTTCCCAGGCAAGCTGCCGCAACTGGACGGGCTTGAGCTCGGGGCAGGCGAGCACGGCGACGGTGTCCGCGTCAGAACCACGGACCGCGCTGATGACGTCATCGAGCCCGCCGAGCACCGGCACACCGGCGATCTCCTCGGGCCGGAACGCGGCACCGGCCAGGCATGCGGCGATCACGGTGAGCCCGTGGTAAGGCTCTCTGCGCAGCTCGTTGACCAGGTCAGCCACGGCTTGCGGGTGGCCTACCGCCACCGCCCGGCGCATACAGGCGCCGGAGTCCCGCAATCGGTGCAGCCGCTTGCGCAGCGCATACCTGGCGACCAGGTCGATGCCCACGGCACACGGCATCGCGATCAGCACATAGCTGCGCGACACCTCGGCCCTGGTGGCGTAGGAAATGATGGCGATCGCAGAGGTGAGCCCCAGTCCCGCGTTGATCACCCGGCGGAACTCATCGGCGCCCGCGCCGATGAACCGGGGCTCGTAGGCGCCCGCCAGCGCCAGCGTGCCCAGCCAGATCACCGGCAGGCTCACGGTCAGCACGATGTACGCCGCTGGCACGTGGCCATGGGCGTCGTAACGGCCCCGCAGCGCGATCAGCCCGGCCGCGAGCGCCACGGCGGCGTCGAGGGCCATCGCGTTACGCAAGTACCGTCTGACCCAGCCGCCTGCATCAGCTGTGCCACTCACAGCGGCCGGCACTGCCACCTGGGCGCGCGCGCTGACCGCCAATCGCTCTCGCACTTACGTGCCCTCCCAATCCGACCCTGGGCTGCCGGAGATTCCCACGCGGACACGTGACCGGAGCGGAGTGACTTCGCTGCAGGGCCCGACACCCCGGTCATGTCTGTCGATCTGGTGCTCAACCTTAGCGGGAAGGCGTTTCAAGTATACGGAAACTGGTAAATTCTGGAACAACATAGGCGGAACTAAAATGCTTAGGACCTGTGCGGGGCGGGGAGTCACCGCAACCTAGTTTCTTGGTAGGGATACTTAATTACTTGAGCCCGCGCCGGCGGGGGCGGGCTTCCGTCATGGTTACGGACAGTAATGTGATGCCGATCATGCCGCGGGTATGCGGCCACCCATCGTATTGCCCGGACGGTATCCTTCGGGAGTCGGGGATGTGAACGGTCTCGTCCGCGCCTCGTGACCGGTTGTCACCGAAACCGGGGCGGGGGCCGGCCGACCACGCAGCCGCCAATCGAGGAGCACCGCCACGTGACTGTGAGCCGTCCGGCCGCTGTCGTCATCCTTGCCGCGGGCGCGGGGACGCGGATGAAATCCCAGCTCCCGAAGGTGCTGCACCCAATCTGCGGCGCGAGCATGCTCGACCATGTGCTGGCCGCCGCCAGGGAACTGCGCCCGGCCGAGCTCATCGTCGTGGTGGGCCATGGCCGCCGCCAGGTCGCCGCGCATCTGGCCCGGCATGCGCCGGATGTGCGCGTGGTCGTCCAGGACCGGCAGGGCGGCACCGGG
>DASXKD010000557.1:0-11387 GCA_036497045.1 Streptosporangiaceae bacterium | reverse complement strand
CCAGCGGCAGCACCAGGGCCAGCACGAGCACTGGCCGGTCGGGGGCTGGGCCTGCCTGGCCGGCAGTGCCGTGCTGTTCGCCCTGTTCACCCTGGTGGAGCGGCGGCTGGCGGCGCGCTGCGGATCGCCGCTGATCCCGGGCCGGGTGCTCCAGCTGCCCGGCGTCACGCTGGGCATCGCCGGCCTGTTCGTCACGATGGCCGTGTTCGGCGGGTTCTTCTTCGTGCTGGCCCTGCACCTGCAGGGTGGGCTGGGCGACACGCCGCTGCGGGCTGGCCTGACCTTCGCCCCGGCCGCGGCCGCCTTCGCGGTGGTCAGCCTGAACTGGCAGCGGCTGCCCGCGCGGTGGTTCGGCGGCCTGGTCATGGCCGGCTTCGCCGGGTCCGCGGCAGGCCTGCTGCTGCTGGCCGGGCTGCTGCACGGTGGCGGCCACGGCGGGATGGCGGTGTACTGGGCGCTGGCCCTGACCGGCGCCGGGATGGCCGCCGCGTTCGGGCCGCTGATGACCGCCGTGGTAATGCGGGTGCCGGTGACCGACGCGGCCGACGCGACCGGCGTGATCGTCACGGTCAACCAGCTTGCCCTGGTGATCGGCGTGGCCACGTTCGGCACGCTCTACCTGAACCTGGCCGGCCGGCTGCCACAGGAGGCGGCCGCCGGGTTCCGCCTGGTCTCGGCGCACGCGGTCGCGGTGACCTGTGTGGTGCTCGCCGTCGGGGCCGTGGCAGGCGGCATCCTCGCCACCCTCCGCACCCGCACTACCCGCCAGCCGTGACGACAGCGGGCCCGGCCGGGTGCCGGCGGGCCCGCGCTGCGGTGATAGACGGGCCGGCAAGCAGGGAATGACGCATCGCAGTGGCCTCTCCCACCGAGCGCCGTGGCGTACCGCATATATAGATGATGTGGTACTATGAGTACATGAGTGGGACGTACCAGGTGACGATGGGCGACCGCGGGCGGCTCGTGATCCCCGCCGAACTCAGGGAACGCGCCGGCCTGGCGGAGGGGGTGGCGCTCATCCTGCTGGAGACCCCCGGGGGACTGGTGCTCTTGACCCGTCCACAGCTCCAGGAACTCGTGCGCGCGGATCTTTCCGGCCTGAATCTGGTGGGCGAGCTGCTTGCCGAGCGGCGGGCCGAGTCGGCCGCCGAAGATGCCGCGTGAACGTGTTCGACGCGTCGGCGCTGCTCGCTTTCCTGCAGGGTGAAGAGGGCGCCGAGCACACCGAGGAAGCACTGCAGGCAGGCGGTGCCTGTGGCGCGGCCAACTGGTCGGAGATCGCGCAGAAGGTCCTGGCGCACGGGCGGAACTGGGACCTGGCGCGGTCGCTGCTGGCAAGTTACGGGCTTCGAGTCGAGTCGGTGACTCCTGCGGACGCCGAATGGGCCGCCCGGCGATGGGTGCGCGGCGAAGGCCTCTCGCTCGCCGACCGGCTGTGCCTGGCACTGGGCGACCGCCTGGACGCCGACGTTCTGACGGCGGACCAAGCCTGGGGCGCGGGGGAACGGATCAAGCAGATCCGGTGACCCTGCGAGCTGCCACGGCCCTGCTGGCGCGCGCGTACCAGATCACTCGGCTTCCTTTGGCACGATGGACCTCTCACGGTTCCGAGCAATGACGACTCTTCGTTAAGTATTGAGGACAATGAGTGACGATAAGGCTGCCCTGCTGTCACTTGACGTGACAGGGATCTCGGCAGGGCTTGTCCGCCCGGGCAGCCTGTGGCGCGAGGTGCGGGCTGTGGCGCAGACCGGATCCAGCAACGCGGACCTGCTCGCGGCGGCCGGGGCCGGCGCGGCCGAGGGCACTGTCCTGGTGGCCGAGGCACAGACAGCGGGCCGGGGCCGGCTGGGCCGCCGCTGGGCCAGCCCGCCGCGGGCCGGGCTGACGTTCTCGGTGCTGCTGCGCCCCGGCGGCGTCCCGGCCGCGCTGCTCGGCTGGCTGCCGCTACTTGCCGGGGTCGCCGCCGCGGCCTCGGTGCGCGCCGTGGCGGCCGTGGATGCCACCCTGAAGTGGCCGAACGACGTGCTCGCGGGCGAGCAGAAACTGGGTGGCATCCTCGCCGAGCGGGCCGGGACCGCGGTCGTGGTCGGCATCGGCATCAACGTCTGGCAGGCACGGGCGGACCTGCCCCCGGACTCACCCGCCACGTCCCTGGCACTGGCGGCCGGGGCGGGGATCACCGGCCCGGAGGCGGACGCCGGCGGCCCCGGGCTGCGTGAGCGGTTGCTGGCCCGGCTGCTTGACGGGCTGGAATGCCGGTACCTGTCCTGGCGGGACCAGGCCAGCCCGGGGGACGCGGGCGCGTGCGGGCTGCGCGAGGAGTACGTCCGCCGGTGCGCCACGCTGGGCCGCGAGGTGACCGTCACGATGCCGGGTACCGAGCCGGTCACCGGGACCGCGACCGGGGTGGACGGGGCGGGCCGGCTTGAGGTCCGCACCGCCGGCGGACTGGTCGCGGTCACCGCCGGTGACGTGGTGCACGTCCGTCCGGTGTAGCTAGTGCATTCCATGCCACCATGTGCACATGGCCGATGCTGACCTGTCCGAGGGCGAACGCACCGTCCTGATCCTCAACCCGCACTGGAAGACGGTGCTGTGGCCGTTCGTGCTCCTGGTGGTCGTAGAGAAGGTGCAGGCCACGCTGTTTCAGTTGGTCGAGGACGAGCAGGCCAGGCTGGCCAGGGAGGACCGCTAGCCACGGTGCCGATGCCGACGGGTTAACCTCCGGCTATGGACGGCGTGATAGTGCGGGAACGGATCGCCGGGCATCCCGGCGTCGCGGAGATCATGCTCGACCGCGCGGAGGCCATGAACGCGATCAACACCGCGATGGCGCTCCGGCTGGCCCAGGCCTGTGCCGAACTGGCCACCGACCAGCAGGTCCGCGCGGTCGTGCTCTACGGCACCGGTAAACGTGCCTTCTGCGTGGGCGCCGATCTCAAGGAACGCAACCGGATGTCCGATGCCGATTTCCTGCGCCAGCGGCTGGTGTTCCGTGCGGCGTTCGGCGGCCTGCTTGCGCTGCCTCAGCCGGTGATCGCCGCGGTACACGGTTACGCCCTGGGTGGCGGCTGTGAGCTGGCCCTGTCCTGCGACGTGATCGTGGCCGACGAGACTGCCGTGTTCGGCCTGCCGGAGACCACGGTGGGCCTGGTGCCCGGGGGCGGCGGGACCCAGCTTGCACTGCGCCGGCTGGGCCCGGGACGGGCTGCTGACCTGGTCTTCTCCGGCCGCCAGGTGGACGCAGAGGAAGCCGCGCGGATCGGTCTGGCCGACCGGGTCGTGCCGCCGGGGACGGCATGCCCGGAGGCGATCGAGATCGCCGGGCGGATGGCGGCCAACTCGCCGATCGCCGTCAAGGCCGCGAAGAGGGCGATCCGGCAGGGGGCAGGCGTCGGTCTCTCGGCCGGGCTGGAGGTGGAGGACGCGGCCTGGCGCACGGCCGCGCTGTCCGCGGACCGGCGCGAGGGCATCGCCGCGTTTAATGAGAAGAGACAGCCGAACTGGCCAGGGGAGTGAGGGCATGACCGATATCCCTTCCCGTATCTCGCTGCGCGAGGTGGGGCCGAGGGACGGGCTGCAGAACGAGGACCCGGTGCCCACGCCCGCGAAGATCGCGCTGATCGACCGGCTGGGCCACACCGGGGTGAGCCGGATTGAGGCGGTCTCGTTCGTCCGGGCCGACGCGATCCCGCAGATGGCCGACGCCGATGAGGTATGGGCCGGGGTGACCAGGGTCCCCACGGTCAGGTACTCCGCGCTGGCGCCGAACCTGCGTGGTGCGCGGCGCGCCCTGGACGCGGGGTTCACCGAGGTCGAGGTCGTGGTATCCGCCTCGGAGACGCACAACCGCAAGAACGTGAACCGGAGCACCGAGCAGTCGCTGGACGAGATCGCGGTGGTCATCGACGAGGCGCACCAGCGCGGCGCGACCTGCCAGGTGATCGTGTCCACCGCGTGGGGCTGCCCGTACGAAGGGGACGTGCCGACCGGCCGGGTGCTGTGGGCCGCAGGCCGCGCCGTGGCCGACGGGGCCGACTCGGTCTCGTTCGGCGACACGACAGGGATGGCGACCCCGCGGCGGGTGCGCGACCTGGTCGGCGGGTTCCGGTCACGCTATCCGGACACCGCGCTGAACCTGCACTTCCACAACACCCGCGGCACCGGCCTGGCCAACGTGCTCACCGCGCTGGAACTGGGCGTGGATGACTTCGACGCGTCGGTGGGCGGCCTGGGCGGCTGCCCGTATGCGCCCGGGGCCACCGGCAACATCGCCACCGAGGAACTCGTGCACATGGTCGAGGACATGGGCGTGGCCACCGGCGTGGACCTGGACGCGATGATCGACGCGGCGGCCGAGGCGGAACGCATCGTCGGCCGGGAACTGCCCTCCCAGGTGCTGCGCGCGGGCCCGCGCACCCGGACGATCCCGGCATGACCGGGGGCGCATCCGTGCGTGGAAATCGACGAGCCTGGCTGGCAGGTGGCTATCGCGGCACGGGTCCGGGCGGCGGGCCCGGCCGGCTGATCAGGGCGGCTGATCCGGCGAGTCGCGGGGCCAAGGTACAGTCCCCTCGTGGCTGAGCACTCAGATCTGGCCGAGGTGCGCGCCAGCATCGAGCGGGGCGGTGCGCGCAAGTATCACGAGTCCGCCGCGGCGGCGGGCAAGCTGTTCGCCCGGGAGCGGATCGCGCTGCTCACCGACGAGGGCAGCTTCACCGAGGACGGGCGTTACGCCAACGTCCTCGCTGACGGGCTGCCCGCCGACGGCGTGGTCACCGGGACGGCCACGGTCGACGGCAGGCCGGTGGCGCTGATGGCCAACGACTCCACGGTCAAGGCGGGCTCGTGGGGGGCCCGCACCGTAGAGAAGATCATCCGGATCATCGAGAAGGCCTACCGGACCGGCATTCCCATGATCTACCTGGTCGATTCGGCCGGGGCGCGGATTACCGACCAGGTCGAGATGTTCCCCGGCCGCCGGGGAGCCGGGAAGATCTTCCATACCCAGGTGCGCGCGTCCGGGGCGATCCCGCAGGTATGCGCGCTGTTCGGGCCGTCGGCGGCCGGCGGCGCCTACATCCCCGCGTTCTGCGACTACGTGGCGATGGTGGACGGCAACGCGTCCATGTACCTGGGCAGCCCGCGGATGGTCGAGATGGTCGTCCGGGAGAAGACCACGCTGGAGGAGATGGGCGGGGCCCGGATGCACTGCACCGTGTCCGGGTGCGGCCACCACCTCGCCGCGACGGAGGCCGATGCGCTCACGGCCGTCCGCCGCTACCTGTCCTACCTGCCGTCCAGCTGGCAGGGCCGCCCCGTGGCAGGCCCGGCCGCGGAGCCGGAGGACATCGACCTGGCCGCGCTGGTCCCCGACAGCGAGCGGCAGGCCTTCGACATGCGGCGCTACGTGCGCGGCCTGGTGGACGCCGGCTCGTACTTCGAGATCCACGAGCTGTGGGCCAAGGAGCTGACCATCGGCTTCGCCCGGCTGGCCGGCCAGGTCATCGGGGTGGTCGCGAACAACCCGCTGTTCAAGGGCGGCGTGCTGTTCGTGGACTCCGCCGACAAGGCCACCCGGTTCATCCAGCTCTGCGACGCGTTCAACGTGCCGCTGCTGTTCCTCGCGGACGTGCCGGGGTTCATGGTCGGCACTGCCGTGGAGAGGCAGGGCATCATCAGGCACGGCGCCAAGATGATCAGTGCGGTGTCCGAAGCCACGGTGCCGAAGATCAGCGTCGTGGTGCGCAAGGCTTACGGGGCCGGCCTGTACGCGATGGCGGGGCCAGGTTTCGAGCCGGATGCGACGATCGCGCTGCCCACCGCCAAGATCGCGGTGATGGGGGCCGACGCGGCGGTCAACGCGGTGTACTTCAACAAGCTGGCCGCCATCGATGACCCCGCCGCCAGGGACGAGGAGACCCGCCGGCTGCGCGAGGAGTACGACCGCGACATCGACGTGCTCCGCCTGGCCAGCGAACTGGTCGTGGATGACGTGGTGGAACCGGCGGGCCTGCGCGGCGAGCTGATCCGCCGGTTCGCCGCCGCGGCAGGCAAGGACCGCTCGTTCTCCCGGCGGCGGCACGGCGTCACCCCCGTCTGAGCGGCCGCGCCACCCCCTCGCCGACAGGGCCAAGGCCCCGTGACGGAGGAACGGGGCCTTGAGCCAGCGGGGGGCCCGGGGGGTCGCCTCCCCGGGCCAGCAGGGCCAAGGCCCCGTTATGGAGGAGGGCGGGGGGTCCGGGGGTCGCCCCCCGGGCCAGCACTGGCCTTGAACGAGCGGGGCCCGGGAGGTCGCCCCCCCGGGCCAGCAGGGCTTTTTACCATTCATGCGCCCGGTGGCCATAACATCTGGGTATGACCAGCGTTCTGCTTGCCGAGGATGATGCCTCCATCTCCGACCCTCTTGCACGTGCGCTGCGGCGCGAGGGTTATGACGTGAACGTCTCTGCGGACGGCCCTACCACCCTGGACGCCGCTCTGGCCGGTGGGATCGACCTGATCGTGCTTGATCTCGGCCTGCCGCGCCTGGACGGTCTGGAGGTCTGCCGCCGCCTGCGCTCCGAAGGCCAGTCGGTGCCGGTGCTGGTCCTCACGGCGCGGGCCGATGAGGTCGACACGGTGATCGGCCTGGATGCCGGTGCGGACGACTATGTCACCAAGCCGTTCCGCCTCGCGGAGTTCCTCGCCCGGGTCCGGGCCCTGCTGCGCCGTGGCAGCACGGAAACCAGCATGGCCCAGGGCGTCCGGGTGGACTCCGAGGCCCGCCGGGCATGGCTCGGTGACGCCGAGCTCGACCTGACCACCAAGGAGTTCGACCTGCTTTCGGTGCTGGTGAACGAGGCCGGCAAGGTGGTCACCCGGGAACAGATCATGCGCGAGGTGTGGGACAGCAAGTGGTGGGGGTCCACCAAGACCCTCGACATGCACATCTCGTGGCTGCGCCGCAAGCTCGGTGACGACGCGCAGAGCCCGCGCTACATCACCACGGTGCGCGGTGTCGGGTTCCGGTTCGAGCGGGGCGACTAGGTAAGGCGCGCCCGATGCCCGGCGTGACACCCAGCCGGAGCCGGGTGTGATGCCCGGCCGGAGCGGGGCGGGCTGACGTGCGGCGGCGGCTGTTGTTCTCGACCCTGGCGGTGGCGATCACCGCGGTCCTGCTGTTCGGCGTGCCGCTGGCCTTCGTGCTGCGCCAACTCCAGGTCACCACCGCCCAGGACCAGGTCCAGCGGGACGCGACCACGGTCGCCAGGATCCTGCAGAACCGGGTCCGCTCCGGGGTGAACGCCGGCCTTCTCGACGCGGAGGACGCGGCCAGATCGCTGCCGGACCGCTATGTCAGCATCACCCAGAACGGGGTCCAGATCTACCAGACCGGCGTGCTGCCCCCGCGCGGCGGCGCGGTCATCGGCCGCGCGGTGACCAGCAACTTCCGGGTGAGCGTGGAGGCGAGCAGGTCGGTCGAGGACGCGGACGGGAAGCTGGCCCTCGTCGCCGCGCTCGCCGGGCTCGCCGTGGCGGTCGCCGTGGCGCTGGCGATGTTCCAGACCAGGCGGCTGACCCGGCCGCTACAGGAACTCGCGGGCGCGGCTGACCGGCTCGGTTCGGGGGACGCGAGCCCGCTCGGGCGCAAGTACGGCATACCGGAACTGGACCGTGTGGCCGAGGGGCTGGACGGGTCCGCGCAGCGGATCAGCGAACTGCTCGCCGCCGAGCGCCAGTTCGCCGCGGACGCCTCCCATCAGCTCCGCACCCCGCTGACCGCACTATCCATGCGGCTGGAGGAGATGCTCGCCGCCGCCGAGGAGCCCGAGGTGGTGCGGGAGGAGGGGGTGGCCGCGCTGCTGGCGGCGGAGCGGCTCACCGAGGTGGTCAGCCAGTTGCTCGGCCGCACCAGCCGGGCCACGGTGCGCAGGCCGGCCCCGGTGTCGGTGGACGACGTCGTGGCCCAGCAGGTGGTCGAGTGGGACCCGGCGTTCCGGCGCAGGAACCGCAAGCTGGAAGTGACCGGTGAGAAGAACCTCACCGCGTACATCACCCCGGGCACGCTGTCCCAGTTGATCGCCACGCTGCTGGACAACGCGCTCGTGCACGGGGCGGGGACCGTAGGGATCCGCACCTCGCTCACCCCCAAGTCGGTGGTGATCGAGGTCAGGGACTCCGGCCGGGGGGTGCCCGCCGACCTGGTGCCGCGGATCTTCGAGCGCAACGTCAGCAGCAAGCCGGGTGGCACCGGGCTCGGCCTCTCCCTGGCGCGCAGCATCGCGGCCGCGGAGGGCGGCCAGGTAGTGCTGGTCCGGCCGCGCCCCGCGGTGTTCGCGATCTTCCTGCCCCGGCTGCCGGTGGACGAGGACGAGCCGCCGGTGGTCAGCGGGCCGGCGTGACCTGGGCCTTGCTAGCCCGGGGGGCGACCCCCTGGAACCCCCACTGGCTCAAGGCCACGTTCCTTCGTCACGAGGCCTTGGCCGTGGCCCGGCTGCCCGCGCCGCTGCGGGCGATCGCGTGCCAGGTCAGGTAGACCACGGCGGTGAGGACGAACCCGACCTCGAAGGTGATGTCGCCGACGGATGGCACATGCTTGGGAATCAGGCCGATGTACTCGGTCTGGTTGGAGAACAGCCACACCGACACCACCATGCCGACCAGCATCGCCACCGGCCCTGCCCAGTTGGAGTACTGCTTGTTGAACAGCAGCCCCTCCTCCTCGGCGAGGCTCCGGCGGCGGAACAGGAACTGGTCACAGAACATGACGGCCAGCCAGGGCGCGATCCAGTAGGCGATGATCAGCAGGAAGTTGGTGTACTTGGCCCCGGCGTCGTGCAGGCCGGTGATCGCCACGATGAAGCCGATCAGGCCGAACACCAGCGCCACGATCGCCCGGCGCAGCGCCAGCGGCAGCCGGATGCCGATGGCCACAAACGACATCGCGCCCGAGTAGATGTTCAGCACGTTCGCGCACACCGCGCCAATAGCGATTGCCAGCAGGGTGGCGTCGGCCAGTCCGGTGGGCAGGTGACCGGTGAACGTGCCGGTCGGGTCGCCGAGCGAGGCACCGGCGTTGGCGGCTGTGGCCGACGCGGCACCCGCGGTCTCCAGGACCACGCAGGACAGGAACAGCCCGGCCGCCGCCCACCAGCCGATCGCCTTCTTGGAGGTGGCCGGCGGGAAGTAGCGGGTGTAGTCGGCCGCGTAGGGGTTCCACCCGGCCGCGTAGCCGAACACCGCCCCGGTGGTGAGCAGGAAGCCGCCGGGCAGCGTGTGGTGCGCCACGCCAGGGTGGGACTTGGACAGGATCCACACGGTCGCGACCAGGAAGATGATCGCGAGGAGCGGGAAGGCGTACCGCTCGAACGCATGCACCAGGTTGTGCCCGAAGAAGGCGATCGAGATCTGTGCCGCCACGATGATGATCAGGCACAGGATCTTCGGCAGGTGGGTGAGCGTGTTCAGCGCGAACGTGCCGCTGACGCTGTTCACCGCGAACCAGCCGATGCCGGCGGTGATCGAGTTCAGCCCGGCCGGCAGCGCGTTCCCCCAGTAGCCGAAGCCAAGCCGGGACAGCACCATCTGGGGCACGCCGTGCTCTGGCCCGCGGGCGGACAGCACGCCCTGCGCGGCCGCTCCGCCAGCCGTGCCGATGGCGATGGCCAGCACCGCCTGCCAGAAGCTCAGCCCGAACAAGGCCACTGCCAGCACGCCGACGAAGACCGTGGCGAACTCCAGGTTCGGTGAGGTCCAGGTCCAGAAGAGCTGGAGCGGCTTCCCATGCCGCTCATGCAACGGGATGAACTCGGCGCCGCCGGGCTCGACCGTGGTGACCCGTTCGCCGTAGTCACCCTCGCGCACCAGCACGCCAGCCGGCGCGTCCGAGGACGCCACTGTCGTAAGTTCCTGGTCCGATCCTGCCATCGCCTGCTCCTTATGGCTGGCTCTCCCTGGCTGGCTAGTTACCTGAGTGTTCAGCGTGATGCCATGGCTGCGCAAGGCCCAGTTCAAGGCCGGAGTGCGGGCCGCGCCGGCTGCGGCCTCGTAGGCTACGCGGGTGACCGATGATCAGCGCCGCCCGCGGCCGCCGGTGGTAGGCATGGTGGGGGCCGGCCAGCTCGCGCGGATGACCTGTCAGGCGGCGATCAGCCTCGGCATCGGGTTCCGGGTGCTGGCGGAGACGCCCGCCGACAGTGCCGCGCTGGTCTGCGCCGACGTTGTGACCGGGGACTACACCGACTCCGGCGCCCTGCTCGCGTTCGCCCGCGGCTGCGACGTGGTGACCTTCGACCATGAGCACGTTCCCGGCGGGCATCTGGCCGAGCTGGAGAAGGCCGCCGCGGGCCAGACGAGTGCGGCGGTCCGGCCCGGCGCCGCCGCACTCCGCTACACCCAGGACAAGCTGGCGATGCGGGAGCGGCTGGGCGCGCTCGGCGTGCCCTGCCCCCGGTACGCGCCAGTGACCGACCTGGCCGGGGTGCGCGCCCGCGCGGAGGAATGGGGCTGGCCGGTCGTGCTTAAGGCGGTCACCGGCGGCTACGACGGCCGGGGCGTCTGGGTGTGCGGCACGCCGGAGGAGGCGGCCGCGGTCCTTGCCCACCCGGTCGCGGTGTTCGCCGAGGAGCATGTCGCGTTCCGCGCCGAGCTTGCCGCGCTGGTGGCCCGCTCGCCGTACGGTCAGGCCGCCGCCTACCCGGTGGTGCAGACCGTGCAGCGCGGCGGGGTCTGCCACGAGGTCCTTGCTCCCGCACCCGGGCTGCCGCCCGGCCAGGCCATACAGGCGCAGCGGATGGCGCTTGCGCTGGCCGCCGAACTGGGCGTCACCGGCCTGCTCGCGGTGGAGTTGTTCGCGGCCGAAGGCGGCGGCTTGCTCGTCAACGAGCTTGCGATGCGCCCGCACAACAGCGGCCACTGGACCATCGAGGGCGCCAGGACGTCCCAGTTCGAGCAGCACCTGCGTGCGGTACTCGACCTGCCGCTCGGCGACCCGCGGATGGCCGCACCCCAGGCGGTGATGGCCAACGTGTTCGGAGCCTCTAGCCCGGACATCTTCTCCCGGTACGAGCATGTGATGGCGGCGGACCCGGGGGTGAAAGTGCATCTGTACGGCAAGCAGGTCCGGGCGGGGCGCAAGATCGGGCATGTCACCGTCCTCGGCGGCGACGTGGCCGGCCTGCGGGAGCGGGCCGCCCGCGCCGCGTCCTACCTCGCGACCGGGAACGAGGAGAGCGCATGAGCCAGACCGCAGCCCCTTTGGTCGGCGTGGTGATGGGCAGCGACTCCGACTGGCCGGTGATGCGGGCCGCGGCGCAGGCGCTGGCGGAGTTCGGCGTCAGCTACGAGGCCGACGTGGTGTCGGCACACCGGATGCCGCACGAGATGATCCGCTACGGCACCGA
>DASXKD010000556.1:0-12397 GCA_036497045.1 Streptosporangiaceae bacterium | reverse complement strand
CCATGGCGCCGGGGCCAGCCTCCTGGACGCGGCCGAGAAGCAGCTGCGGGAACGCGGCATCCGCAAGCTGACCCTGCGGGTGCTGGGCACCAACCAGGCGGCCATCCGGCTCTACGAACGGCAAGGCTTCGCCCGTGAGGGAACCCTGCTCGAAGAGTTCTTGATCAACGGCCGGTACGTCGACGACGTCATGATGGCCAAGCGCCTGTGATCGATGCCGCGGCGCAGGCCGCCTACCTGGATCGCATCGGGGCCGGCCGGCCCGCGCTACTGGACGCAGCCGCGCTGCGCGTGCTGCACCTGACACACCAGCGGGCCGTGCCGTTCGAAAACCTGAGCATCCACCTGGGCGAGCCCATCTATCTGAACGAGGCCGACCTGATCGCCAAGATCGTGACCAGGCGCCGCGGCGGCTTCTGCTACGAACTCAACGGCGCCTTCGCGCTGCTGCTTGAGGGGCTTGGCGCCCAGGTGAGCAGGGTCGCCGCGCGGGTCTACGGTGGCGAGGGCCGCCTCGGGCCGCTGTTCGACCATCTGGCCCTGGTGGTGCGGCTGCCCGACGGCAGCGGCCCGTGGCTGGCCGATGTCGGCTTCGGCGCGCACAGCAGCTACCCGCTGCGTTACGACGGCCGGGACGTCCAGGACGATCCCGGCGGCCGGTTCGTGCTGGTCGGCGCGCCGGCCGGTGACGTGGACGTGGCCAAGGACGGTGAGCCGCAGTACCGGATCGAGCGGCGCGAGCGGGCCCTGGCCGACTTCGTGCCGACCTGCTGGTGGCAGCAGACCTCACCGGACTCCCACTTCACCTGGAGCACGATCTGCTCGCGGCTCACCGGTGAGGGCCGGATCTCGCTCAGCGGCCGCACCCTGATCCGGACCAGCGGCAGCACCCGCACCGAGCAGGACCTGGGCCCGGACGACGCGGTGCTGGCCGCCTACCGGGAACACTTCGGGATCGTCCTTGACCGGGTGCCCGTCGTGGCCGGCGCCGCGGGAACGCGATCGGCTACCGATCGGTAGTGTCTGGCCATGAACCTGCAGCAGCAGTTGGCGGACATCGGCCTGAAGACCATGAGCCGGGTCCACCGGGTCATCCTCCGCAGCACCGGTGGCCGGGTGCTGAACTCGGCACTCGGGATGCAGGTGGTCGAGTTGCATACGGTGGGCCGCAAGTCCGGTCTGCCGCGCTCGACCATGCTCACCGCGCCGGTCGTCGACGGTCAGCGGATCGTGCTCGTGGCCTCCAAGGGCGGCGACGATCGGGACCCCGACTGGTACCGCAACCTGATGGCGCACCCCGACGCCGAGCTGACCGTGGACGGCCAGCGGCGGCTGGTGCGGGCCCGCCGGGCCTCCGCCGGGGAAAAGGCCGAGTTGTGGCCCCGGGTGGTCGCGGCCTACGGCGGCTACGCCGGGTACCAGCGCCGCACCCAGCGGGACATCCCGCTGGTCCTGTGTGATCCGCGATAAGGGGTGAAATCCGGATGAGCAGCCAGCGGATCGACATCACCGTCCCCGGGCGCCCAGAGGTCCACGAGGTGTCCGCCGGCATCTACGCCTACGTGCAGCCCGACGGCACCTGGTGGATCAACAACACCGGCTTCCTGACCGGGCCCCAGGGTGTCATCAGCATCGACACCTGCTCGACGCAGCGCCGGACCCAGGCCTACCTGGAGGCGATCACCGCGGTCACCCCGGATCCCGTGCGCACCGTGGTCAACACCCACCACCACGGCGATCACACCTTCGGTAACTGCCTGTTCGGCGGTGCGGCCATCGTGGCGCACGAGCGCGCCAGGGAGGAGGCCATCGCGTTCGGCCCGCCACGGGAACTGCCGTTCTGGGACGGCCCCGACTGGGGCGATCTGCGCCTGGACCCGCCGTTCGTCACGTTCACCGACGAGATCACCCTGCACGTGGGCGACCTGCGGGCGCACGTCCGCCACGTCGGGACCGCCGCGCACACGACCAACGACTCGATCGTCTGGATCCCGGAGCGCTCCGTGCTGTTCTGCGGCGACCTGATCTTCAACGGCGGCACGCCGTTCCTGCTCATGGGCTCGGTCGCCGGTGCCGTCGAGGTGCTGGAAACCGTGGTGGCGCCGCTGGAAGCGCAGACCATCGTGCCCGGCCACGGCCCGGTCTTCGGCGGCCGCGGGCCCCTCGACGACACGCTGGACTACCTGAGGTTCGTGCTCGACGTCGCGGTGCGCTGCCGGGAGGCCGGCCTGTCCCCGCTGGAGGCGGCCCGGAGTACCGACCTGGGCCGGTTCGCGGCCTGGCCGGATGCGGAGAGGATCGTCGGCAACCTGCACCGCGCCTGCGCCGAACTGGACGGCACGCCGCGCGGCGGCCCGATCGACATCGTGACCGCCCTGGCCGACATGGTCGCCTACAACGGCGGTGCCCCGCTCACCTGCCTGGCCTGAGCCTGGCCGGTGAGCGGCGTCCCGGCATTGGTGAGCCGTACCAGCCTGCGCCGGTGCCTAGAGGGCCGGCCAGTCGATGGCCGCCCGGTCCGCCACGTCGGAATGGCGTTCCAGCCAGCCGCGGGCGAACGGGCAGTACGGCACGATCGTCAGGCCCTCGCGAACCGCCCGGTCGACGGCCGCGACGACCAGCCTCCCCCCGAACCCCCGGCCCTCGAGTTCCTCGGGGACCTCGGTGTGGATGAGGACCAGCCGGTTCCCGTTGCGGTGGTAGCGCAGTTCGGCGCGGTGGCCGCCCTCGGAGATCTCGAATCGGGACTCGGCCTGGTTGTCGGTGACCGGTACGGCATCGCTCACACACCCATCGTCGCATCCGGGGCCCGGCCGCCGGGCCCCGGATGCCTGCGGCGTCAGCGGTCCCAGGGCGCCCGGGGTGGCCTCGGCGGCCGTGGTGGCCTCGGCGGATGTGGCGGCCGGTGCATCCCTGGGCCCTCCGGATGCCAGTCCCGCGGATCGGCTGCCCAGGGCTCCCACGTCGCGTCGCCGAGGTCCGAGGGCTCCCCGGTTTCCGCTGCCTCGCTGGCGTGATCCCGGGCCATGTCGGCGGCCTCCTGGGCCAGGTCGGCCCCTTCCTCGGCCCGATCGGCCGTCTCCTCGGCCCGTTCGGCCCGCTCCCGGGCCTGTTCGGCCTCCGAACGTAGCTGGCCCGCCCGTTCGACGGCCCGCTCCTGCTCCTGTTCGTCGGCCCATTCCTGGGCCAGTTCGGCGGCCTCCTGGGCCAGGTCGGCCCGTTCCTCCGCGCGCTCGGCCGCCTCTTCCAGCCGTTCGGCCTGTTCCTGTGCCTGTTCGGCGGCCCGCCGGGCCAGGTCGGTGGCCTCCTGCGCGTGGAACACGGCGAGGTGCGCGTCGATCTCCGCTGCGGGCACGCCGGCGGCCCTGGCCTCCTGGGCGTACTGCTCCTCCGGGCTCAGCCCGCTGGGCTCCGTGCCCGCGGCCGGTAGGCCCTGGGTTGCGTCCGGCTCGGGGTCCCCGGCGCTCACCGCGCGCCTGGCCACGCTGTACGGTTCGCCGGTCTGCGCCATGCGCTGCCGGGCGGCGGTCTTCTGGGCCTTGTTCGAAGTCATGGTCATCTCTTCCCCGGCGGGTCGGCCCGCGTCTGCCCGCCCAGGTGAATGAGCACATGACGAACAAGGCCGCGAGTCGTAGACCCTTGTCCTCGTCGCCACCACGGCGCGGGCCGGCTGGTGGCTCGGAAGCAGGCAGGCGGTGCGCTGCCACTGCCTTCGAGGCTACCATCGCGCTGCGCGCCCATTCCCTGATGCGCGCCCCGCCCAGGGGCATGAACGTGACACCGAGGCCTTGCTAGGGGCACCAATTTCACGTTCACGGCTCTCCTCGGCGGGCCGGAAGGCTCGTCGCGGGGTGGCCGTAGGCTGTAGCGCGTGGCTTCCGATGAGCGGTGGCTCGCCGCGGTCTGGCCGTTCGTCCGCGGCTGGCTGCCCGCCCCGCCCGGTGCCGTGGTGGAGATCGGCTGCGGCCCGCTCGGCGGGTTCGTCCCGATGCTGCGCTCCGCCGGTTACGACGCCTCAGGTGTCGATCCGGAGGCGCCGGACGGGCCGTGGTATCACCTGGCGGAGTTCGAACGGTTCGAGCCGCCCGGGCCGGCCGCGGCGGTGGTGGCGTGCGCGTCGCTGCATCATGTCGCCGACCTTGGCGAGGTGCTGGACCTGGCCGGGGTGGCGCTGGCCGACGGCGGCACGATCGTGGTCGTGGAGTGGGCGTGGGAACGGTTCGACGACGCAACCGCCCGGTGGTGTTTCGACCGGCTGCCCGGGCCTGCGGCGGAGCACAGCTGGCTGCGGCACCGGCATGACGAATGGCGCGCATCCGGGCTGCCGTGGGAGAGCTACTGCCGGGACTGGGCGGCGGAGGAGCACCTGCACGCGGCGGGGGACATCGTCGCCGAACTCGACGCACGGTTCGACCGGCGGTTCCTGGGCGACGGGCCGTATTTCTTCGCCGATCTGGCCGGCGTCAGCGAGGCCGACGAGCGGGCCGCGATCGATGCCGGGGTGATCCAGCCGAACCGCGTCGCCTACGTCGGGCGCCGCCGGAGCTAGCCGGGCGAATACGCCAGCTCCACGGGCCAGGCCGACCCTGGGCCGCCAAAAAATGATTGCCCTGAAATGCACCGGGTAGCCGACGCGATCCCCCGGCCACGTCGGCTACCCGGCACCCCCCGCGCCCGCGCAGGACCCTCTCCCGGGGTACAGCGCTGGCCAATTCAGTTATATACGGAACCCAAGTAGCAAAGCTCTCAGGAAACCCAGTCAGGCAGATCCTTGCCGATCTTCGGCCGCGGCATGCAAGATTCCGCATGCCGCGGCTAGCCGCCGGGCCGCCGGGGCGGTTGCGGGCAGGCGGCCGGCATGACCCGCGCGGCGATATCGCCGTGACCATTACGCCGGCACCAGCTCAGGATGTACCTCGCGTGTTCGCCGCACCACCGGTAGACGACCTCGGGGGTCATCTTGAGTTCCGGGTCGTGCTCACCCCGGTCCTTGATCAGCGGGCCCAGATAATCGACTAGCTTTGCCGCCGTGTCATAGCCGACATGGGCCGAGCCGGCCAGTGTCTCGTGATTGGCGGCCCGGCCGGAGGCGATCGCCCCGGCCAAACGTGCGGCGGTCGAACCCCGCCCTTTTCCGAAATATGCGTGAATTCGTGGAATATCCGGCGGGCTGGCACCCGAGGAAAAGAGCGGGCCGGTGAGGCTGCCGCCCCCGGCAGCGATTTCCACGGCGTCCATCAGCGGCTGGGGCCCGGTCGACTTGTGGTAGACCCCGACCACCTCTGGCTGCTCCACCGCTTCGTCCAGGTGATCGCGTTCGGGGCCGTGCCCCTGCGCGGCGAAGATCACCGGCGTCTGCCTGCGGGTCCGGCGGAGCATGTCGAGCACGTCAAGCCCGTCGAAGCTGTACTCGACGGCGTAGTCCATCCAGGTGAGGTCGACGACTATCACGTCGTACCGCAGGCGGTCGCCGAGGGCGCGCTCCACCGCGGCCCGGTCCTCGGCTATCCGCACCGTGGCGTCGGTCAGCGCCTGCCGTAGCAGCGGTTCGATGATCTTTCCCAGTGCAGCGGCGACGAGAAGCCGTGGCCCGTCCTGCATTGTCCTGCCCTCACCTGGTATCGGTGTCTGCGAGAGGGCTAGCTGGCCTGCCGCCACGCTAGCCGGGGGTGGTGCGCCGCATGTCCGGGCGGCGCTTATCTGGGTGGCTGGGCGCCCCAGGTTCATCCCTCCCTTACTGCCGTCCCGCCGCAGGGACAAGGCCCCGACGGCCTCGGCCAGCCGCAATGGCCGGGAGATCGCGGTCATCACACCGATCCCAGGGGCGTACGCCAGCCAGGGACGGCCTGCCCGCGAGGGAGGCAGGCTCAGCACACCGGGCCGGGATCCCTGCTTCTTCAGTCATACACCCCACCATCGTCGGTCAGGGAATCACACGTGGCCGAGCGTTCCGTATCGCATGATTCCTAGCCTTTTGGGGTGAGTGCGGCGCTTGAACCGGCTAGCCGCACATCTCGATCCAGGCGAGGTGCCCGTCCACCATGGCGATCGTCTCGGCCGCCGCGGCGCCGGGCCGCCGCAGTTGCAGCGCGGGGCCCCGGCGTGCGGTGCGGGGCCGGGACCGCGCATAGGGCGCATCCTCGACCGACAGCCACCACATCGGCCCGGTGTCGCCCGCGCGCTCGATCGCCGCATCGAAGGCCGCCAGTCGGCTGGCGGGCACATGCAGGCGCGTCGCCGAGTGGAAGACCACCCGTGGCTGGCCCGCGGGCAACGTGCCTGCGATGCCGGGAAGCACGTCGATGACATCCCCGGGCAGAATCGGCGGCGGGTCCGTCGTGGCGAGTTCGAGCGCCGTCGTGAGCAGGGCACGCTGCCGGTGGTTCTCCGGCCATACCAGTGCCTGCAACCAGGCCCGCTCACCGGGATCCGTCGCGTCGACCGGGTGCAGGTCGATGCCGAGGACGCTGGCGATCGCAGGCTGGCGGTCCAGGTCGGGCTGCGGTTCCTGGCCGTGGCATTCGGCGGCCAACTGCACCGGTGCGGCCGGGTCGCCGAACTGCTGGCCGTTCAACCGGTAGCCGTACCTGTCGAACCGGAGGTTGAGCCCGGCACTGGCGCCGGCCTCGATCACGTGCACCGGCCCGGGTAGCTCGTCGGCGATCACGGACAGGCCCAGGCGCAGGCCGATCGCCCGCTGCACCTGATTGGTCTGCACCAGCCGCGTGCGGATCGTGTCCGCGAGTTCCGCCGCGTGCTCCCGGCCGAAGGAAACGAGCGCGGGCCCGGCACCCTCTGGCGCCAGCGCCCGCTCGCCCGCGATCGACGGGTAGAACCGGGCGAGCGGGTGGTCGGTCCCGGCAAGCAGCGGCAGGTGCACCGCGCCGAAGAACAGGAAGGTCGGATACTGGCCAGGCCGCCCCTGGCAGGCCAGGTCAAGCAGCTGGCCGGTGGCCGCCACCGTCCGGCTCAGGCAGCGGTACAACGGCGAGGTTGTGAACTCCGCCGGCTCTTCGAACGCCGCCCGTACCTGCTCGCGGTCCACCGTCCTGCCCTCCTCTGGCTACCCGGCCCTCCTGCCCCCAGACAACCAGCCCGACCATAAGCCCGGAGGTGCCGGGGCTGGCCGTGACCCGGCGAAGTACCGTGTGAATCCCTGGACGCAGGCGGTGCGCGCTGGCACGGGGGAGCACGACCAGCCCAGAAGGAGGGCGCATGAGCCGGGTCGAGGTCGACGGAGTTGGTATCGAGTACGAGGTCCACGGTGCGGGACGCCCGGTCGTGCTGCTGCACGGGTTCCCCGACACCGGGCGGCTCTGGCGGCACCAGGTGCCGGCGCTGGCCGAGGCCGGGTTCCAGGTCATCGTGCCCGACCTGCGCGGCTACGGCCGCTCGGACAAGCCCGAGGCCGTTGACGCCTATTCCATTCCGCTGCTGGCCGGGGACGTCATGGCGATCCTCGCCGAACTGGGGATCGGCAAGGCCCATGTGGTGGGTCACGACTGGGGCGCCGCGCTGGCCTGGGCTGTTGCCTCCTTCGCCCCCGGCAACGTCGACCATCTGGCGGTCCTGTCCGTGGGCCATCCGGCGGGCTTCCTGCGCACCCTGGAGCAGCGCCAGAAGTCGTGGTACATGCTGCTGTTCCAGTACGCCGGCATCGCCGAGCGATGGCTGTCCGAAGACGACTGGGCGAACTTCCGTACCTGGGCGCACCATCCGGACGCCGACCAGGTGATCGCCGAACTGGAAGCCAACGGGTCGCTCACGCCCGGCCTCAACTACTACCGGGCCAATATCCCGCCCGAGAGCTGGGCTGCGCCGCCGCTGCAGCTCCCGCCGGTGCAGGCGCCGACCATGGGCATCTGGAGCACCGGGGACATCGCCCTCACCGAGGTGCAGATGACCGACTCGGCCAAGAACGTCGCTGGTTCGTGGCGGTACGAGCGCCTGGACGGCCCGGGTCACTGGATGCAGCTAGAAGCACCCGGCCAGGTGACCGCCCTACTGCTGGACTTCCTGCCGCGCTGACTGGCAAGGCCGGGGCCATGAGTATCCCGGCCGTGGCCGGATACCGGAGCGAACTTCGACGGAAGGAGGAAGCATGGCCGGCAAGTTCGTGCTGAAGAAAGGGTCGAGCGGCAAGTACCACTTCAACCTCGTCGCCGCCAACGGACAGGTGATCGCGACAAGCGAGACTTACGAGCGCAAGCAGTCTGCCTTGCACGGGATCGAGTCGGTGAAGGAGAACGCTCCCGGCGCCGAGGTAGACGACCAGACAGGCGAGTAGCCAGCGCGGGGCTGCAGCAGGCCCTGGCTAGGAGCTGATCATGAACGATGATGCCTGCAGCCGGCCGCTTCCCGAACCGCCCCGATTTGGGGATTGGCAACGGGTGCCGGTCCGAGGCCACACTGGTGGGCGGGGAGTTGCCCAAAGTGCTGCTGCGGCCTATGTTCCGCACCGGGCTCGCTGTAACAGATCAAGGTTGAGCGGCGTTCCGTAATAGGAGGGATTTAGCCCGCGTGCGATCTCACGCCTGGCCGTGGCTTGGCGCTGCCGGGCTCATCCCCCAGGGCGCCTCGTGGCCACGCGGGATCATTTCGGGGAGGCCAGCGTGACGGCGAAAACATTCCGCGGCGAGCAGGTGCGGCCATCGCGGCCGCCGGTCCCTGCTCGCGGCGCGGGCGGCAGTTCCCAGTCGTCCCGCCGGACGCCAAGCCGATGCTGTTTCACCCGCCAAGCGCGGCAGGGACGACCGCCGCCGCAACCAGGGACAGGGGGTCGCCGGATGAGGTCTTGCTTCCCTGCCCGTACTTGCTGCCGTAGGAGCTATGGCAACCTGCTCGCAGCCCCCCTGAAACCGGCTAGCGCCCTGAATAGGCGGCGGCTACTGCTTCGGTTGGTTCGTGTGAACTGATCAGCGCGCTGAGCCACGGTACTTACGTTGGCATCACGCAAGCGGAAGAAAGGAGATGTAAATGTTAGTGCCCAGACTCCTCGCTAGTGTCGCGGCCGGTGGCCTCGTCGTCCTCGGGATGGCAGCCGGCGCGTCGGCAGCCGCCCAGGTACCCAACCCAATAGTAAACGGAGGGTTCGAGACCGGATCGTTTTCTGGCTGGTCCACCAGTGGGGCCTCCACGACAATCGTATCGTCGGGAGCACACTCGGGAAATTTCGCGGCCATGGCTGGATCCACGTCGCCGACGGCCGGGGATTCAAACATCATCCAGACCTTCACCGCAGCACCTGGGGACACAACGCTGTCCTTCTGGTACAACGTGACTTGCCCTGACACGGTAAGTTTTGACTGGGCGACCGCCACTCTCAGGGATAACACGGGCGGGACGACTACTACGCCGCTCGCGCCGACCTGCGTCTCCAATTCCGGATGGCAAAAGGTGACGACAACAGTCATGGCGGGGCACTCGTACACGCTCACGCTCACCAGCCATGACGATAACAACCCGGGCGATCCGACCTATACCCTTTTCGATGACGTAGCAGTCGCTGGCAGCGACACGGTAACGGTTACCAATCCGGGGAACCAAAGTTCGTACCAGCACAGCAACCTCAGCGTGCAGATGAGCGGCAGCTCCAGCGGGGGCTTCTCGCTGACCTGGAGCGCTACCGGCCTGCCGGCCGGCGTCACGATCAACGCCAGCACCGGCTTGATCAGCGGGCCGGTGACGGCCGCCCCCGCCACGTACCCGGTCACCGTGACCGCGACCGACTCCAACGGAGCGTCGAATTCGGCGTTGTTCAACTGGACTGTCCTGTCCGACGTGGGCAGCCTGGTCAAGAACAGCGCGGCCGTGAAGTGCCTCAATGACTTCAACGGGTTGGTTAGTCCCGGCAACCCCATCGTCATATGGACCTGCATCTCCAACGGGCCGAATGAAGAGTTTTCACATCCCTCCAACCCGGGAGAACTGGTCGTCTTTGGCCAGTGCCTGACCGACCCGGCCAACGGTGGCGGCGGGACTAAGCAGGTAATCGAGCCTTGCACGGGCGCCCCCAACCAGATGTGGTTCCACAACACCACGTTCGAGTACGTCCTGACGGCCAATGGCCTCTGCCTCACGGACCCGAGTAGCTCCACGCTCAACGGGACGCAGGTCGTGGTGAAGATCTGCAAGAACGTCTCGAACCAGCACTGGCATGGCAGCTAGCTGATCACCCTCAGGCTGCCGGTCTCCGCACCGGCAGCCTGATTTGGGTGATCAACCTGGCTACGTTAGGCCTGACGGAGGTCGGATCATGCAGGGATGCGTGATCCTGATCGCATGGGACGCCGAGCGGCCTGCCACATAGCGGGCACCGCGGCCGAGGGAGGAGGCAAGGCCGAGGGCGCCCGTGTGTCCTGTTGCTACGGCGTGTCGCCTAGCACCTGCCCGAAGCCGACGGGAACGGGCTAGGGAGAGGGTCTCATCCCGCTGGTGCGTAGGCGTAGAGGGTGCCGCCCGAGGCGAAGTAGAGCGTCCCATCTGCGACGGCAGTGGAGGCCTGGATCCCGCTGGCGGTGGTCACATTGAAGAGTACGGCTCCGGTCGCCAGGCTGAGCCCGTATTCGTGACCGTTGGTATTGCCGACGAACAGCGCCTGGTCACCCGTCCCGCCGGAGACCGAAGGGGAGGCCTGGAACGTCCCTCCCGGCGTGGCCTGCCAGAGGAGAGTGCCGGTGGTGGCGTTGATCGCGAACATTGACCCGGCGTAAGCGGTCACGAGGGTGTTGCCGGCCAGGGCCGCCGTCGAGACGGCGATGGCGTTGGCGCTGCCCGGGCCCAGGGTGAATGACCAGATGCTCTGGCCGGTCAGCAGATCGAGCGCGTATTCAACGCCGTCCTTGCCGTCTATGTATACGACGCCGTCGGTGAAACCGTTGATGCCCGGTGCGCTGATCGTGGGTCCCGCGCCGACGTCCTGGTCGTCGCCGGTCTGCACCGTCTGGAAGCGCCAGAGGCTGGCGCCGCTGGCCGCGTTGAGAGCGTAAACGGCGTTGTCGGGGTTGCTAGTACCGAACACGACGGCCCAGGTGCCGTTACTTTCCTTGACCAGCCCGGCCCCGTCCCAGATCCCGGTCATCGAGCCGTTCGTACCCTTGTTCTGCCAGTTGTTGTACACCCACTTCTGCTTGCACGCCCCGGCCGTGTTGCCGACGCCGGTGACGGCCCACATATGACCGCCGTTGAGCGTTTCGCCCGGCGAGTCGTCGCCGGCGTCACCGAAGAAGACGGTTGGGCCGGTCCCGTCGACAATGCCGACCACGGGCGAACCGATGATGCGGCCCGGTTTCGTGACCGGCGGGCTCACGGGCAGGGTGAAGGTGCACTGAACGGCCCCGGTAGCCGCGTTGAGTGCCTCCAGCGTTCCCTGGTTGTTCCCGAAATACACGGTATTGCGGTAGACGGCGGGCGTGGAGTTCACATTCGGGCCCACTGTCCGCCGCCAGACCTGCGCCCCAGTCGAGGCGTTAAACGCGGTAACGACGCCGCCGTGGGTCACCTCGTAAACGAGCGTTTTGTTCAATGTGGCGTTGAAAGCAACGGCAGGCGAGGGCTGGTCGTGCACGCTGCTCAGCCGCTTCGACCACTTCGTGGTCAGGCCCGGCGCCGTCGACGCTCCTATGGCGGTATCCGGCGAAAGCCCTAAATGCAGCGGGTCCTGGCCGAACATCGGCCAGGTGTCGATAGTGGCAGCCGCGTGAGACGCTGCCCCGGCCGAGCCGGCCGGCCCCAGCATGACGGCGCCAGCGACGACCGCTGCCGCGCATATGGCCTGTGAGTACCCCAGTCGACGATTCATGTCTGACCCCCGCCCCGTTATCGGCTTTACATGCCTTCCACACCATAGCGTCCACGACTATCCGGAAGACAGCCCCATTCCTGACGGATTTTGCGGACATAAACCCGGCATGATCGCTGACGCCAAGTATGTCAAGTGCGCGTGCCCGGGCAGGCCAAATAGAATCAGCAGACCTTCCTTGCCTACCTCCAGCGCTAGCACTTCGTGGCTCTGTGCCATAGGGGGAGTAGCCTCGTGCGGCCCCGGCTGCGCGTGCTGGCCGCGTCCAGCTCACCCGCCGGAGGGTGATGTGCCCGGTATCTGCCGCACTTCCCGGCTGCCAGCGAGGTCGTGGTCTTTGACCGCAGCTGGTACAACCGGGCGGGCGTCGAACCGGTGATGGGCTTTTGCGCGCCGGAGGAGACCCAGCGGTTCCTTGAGCTGGTGCCCAGGGTCGAGAAGGCCATGGCCGATGACGGGATCTTGCTGCTGAAGTACTGGCTGGAGGTCAGCCCGGGCGAGCAGACCCGGCGGCTGAAGAGCCGCATCCATGATCCGCGGAAGATCTGGGAGCTGTCGGACATGGATTTGAAGTCCTACAGCCGGTGGTATGACTAC
>DASXKD010000555.1:0-13696 GCA_036497045.1 Streptosporangiaceae bacterium | reverse complement strand
CAGGCGTTGAGGGGCAGCGACGCCACGATCGCCTGCATCCCGGCAGTGTCCCGGGCCCGCCACAGGCCCAGCGTCTGGCCCTGGCCCGGCAGCTTCCAGAGCCGGAAGAGGTGGCCTTGCCTGGCCAGTTCCCCCACCCGTTCCGCTTCCCGCGCCTCGATGTCCTCGATGATCTGGCTGGGCGCGCCCGCCGGGAGGGTGATGCTGAACATGGTGAGGAACTCCCGGGTGTTTTCGCTGGCCGCGGGGGCCAGTGCCGGGTCGTTCGGGTGCGGCCCGAGCGGCGTGACCTGATCGGTCCGCCAGATGCGCAAGGGCATCGACGCCAGGACCTGCTCAAGCTGGTCACGGTCATCGGCGGCGAAGAGCCCGAAGGTGCGCCATTCACCCGGCCGCAGCGGCGGGCGCCATAGGCGCAGCAGGTGCCCCTGCGCCGCGAGCTCACGCGAGTGCGTGGCCTCCCGCGCGCGGACAGCATCGACGGCTTCGTCTGCCGTGCCCTCCGGTACGTGCGTGGTCATGGTGACCAGATACTCCATCGCCAGCCTCCTGGTTGTGCCTGACGCCCGTCTTACCCCGCTTCGCGGGCTTCCTGTTGATGGAGGCTGGCCGGGGTAGCGTGATTGAGGGCGGACGAGACCCGTTGCCGTCCATGCTGGGCGGTGCATCCAGCTCGGCTGCGGTGCCGCCGCATGAGGCTGCCGTAACTGCGCGGACGGAGACCCAGATGGCTGCTACCGATAGTGGCGACGAGACTGCGCGGGTGGCGGTGCTGGGGACCGGCATCATGGGCTCGGCGATGGCCCGCAATCTGGTCGCGGCCGGACTGCGCACCACGGTCTGGGATCGGTCGCCCACGGTGACCACGCCGCTGTCCGATGCCGGAGCGCTGGTGGCGGCGTCACCGGCGGAGGCGGTCCAGGATGCGCACGTCGTGATCACGATGCTGCCCACCGCCGACGTGGTTACCTCGGTGATCTTCGCCGGCGGCGTGGCGGAGGCGCTGGCTCAGGGCGCAGTGTGGGCGCAAATGGGCACGATCGGCCTTACCGCAACGACCGAGATCGGAAGCCGGCTCGGTCAGCTGCGGCCCGATGTCATGTTCGTGGACGCGCCGGTATCGGGCAGCAAGGGCCCCGCCGAGGCCGGCCAGCTGCTCATTCTGGCGTCCGGCCCGCCCGCAGCGGCCGCTGCCGTGGGCACGGTGTTTTCGGCGATCGGCCGCAAGACCGTGTGGCTGGGCGAGGCCGGCCAGGGCAGCCGGATGAAGCTGGTTGTCAACGCCTACATGTCCATCTTGATCGAGGGCGTGGCTGAGGCCCTGGAACTGGCTGCCCGGCTGGGCATCGATGACTCCGAGCTGGCCGAGGCCATCGAGGGCGGGCCGCTGGACGCACCGATCGCGGACGCCAAGCTGCACAAGATGGAGCGGGGCGATTTCGCGCCCGAGTTCCCGCTGGAGTGGGCGCTCAAGGACGTGGACCTGGCGATCGGGGCCGCCGGCGATGACGAGCTACCGCTGCTGGCCGCCCTATCCCGCCAGTGGCGCGCAGCCGTTGACGCCGGCCACGGCCGGGAAGATGTCAGCGCCGCCCGCCTAGCGCTCGGCGGCCGCTAGCAGGTGCCCGTTGCCGGGGACTGCGAAGAGGGGCACGCTGGAGGTGCTCCAGGCGGTCCTGCTGGGAGCAGGCGCCACAGTCGAGGCTGGCGGAGGTTGAACCATGGACTATCGCACTTTGGGGCATAGCGGCTGCGCAGTGTCGGCTCTTGGCCTGGGGACCATGACCTTCGGTGTGGAGGCTGACGAGCCGGGCGCGCATGAGCTGCTGGATCGTTTCGTGGCCGCGGGCGGCACATTGGTCGACACGGCCGATACCTACGGCAACGGGAGGTCCGAGGAGATCATCGGCCGCTGGCTGGCCAGCCGCCCGGCCGGGATCACTGAGCCGGTGGTGCTGGCCACCAAGGGCCGCTTCCCGCTGGATGATTCTCCCAACGGTGCCGGGCTGTCCGCGCGGCACCTGACCCGGGCGCTGGACGCGTCGCTGCGCCGGCTGGGCGTCGAGGCAGTTGACCTGTATCAGGTACACGCGTTTGATCCGTGGACGCCGCTGGAGGAAACGGTGCGCACCCTCGACGGGTTTGCACGCACCGGCAAGATCCGCTACTGGGGGCTATCGAACTTCACCGGCTGGCAGTTGACCAAGGCGGTGCACCTGGCCCGCGCGCTCAATGCCGCCGGCCCGGTGACGCTCCAGCCGCAGTACAGCCTGCTGGTGCGGGAGATCGAATGGGAGATCGTGCCTGCGGCGATGGACGCGGGCCTCGGGCTGCTGCCCTGGAGTCCGCTCGGCGGCGGCTGGCTGTCGGGCAAGTACCAGCGTGGCCAGCGGCCATCTGGTGCCACCCGCCTGGGCGAGGACCCGAACCGCGGCATGGAGGCCTACGACCGGCGGGGCACACGGCGCACCTGGGACGTCATCGGCGCGGTGCAGAAGATCGCCGAGCAGCGCGGCGTGTCCATGGCCGAGGTCGCGCTGGCGTGGGTGAGCGATCGGCCAGCGGTGGCCTCCACCATCCTCGGCGCCCGCACGGCCGGTCAGCTCGAGACCAACCTTCGCGCCGCTGACCTGCATCTCAGCCCCGCCGAAACTGCCACGCTCAACGCCGCGAGCGACCCGCAGCCCACTGACTATCCCTACGGCGAACTCGGCGTGCAGCAGCGCGGGCGCCGCCTCGCCGGTGGCGGCTAAGCACGAGGGGCCCGTGCCCGACCGCCAGCGGTGACCACAGGCTGCCGCGGGCCAGCGTGGTGCTGGTATCTACCAGACCAGGCGATTTGACCAGAGCCGTTTCATGCCAGACGGGACGGGCAGGGCAATACCCGTGGCTGCGGCAGCGGGTGGCCGTACGTGCTGGGCCGCCCGGGGCTACGCCGGGGTTAGGGATCTGGCCTGGTGCGCTTGCTGGCGCGGGCAAAGGCGATCCCCAGGAGGTATCCATGGCTGATCCCGGTACGCCCCGGCACATCGAAATCAAGGATGGTGATCAGACGGTCGCTGCTGCGGAGGTGACAACGTCGCAGGAAGCTGATGGAACGGCTCAGGCATCACTGCAACCGGCATCCGGGCATATTGCTCCTGGCAGCCGCGCGAGCCTGGTCGATGCCGTCATGGATCTGCCCGAGGTGCAGGCGAGCGCACGGCTGCAAGCCACTGTCCCGCTCGGTGACGGTGAATCGCTGGAGCGCCTGCGGGAGCGGACCGATGACACGGCCACCCGCCCGGCCGGCTCTACCGCGCTGGTGGACGCGAAAATACCGTCGGACGGCGAACCGGGATCCCGCCAGGAGCTGGGTAAAAAGTCCGCGCCGTGAATCACCGCTGCCCATGCGGCGCCCGGCCGCGTCAGCCCAGGGCGCTGCCCTGGACGCGCTGCTCAACGCCCTGCTGAAGTGCAGAACAGCTTCGGCGACGCGGCGCCGGACGTCCTGTCCGTGCTGCCGGTGCCGTTGCTGGCCCGACGCGGCGCTGCTGAGCTCCTCCCGGATCATCCGGCTCGGCGCAGCAAGTCACTGAGCGAGAAACCGAAGCCGCTCGCGAGCCGCCGCTCTCGTGGTGCGCGCAGATCAGGTATTGCGGCGCTGTCTGGCAGACTTCGATCTGAAATGGCCGATGCCTATCAGACCCTCGCCGCCGACTACGACTGGCTGTTCGGCGACGACGTGCTTGCTGACGGCGGCGCGATCAATCAGCCCGCGGCGGCACGCCTGCTACAGCGGATCAGCCGCCCCAGCACGGTGCTGGACGCGGCCTGCGGCACGGGCATCGACGCGGCGGTGCTCGCGCGCCGGGGTTTCACCGTGTGGGCGGCCGATGGAAGCGACGCGATGGCCGAGGGTGCGGCTGCCCGGTTCCGGCGAGAGCGGCTGGCGATTCCGGTGTTGCGCAGTAGGTGGGCCGATCTTCCCGCGGCCACCGGTGAACGGTTTGATGTGGTGCTGTGTACCGGGAACGCGCTGGTGCACGCTTCTGGTCGTGACGCGATGGTTGCGGCGCTGACCGGGCTGCGGCGGATGGCCCGCCCGGGGGGACATGTGGTGGTTGATTCCCGTAACTGGGAGAAGCTTCATGCCGAACGCCAGATCGTCCAGATGGCAGACCGGGTGGTGGCCCGCGGGGGGCAGCGATGCTTGGTGTTCTACGCCTGGGAGATACCCGACCGCCTCGGCGACGAGCACATCGCCCATCTGGTGTTCGCCTTCGACAACGACGGCCAGATTGAGCCGCACGAACATGTGATCACGTTCCGTCCCTTCACGATCAGCGAACTGCGCGCACGGCTCGAACTCGCGGGATTGAGGGAAGTCGACACCGACTTCGACGCTTCCCGTGACCGCTACGCCGTGGTCACGGTAACGACCTAAGTCGAGCGCCCAGGCGAAGGCTCAGGCGGCAGAATGTACCGCATGGCTATGCGATCCGCTGGAAACCCCATTGTGATCATCGGTATCGGCGTCGCTGGTGGCAACGCTGCCGCAACGCTTCGGGAGGAGGGTTTCACCGGGCCGGTCGTGCTTATCAGCCGGGAACCGGGCGTCCCTTTTGGCCGTCCGCCGCTGTCCAAGACCTACCTGCGGTCAGAGGAGGATATTGACGCCTGGTACGTCAGGCCGGCCGGCTGGTACGCCGACCACGATGTCGAGCTTCGCAGTGGAGCCGCCGTGGTGGCCGTCGATGCCGCCGCGCACACAGTCACCTTGAACTCGGGCGAAGAACTCGGCTACCAGAAGGTTTTGATCGCCAGCGGAGGGCGCAACCGGCGGCTCGGCCTTCCCGGGGCCGACCTGCCCGGGATTCACTACCTGCGCACAGTGGCCGAGTGCGACGCGATCAAGCAGGACGCAGTGCGGGGCCGGCGCGCGGTCGTCGTGGGCATGGGATTCATCGGATGCGAGGTAACGGCCTCGCTGACCCAGCTCGGAGTCCACGTGACCTCGGTCTTCCCGGGGCGGAACCCGCTGGAGACGGTCCTGGGCGGCCAGGTCGGCGGGCTGATCGGCGCCTTCCACCGCGGAAACGGCGTCGACCTGCTGGCCGGAGAACAGGTCGCCGCCTTCGAGGGCACCGAACGCGTGGAAGCGATCGTGACCGCCGCCGGTCACCGTATTGCCTGCGATTTCGCCGTGGCAGGCATCGGCATCCAGCCCGACATCCCGGCCGTCGCGGTCGCGACTGAGAACGGCATCCTGGCCGACGAGCTGTGCCGGGCCAGCGCGCCTGACGTCTACGTGGCCGGTGACGTGGCCAACATCCTCCACCCGCTGTTCGGGCGAATCCGGGTCGAGCACTACAACAACGCGGAGAAACAGGGCGCCGCCGCGGCCAGGTCCATGCTCGGCTCAACGGCCCCCTACGACTACCTCTACAGCTTCTGGTCCGATCAGTACGAGCACAAAATCGAGTACGTCGGCCACGCCACCAAATGGGATGAGTTCGTGGTCCGCGGCAGTGTGGAGGAAGGCAAGCTGATCGGCTTCTACCTGGTAGACGGGGTAGTGCAGGCCGCCGTCGGCCTCGACCGCGGCGGTGATCCCGAGCTGGACCTCGACGGCGAGATGGCGGCCTGCGCCAGGCTGGTATCTGCACGAGCCCGGCCGGCTCCGGCCGCGCTCGCCAACGACCGCACCGACCTCTGGTCGCCAGGCCGGCGCTGAGGCGGCCGTCCTAGGCGTTCGAGAACAGCGGGATGTTCGCCCCGCTGGCCGAAACCAGCGGGCTGTCCAGCAATGCGACGATCAACTCCGCGACGTCATCCGGGGTCAGGCCTGGACGCAGCGCCGGATTGGCCCGGCGCAGCATCTGCGTGTCGACGGCGCCCGGGCTCAGGCAAATGGCGCTGATGCCGTGCTCCTTGCCCTCGACCGCGATCGCCTCGGTGAGGCCGATGACCCCGTACTTGGACACGTTGTACGCGGCCAGCCCCGGGAACTTCTCGGTGGCGTACACGCCTGACAGCGACGCGATGTTGACGATCCGGCCCTCACCGGCGGGAGCCATGGCCGTGAACGCGGCGCGACAGCACAGGAAAGTACCCGTCAGGTTGACCCCGAGGGTCTCGTCCCACATTGCCGCCGTCGTTTCGGCGAACGGGGCGGGCGTCAGCACCCCGGCCGCGCAGACCAGCGCGCCCAGCTGGCCGACCTCGGCGACCTCGGCGAACAGCCGCTCCACCTCGGCCTCGTTGCTCACGTCCGTGGGCAAGGGCGTGGCCTGGCCGCCTGCGTCGTTGATTCGGCCTGCCACGCTGTCGAGAGCCTGACGGTCCCGGGCGGCCAGCACGACGTGAGCGCCGACCGCCGCCACGGCCGCGGCGGTGGCCGCCCCGATTCCGCGGCTGGCCCCGGTGACCACCGCCAGCCGTCCCGCCAGCCATCTGGCGGGGAAGACAGGGGGCGTCCTGCTGGGCGAGCGCTGCACCAACTCACCCACCAGCCACACGCCGGTAAAGACGCTCGTGCGCGTCCAGGCTCAGTTCCAGGTCAAGCTGGCCCGCGGCGTGATCGCGGCAGGCCGGCCGCGAAATCTCGGCCACCTTTGACAGTGCCTCGGCAGCGGCCCGGACATCATCGGGTGGCACCAGGAAACCAGTTACGCCGTCCACGATCACCTCACCGAGTCCGCCGCGCCTGAACGCGACGACGGGAGTCCCGCACGCCTGCGCTTCGGCCGCGGCCAAGCCGAAGGGCTCGTCCCAGCGAGCGGGAAACAGTACCACGGCCGCCCGGGCCATGGCCTCCCACAGCGAGGCTCGGGGCACTCCTTGGTGAACGGTCACCCCCGGCCAGCTTCGCCGCGGGTCGATCTGCTCCCGGCTGTACCCAGGATCGTAGACGTCGCCGTAGACGTCGATCGGCACTCCAGCCGCGCGGGCAATGTCGATGGCCTCGGCCGCGCCTTTCTCCGGGCTCAGTCGGCCCGCGAACAGCGCGCCCTGCCCCGCCGTCGCCGACCAGGGAATGACACCTGTGGGCGGGTATGGCGGCAAGATCGCGTCGACCGGGACGACACGGCGCCAGGCGCAAGCCTGGAAATCCGAGACGACGGCCACCGCCGGCGGTCTGTTGCGCCGGGCGACATCACGAAGCGCCGCCGACACAGCCTTGTCCGGGGGCAGGTGGAGCGTGTGCACCACCGGTGCGTGCAGCGCCGGCGCGAGCCTGACGGCGGGCGCATCGAAGGCGTGATTGTGGATCACGTCATACCGGGTTGCCTGCATGGTCATGTAGGCGGTGGTGAAAGCGGACTCGGCCGCCGCAGCCGCTGCCGCTGGTTCGGCCTCCCCTGGTTCGCCCGCGTATGGCCCGAACGCCCGGTAGAGCGTGCCCGCCAAAGACCGCGGATCGATTCCGGTGTCGATCACCTCGACCCCCGGGATCTGCGATCCAGTGGCAGCGTAGACGTGCACGTCGTGGCCCCGCCCGGCCAGGCCGCGGGCCAGATCGGACACGAACGCCTGCGAACCGCCGCGCTGAGGCTCCCGGATGGCCGTCACCAGCGGCGCCATGATCGCGATCTTCATCCCGCCAGTACCTTGAAGGCCAAGTCGCGTGGCGGATTGATGCCCAGTACCTCGAAGGGAACCCTGCGCGAGCCACATCGCCGGACCTCGCCGGCCGCCTTGGGGTAGAAGATCTCGGCCAGCTCCACTGCCTCGTCATAGCTAGCGAACGCCACAGACATCGGCCCGGGGAAGCTGACATACCGGTAGCCGCGGGCGGCGAGCCAGTCGAGGTGGTTTGGCCAGATGATGGCCACGCACCCGCTCGGCCTGCAGACCCGCTCCATCTCGGCCAGGCCGGCCTCGCCGCCATGCCCCAGCGAGGGGGTGAAGGCCGAGCAGGCGACGACTAGGTCGGCGAAATCGTCGGGCAGCGGCAACTGGTCGAAGAACCCGCCGATCACCCGGACCTGGTCTCCGTGGCCGGCTGCCGTGAGCTTCCGCCGCAGGATCCGGCGCAACGGCAGCGCGGGCTCCACCGCCACGACGTGCTGCGCGCGCTCGGTGAGCGCCATCGTCAGCCGTCCCGTGCCCGCGCCGACCTCGGCGATCCGGTGCAAGTCGCGCGGCAGCCAGCCCACGACCTCGGGATGGAGCCGCTCGGCGCTGGCCAGCCGGTCATAAAGCTCCGGTTCGAGCCGGTATAGCAGTTCCCAGGCCAGGGGCACGTCGTTGTGCGGGTCACCGTCCCCCCGCGGGACAAACCGGCTCGCCTCGTCGGGGGTGAACACGCGCAAGTCCGCGGCCGTGTAGCGCCTTCGCAACTCCCGGCCCGCCCCGGCCGGAGCCCCAGAGAGTTCCGCGCCCACCCTGGCCGCAGCCTCCGACGGTTCCGGGCCCGCCCGGGCCGGAGATTCAGGCCTGGTCACGAACTTCAGCCCAGTTCTTATCGGTCTCCCAGACCCGGACCGACCGCAAGAGCCCGTCGGGCAGCTCCGGCCCAAGCCGCTCCCAGAATGCCTGGGCCAGGTTTTCGGCGGTCGGGACGCGCCCCTTGAGCCAGGGGACGTCGGTGTTGAGGTTGCAGTGATCCACATCGCGGATGATCCGCCTGGCGATGAGATCGGACAACAATTTCAGGTCCAGGATGTAGCCGGTGGCCTGATCGATCTCGCCGGCGACGACCACCTCCAGGATGTAGTTGTGCCCGTGCAGATTCGCGCATTTCCCGAACAGGCGGCGGTTCTCGTCGTCGGACAAATCGGGGTCGCACAGCTGGTGCGCGGCATTGAATGATTCGCGGCGGCCGACCAGAATGGTCATCAGCCTCGTCTCTTTCGCGAGCTTTTACTAACGATAGAATACATGAGTGAGTTCGTCGCGAAGCGAGGCGGACCTGGCCTTGGACCTCGCGCTGATTCGAGGCCTGGTCGCGGGCTTGGGCGCCGACAGGCCGAACCCGGTCCTTGATCCGGAACCCAAGCACTGCTGTGTCACCATCCCGCAGCCACGCCATGACATGAACGGAACAACATGACCTACCGCCCGACCCTCGACAGCACCGAACAAACCCCAGGCCCGCCCACGCCGGGTTCAGCCAACGGCGGCCAGCCTAAGCCAGCGCTGCTGGCAGCCCGCGACCCCGCCGCAGTGGCCATGGACGCCGTGCGCCAGACTGCGGACCTGAACGGCGGGCAGTGCGTAGTGGATCTGGGCGCCGCGGAGCGGCCCGCGGACCTGGACGCAGCGGAGCAGGCCGCCGCGGACTTCCTGACCGCGCTCGGGATCGACCTTGATCGAGAGCAGCGCCGGGCCACACCAGCCCGGATGGCCCACGCCTACGCGGAACTGCTTGCCGCGCAACCGCTCCGCCTCACCACCTTCCCCAACGCCGAAGGTTATGACGAGCTGGTGCTGGCCCGCGCCATCCCCTTCCGGACCCTCTGCGAGCATCACATGCTGCTCTTCTCTGGCGTCGCGCACGTCGGCTACCTGCCCGGGGAACGCATCCTCGGGCTGTCCAAGCTGGCCCGCCTGGTCGAGCACTTCGCGGCCCAGCCGCAGACCCAGGAGCGGCTGACCATGCAGGTCGCCAAGTGCCTCGACGCGAACCTCGGCCCCCGGGGTGTCGGCGTGGTGCTGGAGGCCGAGCACACCTGCATGACCCAGCGCGGCATCCGCGCCTTTGGCGCCACCACTGTCACCTCGGCCCTGCTGGGCACGCTGCGCACCGACCCCCGTTCCCGCGCCGAGTTCTTCGCACTGGCCCGCGTGCCCACCTCACCGGCACCGATGTAGTCCCGCCCGCATCCACGCAGCAGCCTTCCCCATCGGTTTCGTGGCGCGCCGGATGCCGGATGTGGCACCTATTGATGCGGCCCGGCGGCATGTCGCTCACCAAAGCCGCCATCAGGAATTCCTGCCTAAGAAAGGATCGAAACGCGCAGAACCAGATAATCGGCTTGGGAGACTTCCTCCCCACGGCGAAGGGGTGATGATGGACCCGTTGATTGATCCGGGGGAGTATGCGGCTCTTGCCTATTGCACCTATCTGAACCAGGCCTCGCTGGGGCTGATACCTCGCACCTCGGTGGAGGCGAGCGTCCGGTTCTTGACCGAGGTGGCCCAGCATGGCAACCTCCGCCTGTCCGACCAGGCCGAGGCAGGGGTTCTGGACGGGCTGCGAACGGCCGCGGCCGGGCTACTCGGTGCGCCGGTGGCATGGGTCGCGGTGGTGGGCGGGGCGAGTGAGGGCTTGGGCCAGCTTGCCGCGCTGTTGTCCAGCGCCGGGGGTGAGGTGGTCTTGGTGCCCGGCGACTTCCCCAGCGTGACCTACCCGTGGCTGGCCGCTCGGGACCGGTTGGGCATGCGCATCCGCTGGGTCCCCGACACCCCGGCCCGTGACCTCACGCTCTCGCTGGGCGAGGCCATCAGCGAACGCACCACGGTCGTGTGCGTCAGCCCGGTTCAGTTCGCCACTGGCAGCCAGGTCGATGTCGCGGCCCTGGTGGCGCGGGCCCGGGAGGTTGACGCCCGGGTGGTGGTCGATGTGACCCAGATGGCCGGTGCCACCCCGGTCACCATGACGCAATGGGGAGTGGACGCGCTGGTCTGCAGCGGCTACAAGTGGCTGTCCGCGCCGCCCGGCGTTGCGCTGCTCGCCGTTACCGAGAACCTGGCGGCGGCCACCCCCCTGATCGTTGGCTGGAAAGGCAGTGCCACACCGTTCGACTTCACCCCGCAAGAACTCTCTCTGGCCGCCGACGCCCGCAGGTTCGAGCTGTCAACCATGTCCTACAGCGCCGCCATGGGCCTGCTCACGTCGATCAAGCTGCTCACCGGTATCGGGCTGACGGCGATCAGCGCGCACGCCAGCCAGCTGGCGGCGGATCTGGCCGAGCAGACCGCGCCGCTGGGATGGGCGCCTTACCGGGCGCCCGGTGACCGTTCCGCAAGCGGGCACATCGTCTCGCTCAGGCACCCCGCTGCCACAGCCGACCAGGTGCAGGCCGCACTGGCGAGCCAGCACAAAATCCACACCAGCTCCCGCGCCGGCGGCATCCGGGTATCCCTGCACGCCTACAACAGCAGCGACGACATCCGCGCCCTCACCCACGCGCTCGCCTCCGTCGCCCCACGCTAGGCGGCCGGCCCTCAGCCCGCCTAGCCCTACCGCGCGGTCATCGTGCCGCCCTGCTGTACCGCGCCAAGACCGTGGCACCGGCCTGCCCGGCCGACACGAGCTCCAGGTCGGCGGGCGGGCCAGCGGGAAACAGCCGCTCGCCGGTGCCGAGGATTGTGGAGAAGGTCAGCAGCCGGTACTCGTCGATCAGGTCGTTGGCCATCAGTGTGTGCACGATGCTCAGGCTGCCCATGATGATGACGTCCCGCCGCTGGCGCTTGACCGCGTCGATGATGTCGCCGTCCACGGCTTGCGAGTTCACCCACGCCGAGGTGTCGGTCAGGGTGCGGGTGGCGACCAGCTTCGGCGCGGCGTTCATCCGGGCCGAGAACGGATCGTCGCGCCCGGGCCAGATCCGGGAGAACAGCTCCCATGTCTTGCGGCCCAGCAGCAGGACTCCCTCGTCCAGCACGCTGCCGAGCCGGAACGGGTCCCCGGCGACCGCTTCGGGGCCGTGCCGGAACGCCCAGCCGCCGGCTGGGGTGCCCCCGGACCCATCCGGGTCGGTGACGATCCCATCCAGGGTGATGAATTCGATGACGATAACGCTCATCGTGGCTTCCCCTCGGTCGATGCTCACCGGTACATACCAGCGGCATCACTGGGACTCATCGCGGCGGGCGGGACCGCCAGAAACCGCTGATTCCACTGGCCCCGCCGCCGCAGGACATCCGCCTCCCCCACCGGTCCAATCGTGAAGACGTCCGATGTAGCGACGTTGAATGGCGGGATGTGGGGCGGGCCCGGGGCGGACCCGTGGTGATGGCACCGCAGGGAAGGGGACAGACTAGGAGCCATGACGGAGCAGAGTGGCAGCGAGCCGACTGACCGGAACGGAATGCCCGCGGGCAGGGTAGTCATCGTGGGGCCGGACGGCATGGCGATCAGCGAGGACAGCGACCAGGACCGGGAGCGCCCGCTCGTCGACCTGGTCGAGCAGCCCGCCAAGGTCATGCGGATCGGCAGCATGATCCGGCAGCTTCTCGAGGAGGTCCGCGCCTCCCCGCTGGACGAGAAGAGCAGGGTACGGCTGCGGGAGATCCATGAGCGGTCGGTGAAGGAACTGGAGTCGGGCCTGGCCCCGGAACTTTCCGAGGAACTCGAACGGCTGTCCTTGCCGTTCACCGAGGACGAAGCGCCCAGCGAGGCAGAACTCCGCGTCGCCCAAGCCCAGCTCGTCGGCTGGCTGGAGGGCCTGTTCCACGGCATCCAGACCACCCTGTTCGCCCAGCAGATGGCCGCGCGGGCGCAGATTGAGCAGATGCGCCGCGCCCTGCCTCCGGGCACCATGATGCCCGGCCCCGGCGAGGAGGGCGGCCAGCCGCCTCGGGGGGGATCCGGCCCCTACCTGTAGCGGCCGGACAACGGGCCAGGGGGTTACACCCGGCCGTACCTGAGCCGGCCGAGCCAGGCCGCCGCCTGGGCGAACTCGGCGTCCGAGGTACCGGGGCGTACCTGCGTACGACCGCCGTCGTGGCGCGGGTAGCTGCCGAGGAACCTCACCTCGGCACACACCCGGCGCAGGCCCATCAGCGCCTCGCCGACCCGGGCGTCGTCCAGGTGACCCTCGCAGTCGATGGAGAAGCAGTATTTGCCGAGCCCGTCGCCGGTGGGGCGGGACTCGATGCGGGTCAGGTTGATGCCGCGCACCGCGAACTCGGTAAGCAGTTCCATCAGGGCGCCGGGGTGGTCCTCACGCAAGAACGCCACCAGCGAGGTCCGGTCGGCACCGGTCGCCGCGGGCACCGGTCCTGGACGGGCGACCACCACGAATCTGGTGACCGCGTCGGCCACGTCGCTGACCTCGCTGGCCAGCACGGCCAGGCCGTACCGGTCGGCGGCGAAGGCCCCCGCCAGCGCTGCGTCGATCATCCCTTCGGCGGCCTGCCGGGCAGCCTCGGCATTGGACGAGGCGGGCATCCACTCCGCGTCGGGCAGGTTCACCGCCAGCCACCGGCGGCACTGCGCCTGCGCCTGTGGGTGCCCGCCGACGGTCTTGACGTCGCCGATCACCGTGCCAGGCCGCGCCAGCAGGGCGAAGGTCACCGGCAGCAGGAGTTCTGCGCATATGACGATGTCGGGGCCGGTGGCGAGTTCGTCGAGGGTGGCGTTGACCGCCCCCTCCACCGAGTTCTCGATCGGCACGATCGCACGGCCGGCCTCTCCGCTGTGCACCGCGTCCAGCGTGGCCTGGATCGTGGCGCACGGCAGCGCCCCCGCGAGGGCAGCGGGGTCGAAGGCCGCGAGGGCCGCCTCGGTGAACGTGCCCTCCGGGCCCAGATAGGCGTAACGGTCTGCCATGGTCCACTATCTTGCCAGCTAGGAACCCATGGGTCGGCCAGGCCCTGGCCTGCCCAGCTCGCCAGGCGGGAGCCAGCGGCCCTGGCTGCGTCCGCACCGCTCCCGTGATCAGGCAGTATTACGCTCACTGCCCCCAGACCAGGGCGGTGGCGGCCGGCCCGATCGCCAGGCCTGCGGGCAGGTGCATGGCGAACGACCACGGCGGCTGGCCCG
>DASXKD010000554.1:0-1545 GCA_036497045.1 Streptosporangiaceae bacterium | reverse complement strand
ATCGCGGAAGAGGTCATGGGTGAGCGGCCGGGCGGGCACCATGCCCTGCTGGGCGAACGCGATGGCGGTAGCCTCCACCGGGCCGATCCAGATCGGCAGATACCTGTCCCCCTCGGTCTCCTTGAGCAGGACGATGGGCTGGTTCGTGGGCATCTCGACCCGGACGCCGACGACCTCCATCTTCCTCACGGCGGCTCCGTCCTCGCCTCTCGTCAGGCACTGTCCGTCCTGAACCTTGCTTAAGGGATTCTCTGTCAAAGTACACCCGCGCGGGCAGCGGGGACGCCCGCGCCCTGTCGTTCAGCGGCCGTTGCCCCCTGGTTCGCGCCCGGCGAAACCGGCGTCAGCCAGCGTCATCTCGATCAGAGCCGCGTGCACGGTACGCACCAGTGATGCGATGTCACGTGCGGATGTTGCGGCCCGGTCCCGTGCTCCGGGGCTGCGCTGCTGCAGGATCGGGGCCACGACCTGCTCGATCAGCGCGGTCTCCCGGTCCGCGGACGCGCGCAGCACCCGCAGGTGCCTGGCCTGGACCCCGTACCGGCCGAGCGCCATGATCGCGCGGACCGCCTCGACCGCCTCCGGCGGGTAGTGCCGGCCGGACCTGAGCACCAGGCCGAACTCCTCAAGCTCGGCCAGCGAGCGCTCGTCGATGCCCGCCGCGTCGAGAAGCTCGCTGCGGGTCAGCGGCCCGGACCGGGCCTGATCGGCGTCCAGCTGATCCTTGATCACCCGCAGCGGCAGGTAACGGTCGCGCTGGGCGGTGAGGATGTACTTGAGCCGGTCCATATCCACCGGGCCGAACTTGCGGTAGCCGGAGGGAGAACGGGCAGGCTGAATCAGCCCTTCCGCCTCCAGGAAACGGATCTTGGAGACGCTGATCTCCGGGAACTCGGCGCGGAGCTGGGCAATCACCTCGCCGATGCCAAAATATGCCCGGGCTGGCTCAGCACTCATGCCCCGACCTGTGCGCCTCCGCCACGCTCTGCCTGCGAGCGCCTGGCCCCGAGGAAGGTGAGCCGGAACTTGCCCACCTGGACCTCGTCCCCGTCGTTCAGTGCCGTCTCCTCGATCCGCTCGCGGTTCACGTAGGTGCCGTTCAGGCTGCCCACGTCGCGCACGAGGAACCCGGCCCCGTGCCGGTAGAACTCCGCGTGCCGCCGGGACACCGTGACGTCGTCCAGGAAGATATCGCTGCCCGGGTGGCGGCCCACCGTGGTGAGCTCGCTGTCAAGCAGGAACCGGCTGCCCGCATTGGGGCCGCGTTTCACCAGGAGCAGCGCGGTGCCGGCCGGCAGGGCCTCGGTCGCGGCCGCCTCCGGTAGTGGCTCCTCATACTCGGCCTCGGCCAGGTCGGTGCCACCCAGCGAGATCGTCGAGGTGCTCTCGCCCGGCCGCTCTCCCCCGCCCCGCACGAGCGGTGCACCGCAGTGCGAGCAGAAGCGGGCCCCTTCCGGGCTCGCCCGCCCGCAGCGGGCGCAGTAGACGCTCGGCATCACTTGGTCCAGCCTCTCCTCCGCGGGCCAAGGGCTCGGCGCGGGTACC
>DASXKD010000553.1:0-1523 GCA_036497045.1 Streptosporangiaceae bacterium | reverse complement strand
GGCGCGCTCATCGCCTACCTGCTCTACATCGACATGCTGTTCTCGCCGGTCCAGCAGATCTCCCAGGTGTTCGACGGCTACCAGCAGGCCGCCGTGGGGCTGCGCCGGATCCGGGAACTGTTGCACACCCCGACCTCCACGCCGCAGGCCGCCCGGCCGCTGCCCTCGCCGCGCGGCCGGGCCCGCATCGAGTTGCAGGACGTGCACTTCGGTTATGTAGGGGCTGGCCAGGAGGCACTGGCCGGGGTCAGCCTGACCGTGGCGCCCGGCGAGACGGTCGCCCTCGTCGGGCAGACCGGCGCGGGCAAGTCCACCCTGGTCAAGCTGGTGGCGCGGTACTACGACGTGACCGGTGGCCGGGTCCTGGTGGACGGCACCGACATCCGCGACCTCGACCTGGCCTCCTACCGGCGGCGGCTGGGCGTGGTCCCGCAGGAGGCGTTCCTGTTCGCGGGCACGGTGCGCGACGCCATCGCCTACGGCCGGCCGGAGGCCAGTGACGCCGAGGTCCTGGCGGCGGCCCGCGCCGTGGGCGCCGTGGACATGATCACCCGCCTGTCCGGCGGCTTCGATCATGAGGTGGCTGAGCGCGGGCGCAACCTGTCCGCCGGGCAGCGTCAGCTCATCGCACTGGCCCGTGCCTACCTGGTGGATCCGGACATCCTCCTGCTCGATGAGGCGACCGCCGCGCTGGACCTGGTCAGTGAGGCGGCCGTGGCGCGGGCCGCGGAGCGGCTGCTGGCCTCGCGGACAACGCTGGTGGTGGCGCACCGGCTCACCACCGCCGCCCGCGCGGACCGGATCGTGGTGCTGGACCAGGGCCGGATCGCAGAGGTCGGCACGCACGACGGCCTGCTCGCGGCGGACGGTATCTACGCCTCGCTCTGGGATGCGTTCACCGGCGACGCCACGCTGGCCGCCTGACCGGGCGCCTCGTGGCCGTTCGCCGGTGCCGCGGCGCCGGTGCCGCCCGAATGGGGCGGCTGCGACGGCACTGCCGGGCCGGCCGCCAGCGACGCCTGCCTGCGGTCGCTGCGGCTGAGCGTCGGCGGGCCGGCCGCCAGCGACGCCTGCCTGCGGGCGCTGCGGCTGAGCGCGGCCAGCTCGCCGACCAGTGACCTGGCCTGCTCCTGCGGCCGTTCCCTGAATTCGGCCCTGACCCGCTTGCCCGCGGCATCGAGGTGCACGGTGGCCAGCCCGAGCCGGCGCTGCAGCGGGCCCTGGACCAGCCGCACGCTCTGCGTTTTGGCCAGCGGCACCAAGGTGGTCTCCCTGCGGACCCGCCCGGTGACCGCGACGGCCAGCGTGCCGTCGTGCCCGGCCGCCAGGAAGTGGTAGCTCAGCGGCGCCTTCAAGCGGGCCCGGCGCGGCGGCGGGCTCAGCTCGGGCCAGCCCCCGGCGGCCGGGAGCGCGGGGGCCGGGGCGCCATGACGAAAGAACGGAGGCTCTGCCCCCCGGGGGGGTCCGTGGGGGTCGTCCCCCCCGAGCAGCGCGGGGGCCGAGGCGCCGTGACGAAGGAACGG
>DASXKD010000552.1:0-3026 GCA_036497045.1 Streptosporangiaceae bacterium | reverse complement strand
CCGCGGCCACCTCGCCGTAGGGCACGATCTCGGCGGCGAAGTGCCCCGCGCGGGCCGCCGCGATGGCCCGCCGGTGGCTGGCCAGCGCGAACTCCTCCATCTCGGCGCGGCGCAGGCCCCACTTCGCGGCGATCGTGTCGGCGGCGCGGAACTGTGAGATCTCCTGGTCGCCGTAGCGGGCCCGCCAGCCCGCCGAGCCGGAAAACGGGTCGTCGAACCCGTACGCCTGCCCGGCCAGCATCGCCGCCGCGATCGGGATCATGCTCATGTTCTGCACCCCGCCGGCCACCACCAGGTCAGCGGTACCGCTGAGCACCGCCTGGGCGGCGAAGTGGACCGCCTGCTGGGACGAGCCGCACTGCCGGTCCACGGTGACGCCGGGCACGGCCTCCGGCAGGCCCGCGGCGAGCCACGCGGTCCTGGCGATGTCGCCCGCCTGCGGGCCAAGGGTGTCCACGCAGCCGAACACCACGTCGTCGACGGCCAGCGGATCCACGCCGGTGCGGGCCAGCAGCGCCCGGATGACGTGCGCGCCGAGATCGGCGGGGTGCGCCGCGGCGAGGCCGCCGCCGCGCCGGCCGACCGGCGTCCGCACGGCATCGACCAGGTACGCCTCGGCCACGCCGGCTCCCCTCGGTTATGCTTCTAGAACACGTTCTATTTATACCCCCGGCAGCCGGAGGGCGGATGGACCTGACCTACACGCCCGGGCAGCAGCGGCTCCGCCAGGAGTTGCGCGCGTACTTCGCCCGCCTGATGACGCCGGAGCGCCGTGCCGCGCTGGCCACGGCCGAGGGCGAGTACGGGAACGGGGAGGCCTACCGGGAGGTCGTCCGGGAGCTTGGCCGCGACGGCTGGCTGGTGCTCAGCTGGCCGGAGGAGTTCGGCGGGCGTGGGGGATCCCCGCTCGACCAGCTCATCTTCACCGACGAGGCGGCGGCCGCCGGGGTGCCGGTCCCGTTCCTGACGCTGCACACCGTGGGCCCGACGATCATGCGGTTCGGCACCACCGGGCAGAAGGCGCATTACCTGCCCCGGATCGCCGGCGGCGAGATCCACTTCTCGATCGGCTACTCCGAGCCCGAGGCGGGCACCGACCTGGCCTCGCTGCGCACCCGCGCGGTCCGGGACGGGGACTCGTACGTGATCAACGGCCAGAAGATGTGGACCAGCCTGATCCAGTACGCGGACTACGTGTGGCTGGCCTGCCGGACCGACCCCGACGCGCCCCGGCACAAGGGTCTGTCCATCCTGATCGTGCCCACGGACTCCGAGGGCTTCTCCTGGACGCCGGTGCGCACCGTCGCCGGGACCACCACAAGCGCCACCTACTACAGCGACATCCGGGTGCCCGCCTCCGCCCTGGTGGGTGAGGAGAACCAGGGCTGGCCGCTGATCACCAACCAGCTCAACCACGAGCGGGTGGCGCTCACCTCGTCGGCGCCGGTGCGGGGCGCGCTGCGTGAGGTCACCGAGTGGGCCCGCGCCACGAAGCTGGCCAGCGGCGGGCGGGTCATCGACGCCGAATGGGTGCAGCTCAACCTGGCCCGGGTGCATGCCAAGGCCGAGTTCCTCAAGCTGATGAACTGGCGGATCGCGGCGCAGGCCGGCGACGGGCCTGGCATGGCCGGGGCATCGGCCACCAAGGTCTTCGGCACCGAGTTCGCCACCGAGGCCTACCGGCTGCTGATGGAGGTGCTCGGCGCGAACGCGCTGGTCAAGGATGGGTCGGCGGGCGCGATTCTGGCCGGGCGGATCGAGCGGATGCACCGGTCCTCGCTGATCCTCACGTTCGGCGGCGGCACCAACGAGGTACAGCGGGACCTGATCGCCGCCGCGGCGCTAGCGCTTCCCATCGGCCGACGCTGAGGACTGACGACTCATGGATTTCACGCTGAACGAGGCCGAGCGCGAACTCGCGGACCTGACCCGCAAGATCCTCAACGGCCGGCTGACACCGGAGCGGATGCGCGCCGTCGAGGCCGGTGACGGGTTCGACCGGGCCCTGTGGGCCGATTTGGCGGGCGCCGGGATCCTGTCCGCCGCGCTGCCTGAGCCGCTGGACGGTGCCGGGCTCGGCCTGCTCGCGCAGTGCTGCGTCCTCACCGAACTGGGCCGTGCCGTAGCCCCGGTCCCCTACCTGGCCTCGATCGTGCTCGGCGCCGGCGCGCTGGCCCGGTTCGGCACCCCGCAGCAGCGGGAACGGTGGGCCGCCTCGGCGGGGCGCGGTGAGATCGTCCTGACCGCCGCGCTGGCCGAGGAGGATGGCGACGACCCGCGGGTGCCGTCGGTCAGCGCCGAGCCAATGAAGGGGGAAGGGGAGGCGGGTGGGAGCTGGCGGCTGTCTGGCGTGAAGACCACGGTGTTCGCCGCCTCACAGACCGGGATGATGCTGGTGCCCGCGGCTACGCCACCCGACGTCACCGTGTTCCTCGTCGACCCGGCCGACGATGGTGTCACGGTGCAGCCGCAGCGGATCACCGGCGGCACCGCGGGCCGGGTCGTACTTGACGGCGTCCGGGTGCCCGCCGACCGGGTGCTCGGCAGCCCGGGCACGGGCCGGGACATCACCGGCTGGCTGCTTTCCCACGCCACGGTCGCGCTGTGCGCCCGGCAGCTCGGCGTGCTGGAGCGCGCCCTGGAGATGACCGCGGAGTACGCGCGGAACCGGGTCCAGTTCGGCAAGCCGATCGGCAGCTTCCAGGCGGTGGCGCAGCGCCTGGCCGACGGTTACATCGACGTGGAGGCGGTGCGGCTGACGATGTGGCAGGCCGCGTGGCAACTCGCTGCCGGGCAGCCGTCCGAGACTGCCATAGCCACCGCCAAGTTCTGGGCCGCCGACGCAGGTCACCGGGTCGCCCACACCGCGGTCCACGTACACGGTGGCGTGGGCATCGACCTCGACTACCCGCTGCACCGCTACTTCCTGGCCGCCAAGCAGAACGAGTTCGCACTCGGCGGCGCGACCACCCAGTTGCGCCGCATCGGCACCGCCCTGGCCACCTCCGGCTGACCTCACCCCGTCC
>DASXKD010000551.1:0-3103 GCA_036497045.1 Streptosporangiaceae bacterium | reverse complement strand
GTCGAGGTCGGCGTCGATCACCTCGGCCACGTTCGGGCTGCGCACCCGCTGCATCGTCTCGACCTCACGGGCGAGCCGCCGCCGCGCCGTCGGATCGCCCGCCACGCTGGAGCGCAGGACCTTGAGCGCGACCGTCCGGTGGCGGCGGTCGCGGGCCAGGAAGACAACCCCCATGCCGCCCTCGCCGATCCGGTCGAGCAGGCGGTATTCCCCGAGCCGTTCCGGCATCAGGTCCTGATCATTCATGGCATGTTCCAGACTACGGAGCCCCCTTCCGTATCCCCGCCCGATCGGCTATTGCGGCCGCCGGGTGATGTCCTAGGAACCCGCGACGAGCTTGCGCAGCACCTCGGCCGCATGTGCGTTCTGCTGTGCGTGTGCGGCCAGTTCCCTGGCCAGTTCGTCCACCCATTCCTGCATGCCAGCGGGCTGGCGGGAGAGAACGACGCCGCGTACCTCCCGGCAGATCTCCGCGGCCGGCGGGCGGCCCGGCTGCACCGCCAGGGTCAGCACCTTCTCACCGAGCCGCACCGTGACCTTCGTGACCTGGCCCGGGCGCCCGCGCATCCGGTCCGACATGCTCCGGTCCCTGTCGACCACCACGCAGCCGGGCGGCAGTGCGTCCCCCAGGGACTCGGTGAGCACCCGCGCGTACAGCGCGACGTCGGCGCTGTCCGCGCGCAGGGCGGCGGTGATCTCCTCCAGGGACGGGTCGTCGCCGGGCTCGGTCATGGCCGGGCCCGTGAGGCGGGGCCGGCTGGACCGGCGATGATCAGCGGATGCATCGGCTTGCTCCTTGCCCGGGGCGCCAGGACTGCGGGCCCGCCACCTGGCCCGAGTCAGCGCCCGGCAAAGGTGGCCTTCCCAGGCCCATTCTCGATGAAACTGCGCATTCCCGCGCGCTGGTCCTCGGTGGCGAACAGCGAGGCGAAGTTCAGCCGCTCGATTTCCAGGCCGGTATCCAGGTCGGCCTCGAGCCCAGCGTCGATGGCCTGCTTGGCCGCGCGGATGGCGACGGCGGGGCCGTGGGCGAACTGGGCCGCCAGGTCGTGCGCCACCTGGTAGACCTCGGCGTCCGGGGCCACCTTGTCCACCAGGCCGATCCGGAGCGCCTCCGCCGCGCCGACGAAGCGCCCGGTGAAGACGATGTCCTTGGCCCGCGCGGGCCCGACGAGCCGGGGCAGCCGCTGGGTGCCGCCGGCCCCGGGGATGATGCCGAGGAGGATCTCGGGCTGGCCGACCCTGGCGCTCTCACCGGCCACCCGGAAGTCGGCGCACAGTGCCAGTTCCAGGCCACCGCCGAGCGCGTAGCCGGTGATCGCGGCCACGACCGGCTTGCCGATCCTGGCCACCGTGGTGAAGGCGGCCTGCAGCCGGCGGCTGTCCACGGCCACCTGGGCGAACCTGGCCTCCGCCATCTCCTTGATGTCGGCCCCGGCCGCGAAAACCTTCGCGCCGCCGAAGAGCACCACAGCGCGCACTGCGGGGTCGGCGTCGACCTCTGCGGCGGCGGCCGCGATCTCGTCCTGAACCTGCGCGTTGAGCGCGTTCATCGGTGGCCGGTCAAGCCGGATTGTCGCGATCGCCTCGTCCCGCTCCACCCGGACGAACTCGCCCATGCGCACCTCCCTTGCCGGGGAACCGATCCTAGTTCACCCCGGCCCGGGCTGGGTTAACGCAGATCGCCGTTGGTCATTCCCTCCGGGGCGTCGGGGTAGGTGACCAGGCCCAGCTCGGCGGTGCTGTCCAGCAGCGGATGGTGGGGCACCACGCGCACCGTGTACCCGAACGGGCCAGGCCGGCCAAGCCGCGCCTCCCCCGCGTAGCGGACGGTCCCCTCGGCGGTGGCGGGCCCGTCAGGCGCCAGCGCGCTGGCGGCGGGCTCAACGATGTCCTCCCCGTCGTTCACCCGGCCACAGATCACCTCGACCGTGACGTCCTGCGGTGACAGTTCGCCCAGAGCCACGCTCGCCCGGACCGGCAGCCACTCACCCGGGCCGCGGTCCCCGTCGCCCGCCTCGATGTGCTCGATCCGCACCGCCGGCCAGGCCGCCTTCAGCCGCTGCTTCCACGCGGCCAGTTCGCGCGCTGCCGCGAAGGCGCCCTCGCCGTGGTCGGCGGCCAGGACACGGGATGAGCGCGCGGCAGGCACGTAGAGGGTCTCCACGTACTCGCGGACCATCCGGGCGGCCTGCGCCCGCGGCCCGAGCACCGCGAGGGTGTGCGCGACCATCTCCAGCCACCGCTGCGGCGTCCCGCCGGTACCGGTGTCGTAGAACAGCGGGGCCACCACCTGCTCGAGCAGGTCATACATGGCGACCGATTCCAGCTCGTCGCGCCGGGCCGGGTCGGCCACGTCGTCGGCCGACGGGATCGCCCAGCCGTTCTCGCCGTCGAACCACTCATCCCACCAGCCGTCCCGCACCGACAGGTTGAGGCCACCGTTCAGCGCGGACTTCATGCCCGAGGTGCCGCACGCCTCGAGCGGCCGCAGCGGGTTGTTCAGCCACACGTCGCAGCCGGCGACCATGGCCGCGGCCAGCTCCATGTCGTAGTCAGGCAGGAACACGATGCGGTGCCGCACCCGGGGGTCGTCGGCGAACCTGACCATCTGCTGGATGAGCTGCTTGCCGCCGTCGTCGGCGGGATGCGCCTTGCCAGCGATCACCAGCTGCACCGGGCGCTGCGGGTCCAGCAGCAGCGCGGTCAGCCGCTCCGGGTCGTGCAGCATCAGGGTGAGCCGCTTGTAGGACGGCACCCGGCGGGCGAAGCCGATGGTCAGCACGTTCGCGTCCAGGGCATGGTGGGTCCAGCCCAGCTCGGCCTCGGATACGCCGCGCTGCCGCCAGGACGCGCGCAGCCGTTCTCTCGCCTCGGCGACCAGGCGGCGGCGCAGCATGCCGCGGATCTCCCACAGCCGGGCCGGCCCGGTCTCGGCGATCGCGTCCCACGCCGGGCCGTCGTCCGGCCCCGGGCCGGGCTGCCCCCCGGGGTCGCCCTTGCCGCAGCCGAGGATCTCCGGAGCCACCCAGGTGGCGACGTGGACGCCGTTGGTGATCGAGCCGATCGGCACCTCGCTGGCGTCGAACCCGGGCCACAGGCC